>CAZRLY010000001.1:0-62809 GCA_964601015.1 uncultured bacterium
ACGTTATCCGAACTCTTCAGTCAAAACTGTATCACTATTTTCTGGAAACAGCATAGCTGTAGAATCAGCCAGCACAATCGAATAGAGATAATTGTTTACCCACGGTGTTGGATAAGTCTGGCAAAATGTCCAAAATACTATCAGCCGGAGCGTTCGTCAGTTCCTTGGGTTCAATTTTGTGTAGCCCTCCTCCGTAGATTCTGCCCTCGCCCATCAATATATCTGGTGAAATTTCATTTAGAGCGTACCAAACAGTTTTTAGTAGTTCTGGGTTGTCTTTGAGTTCTTTCGCCAACGCATGCTTTGGATACAACATCAAATATACGTTCGGCGCTGTAGCCTTAGAACGATTGAGGATAAAACGGAATGGTTTTCTATTCCCTTGTGTTTGGCGTCCCATGTAAGGACAAAGAAAAGGTGATGGCGGGCGATGTTCTTGAGAGTACCAGGGGGAGCGATGTCTGCACAAATAACGTTCGTTGATGCCTCCCTGTTCTCCAATCTGCAGGTATGCCCATAACGACGGATACCTTGCTCTTACGACATTTTCCGGCAAATCGCAGGCTAATAAAAAGAGTTGCGGATTCAAGATGGGATTTCCGTTGTCGTCAGCCTCAATCTCATTTGCCGTCAAGTATCTGGGACTGGGCAGAATTGGCACTAAGAACTCACCGGGAAGTCTGTATGTTGATATTTGTTCTGCTGTAAGAATAAAGAATTTGTTTGCTCCTGTGGCTATTCCACGTTTTATATTGAACAGAGCCGATAATTTGGCTTTTTGCCCAGCATCGGGGAACCCACTGGATGTTTTGGAAAATTTAGTCCATTTGACTTCTTGACGTAGTTCGTTTGTTGGTATTCGCTCAGATACCTCTGGCTTTGTCAGTGTGCCGCCGTAACTAAATTCAACCTGGTAGCCGACTGGCGGTTTTTCCTTTCTGAACCAAACCACAGCGGAAGATACAAGCGCGTCGGCAAATTGTACCTCGTCTGGATTGAAACGATGAACGCGCAACAACGTGACATGCTCCAGCAAATACTGCTTAACCTGTTTGCCATAGTTCACATCCATGAACTCACCCGGAATCAACCAGCCTGCCAAACCGCCGCTTGCCATCCATTCGTGCGATGCTAAGAGAAAATAACAATACAGTCCAGACAAACCGTTCAGTTTTATGCCGATTACCCGCCTGGTGAGACTTTGCAGCCTTGATTTCTCCTCAACGGACAGGTGATGGTGTCGGACATAAGGTGGGTTACAGATAAGCAAATTGGCTTTACTTTCGTCCGACGCTGGCGGCGTTGCTTTTGTAAAGTCCGTTATATTTAGCGTTAGTGGTGTATTAGCCCAGAGCTTTACTGTTCCTTTCCCATAGTGCGGGTCAATTTCATATCCCCGTGTTCTAGCGATTCGTGACGGAGGAAACACCCGCAACAGAGCAGAATAGAACGCGCCAGTGCCGAAGGCCGGGTCAAGAAAACGAATCTGCTGGGATGTAGGTAATAGCGTCTTAGCATATTCCAAAATATCCGTAGCTAATACAGTTGGCGTAGCAAACTGTCCAAGTTTGTTCCGCTCGGCTTGTGTTTTCAAAGAGTCCAGTTGATGTTGAACTTCCAGTCGCCGCCGCTCAATGATGTCAATTAAGTTATTTTCATTGATTATCGACATAATCTACACTCCAAATTCTACTAAGTCTTCTATGCGGTGTTCCCATACCCAATCAATACCTTCGGTAGCCTCATAGCCTAAGTAGCCGCTGTCGAAGTAACCGCAAAGAAACAAAATAAATCGCACGTTATCACCGTAGGTGCTTCGCAACTGAGCGACTTTGGCCGCTTCTTCCTTCCGCCTTTTGTTGGTGTTGGTGAAATCGCCTGCCGACTTTGCCTCAATCAATAATGGAAAGTCACCCGGCTTGGATTGAATGGGCATAACAACCACGTCAACCGGAATATTGACCAGTTTGACTCGTGCCCTTTGCTTCACAGGAACGTTGAGTCGGAATGCAAAGGCACCGGGTTCCAGTTCGTCGAATTTAACCCCACCACCTGCTTCGACGAAAACATAGCCTCGTTTTTTTAGCCACTTTCTGATGGATGCAAGCTGTCTTTGCTCTTGGGCATTGCGAATAATCGGGTTTGCAATTGCACTGCACAATCGGTCAGCGACGATTGTTGCCGCACGGTGAACATCTTTCTGGTTTGGCTTCCTGTCAGTATCAAACCACGGGAATATATCCTCATCGACTAAACGCTTGATTATTTGACCAATTTTCTGAAGTTCATCATCAACCCTCGTCTTTTCCATCCGCGGTGGGATGCGCTGGTCAATTTCCATACTTTTGACAAGATTAGGGGATACGCCAGCTAACCCACCAAGACGTTCGCGGGCTATCGGTGGCGCTGTTGCCATGCGGAGTATAGGCAGCACAGATGGCTTTTGCTTTAGTACATCTGGTGCGATATTAGTCAGGTTATCTGTCCATTCTAAAGCGGACATTACCTGTTTTGTTGTCCCAAGGCGAGTCTCACGATACGTTTTTGGTGCAAAGCGCATGAACCAATCGTTGTAAAAATCTACTGACTGAGCAATATCTGATTTCCACCGTTCTGGTTTGTTCGAGTTGACTGGCATGTTATAATCCTTGCTCATTGAATAAATATTCAATCACTTTATCACTCTCACCAAAATCGGGTATGATGATGTCAGCGCCAGCGTTAATGAGTCTTTGTCTTTTATCAGCGTTCATGTTGAATATGTTGTTTTCCACTGATGCGACGCCGAGTGCTATAGCTCCTACCGCTTTTGCGTTCTGGATTTCGACATATCCATCCCCTACGATGAGCAATTGGTCGCCGCCCAGATTAAAGTCGCTCAGGATGCCTTTTATCACCATCTCCTTGGAAAACCTTTTGTATTCCTTGAGTGCGCCGAATATGCCGCCCTTGAGGTACGGGGTTATTCCCAAAATGTCGGCTTCGTGCTTGACAAATTCGATATCAGTGCCGCTCGCCAAATACAACGTAACCCCCCTGTCACATAACTCCTTCAAAAACTCCAGAGAACCACGCAGTCGAAAATCTTTTGCTTCGAGTTCCCCGCTATCCAATTTTGCAATCCGCCCATTGACTATCGGCAGCAACCTGTCGTTATACATCTGCTTGTACGCAAGAGGTTCCAGTGGCTTTCCTCCACGTTGTTTAACCTGTTCGCTGAATTCTATCATCTGGTAGATGGTTTGCTTTCCCGTCAATCGGTCGACGTATTCCACGACTATCTCTTCAAGTTTTTCTTTGCTCTCGCCAGTTGGCGTCTCCATCAAGAGTTCCACCATCATCGGCACCATCACATTCTGCCATCCATCTCGAATTACAGAAATAGTCCCGTCAAAATCAAGTACAGCATGTTTAATGTCGCCTGCATGTACTTCGTTGATAATCTCTATTTTTGTCTCTTGTAAGTAGTAACTCACTAAATTGACCTCCTGAGAATTTTCGTGCTATTTTAACATAACCATTAATGCTTGTCAAGTCAGAAATTCCCCATTTGTAAGTCGCAAACTAAAACAGTTTGCGTTACAGCGCCGAACTACTTTAAATACTAACGTGGGGAATTTCTAAATTCGCCACTTGTATTCTGGGCAGCCTTCGTGGTATAATAATGTATCAATCTTAATGATGAGGATATCTATGAAACAACTATTGGACTTTGCAATCGCATCCGCTAAGAAGGCGGGTGATATTACGTTGGAATATTTTGGGCATCGCCCGAAAGTGGAATTGAAGGCTGACCAAACGCCTGTGACGATAGCAGACAAAACTTGCGAAGAGAGTATCATCAACAACATACAAAAACACCATCCCGATGATGCCATTTTGGGTGAGGAGTCGGGCGAGATTGCTGGTAAATCTGAATTCAAGTGGATAATTGACCCGATTGATGGTACGAAGAGTTTTATCCGCGGCATCCCAATGTATGCTACGCTCATCGGACTTGAAAAGGCTGGAGAATGTGTGTTGGGCGTGGTTTACGCGCCGGCGATGAATGAAGTGGTTTATGCGACAAAAGGCGGGGGATGTTTTGCCAATGGAGAGCGGATTTTTGTTTCAGAGGTTGACAAACTCAATGAGTCACTGATGTTGTACGGTGGTTTCAACATATTTGACAAGCGCGGCATGCTAAAATTATTTATGGAATTGGCGCGTCAAACGCAGATACAAAGAGGGTACGCAGACTATTTCGGACATATCCTGCTTGCGAAAGGCTGTGCAGAACTGATGGTTGAACCGGAAATAGCTCCCTGGGACATAGCCGCCATCAAGGTAATCGTTGAGGAAGCGGGCGGCCTTCTTACCGATTTTGACGGAAATCCTACGATATATTCAGATACAGCCATAGCGTCTAATGGCAGGATACACGATGAAGTGTTGGAAATCATAAGGGCTAAGTAATTTTCCCTAAGAGCGTGTGTCAGAGGACTTCTCACACAGCCTCGAAGTTTTATAAACTTTTGAAGTAACAAGTAATATGCGAACAAATTACTCTTTACTTATTATCTTTACTACTGATGAATATGAAAATTTTAGTAGCTGATAAAATCTTAGATGAAGGCATTAGCATTCTGAAAAACGAACCTGGGATAGAAATTGACGTGAATACCAACTTGACAAAGGATGAACTCATACGAATTATTCCAGATTACGATGCTATTATTGTCAGAAGCAGAACGAAGGTTGACGAGCAATTAATCGAACAAGCAAAGCGATTAAAGCTCATTGGCAGGGCAGGAAGCGGGTTGGACAACGTGGATATTGATTGCGCCACAAGGAAGGGAATAGCTGTCATGAACGCTCCACTTGGCAACACGTTGGCTGTTGCGGAGTACACAATAGCTCTGTTGCTAAGTTTGTGTAGACATCTTCCGTTGGCGCATACCTCCCTGAAGAATTGCGAGTGGAATCGCGGCAGGTTTATGGGGATACAAATTCATGGTAAGACGATAGGGATACTTGGATTCGGGCGGATAGGAAAAGAGGTAGCTACAAAATGCAAGGCCTTTGGGATGCAAGTGATAGCGTTTGACCCATTTATAAACATGGAACAGGCGGAGAAATTAGGCGTGGAGTTGGTTGATTTTGACAGGTTGTTGGAGGAGTCCGATTTCATCAGCATCCACGCGCCTTTGACTGCCCAAACAAGAAACCTTATCTCGTCAGAAGAGGTAAAAAAAATGAAGGACGGAGTGCGGATTATTAACTGCGCCAGAGGTGGGATATGTGACGAGGAGGTATTATACGAAACGTTGATATCGGGCAAAATAGCAGGGGCGGCGATAGATGTTTTTGAGAAAGAACCACCCGTCGATAGCAAACTCCTGGAACTTGACAATGTTATAGTTACGCCACACATAGGCGCGCATACACAAGAAGCGCAAAAGGATGTGTCAGTGCAAATAGCCAAACAAGTAATTGACGCTTTGAAGGGCAGGGGCTTCGATAACGTCGTCAATATCCCGATAATGGGGGAAGAATACAAAAACGCTAAATCCTTCCTTGAACTGGCAGAGAAAATAGGTGCGTTACATATTCAACTAACCGATGGCAGACTAAAAGAGGTATCTGTGGAATGTATGGGGGACGCCTCTGAACTGACAAAACCACTGGCGATTGCTGCTCTGAAAGGTATACTACAACCTGTATTGAACGAAACAGTCAATTACGTCAATGCCCTGTACATAGCGAATGAACGCGGCATCAGAGTCCTACAGAGCCAGAACGCTGACGCGAGAAACTATGCGAATCTGATTGAAGTTACGACGCGAACAGAGGAAGGTACAAAAGTAATAGCCGGAACTCTGTTCAACCATAACCACCTACGCATTGTGAAAATTGATGACTTCCGCATAGATGCCAACCCTTCAGGCGTTTTGCTGATATTATCGAACATGGACATCCCCGGTGTGGTGGGGAAAATTGGGACATTACTGGGAAATAATAGTATCAACATCGCAGAATGGCGTCTTGGAAGGAAAGAAAAGGGAAACGAAGCTCTGTCTGTTATTAATCTTGACAGCAAGACACCGATGAACGTTATGAAAGAATTGAAATCGTTCAGGGAAGTAATAGATGTTAAACAGGTAATATTGCCTGCGAATTTTTGTCGTTAGTGCATCCAAAATTGTGTTATGGAGGAAAAGTGAATAGTAGAGAGTAAAAAGTAAGCGACTATCCACTAAAGTTACTCTTTACTACCGGGCGTTAGTTGGGAATAAGCAAGTTTTAGAAATAATCTTACACTTTTTATTCTTTTTGAGAACTTACTTAGCAGGAGTTAAAATTGGCAAAAAAACGCAAAAAAGGGCAAAAGAGGAAAAACATCTATCAGAGACGTTTTGACGACTCAGATTTAGCTTGGTTAGCAGGAAAATTTGAAGAAGACAAAAAGCTTAACCCGGATTTAACTATAGAAGAGTTTGCCATGCGCTATGGTATACAGGCAAAATTGATAAGCCGTTTCATTATCAAACCACACGGAGTAGGCAAGCATACCGTCAGCGTCTGGCATGGAACTACCGCAGACAGGGTAAAGGCAATCATGGAAGAGGGGTTTAAAGGAAGCACACGAAAGAAGCTCTGGTTTACCATGAAACCCTTTGAGGCCAAATCTATCGCCAAGTGGAGAGCACTACAGCGCAACGAGGAGCCGGCGGTACTCCGTTGCGAAATCAATTTAGCAAAATATTCGCAGTTTGATAGGCCGAAACCTAACCATTATGCCTTCAAACACTCCCATATCTCCAAAGAGGTTATCAGTAGTGTATCGGGGGTGAAGAGGGATAAGGTTAAACGCCCAAAGGAGAAAAAAAGCCAGCAAGAGATGGCAAATGTGATAATTACAAAAGTATCAGGAAAATTGGGCGTTCTGTATTGGATTAATAGTTATCTGAAGTTGAAGGGTGAGGATGCTGTGAGCGAAGAACACCCCGCTGTTGAAGCTATTCATAAGTGGGTGGAGACTCAATACGCGGAAGGTAGAGATGAACCGATTTTCGATGAGGAGATGTTGTTGCAGGTTATGAAACACCTTCCCTTGTCGTAGCGGCTGCTCTCTGTCCCAGCCTGTTGCCTAATTAACAATGAAAGGACCAAAAAAATATGAACGAAGGTATTGTAATCACGGCGCGCAAACCCACCTACGATGTCAAATGCGGTGACAAGTTAGTTCGTTGCGTGTTGCGCCCTAAAATTAGGGAAGCAGATGAGAGATTACGAGCGGAAACGAAGGAAATGCGCTTGGCTGATTTAGTATCCGTCGGAGACAGGGTGGTTATCAACACACCTGATGGCATCGCGGGGCACATTGAGGAAATTTTACCACGAAAAAGTCAGTTCGGACGTACTCGCATTGGCAAACTTCCGCAGATAATAGCGGCTAATCTTGACGCACTCTTAATCATCTTCGCTACTAAAAATCCCCCGCTGAATTTGCGCATGTTGGACAGATTTTTGGTTACATCCGAAGCTGCCGGTATGGATTCTGTCATCTGCATCAACAAAATGGATTTGGCAAAACCGCAAAAGATAAAATCCCAGATGAACGTCTATGAAGATTTTTACCCTGTTATCTATGCCAGCGCGGTGACAGGAGATGGAATTGATGAATTACGCGATGCTATGAAAGATAAAATCTCCGCAGTAGCGGGCCCGTCTGGCGCTGGCAAGTCCACCCTGTTAAACGCCGTTCAGCCGGGACTTAAACTTAAAATTGGCGATGTGAGCGAAAAAACTCAAAAGGGAAGACACACAACAACGGACGTGGAATTACTGTCGCTGGATTTTGGAGGATTCGTAGCGGATACGCCTGGTATCAGAGCATTAGGACTTTTTGAAATCCCGCTCGAATATCTGGACAGCTTTTTCCCTGAAATGCGCGAATACCTTGTCAAATGCAAATTCCCCAGTTGTTCGCATACACATGAACCCGATTGTTCAGTCAAAGAAGCTGTCGAAGCCGGTAAGATAAGCAAAAAACGCTATGACAGCTATCTGCGATTGTTGGGCGTCAAAGGGGGGCGATTTGAGCGAAGGACGAAAGGGCAAAAGCGTAAGACAAAAAGCGAAGAGCAAAAAGTTAAGGATTACTAAAAGCTCTTTGCTCAAGAAATCAGGAGGAACACTACATCGTGCAAGAATATAACGCACAACAAATCAAAGATTCATTGCTTAGAATTATCCAGAAAAATGAGCGCATGTTGGACAGATTTCAGGGCAGAATCATCCGGTCACAGTTTATAGAACGCCCGAACCCTCGTTTAATCAGGACTGCGCAGGAGCATGTCCGATGGTATTCTGACCAGTTGTTAGTCCTCAGGGAAGAACTGCGCGATGTCGAAAGAATGTTTGGAGGAACTGTTCAACTGCGCGAAGCGGAAGAAAGCGATATTCGCAAGATTTGGCAGTGGAGCAACAATATCGAAGTGCGAAAACTTTTACGCTGGCCGGCATATTCGCTACAAAAATGTACTGAGGATATCCATCGCTGGAAAGCCGATGAGGACTCATTTCCTTTTTCCATTGATAAACTCACTGGCGAACATATCGGTTTCTTAATTTTGAAGCGGCTTGGGCATCCGTGGGAAGAACGCACTGGGTGTTTGGATTTTATCATTATTGACAAGAATTATCGAGAATATGGCTACGGAACCGAAGCAGTCAGAGCGGCTCTATCGTTCGCTTTTGATGAACTGGGCGTAAAGTTGCTTTATTTGTGGACGGCTGCGGATAATGGAGGTGCTATCCGTTGTTTTGAAAAGTGCAGCTTTGAAGTTACCGATGTCGAAAACGACATAACCGCCGGCAATGGCGAGACTTATGATAAATACCAGATGACAGTGGAAAAAAACGAGCAGGTGGGTAAGGGAGCAGAGGAGCAGGGGAGCGGGTGAGCAGGTGGGCGGATGAGAAAAAGCGAGGGGTAAATCTTAGATGAACTATCAAGGTTTGGAACTTGACCAATTTCAAATAGAGGCGATTGATGCCATAAAGAGGGGGCAGACTGCGGTAGTTGCCGCGCCTACGGGTGCAGGGAAAACCGTCATCGCTGAATATGCTATCGAAACTGCACTTTTAAACGACGAGAGGATAATCTACACCGCCCCCATAAAAGCGTTCAGTTGCCAGAAATTCAGGGATGTCTTCATAAAGTATTCAGATAAGGTAGGCATTATCACCGAGGATGTTTCAATTAACCCGCACGCCCCCGTCCTCATTATGACTACGGAAATATTCCGCAATACGATATTCGATGCGCCTCAAACGTTGGTGGGTGTGCGATACGTCATCCTCGATGAGATGTACTTCATCAACAAAATTGGTGGCAAGACAGTCTGGGAGGAGAGCATCATCTTTGCCCCTGAACAGATTGAATTCCTCTGCTTGAGCACTACCGCGCCGAATTTGACACAATTTGCGATGTGGATAAGTTCGGTACGAAACAGGGATGTCAGGATAATCCACGAGGAAAAACGTCCTGTCCCTCTGGAGCTGAAGTTCTTCTCGGAAAAACTTGGCGTAACAACCCTTGATGAACTCCGCTCCGTTAAGCACCTCCCTCCTGGAGAACGCCACGAGCAAATCAGCGATGGTAAGAGGGACATCATCTCAACATTCTGTGACGAAGGGGGACTGCCGTGTTTGTATTTCTCAATGAGCAGGAAGCGTTGTGAAGAACTCGCTTACGAGTACATGGAATTGGCTTCGCTTAAACCTGAGAAATACAAGCTGCTGTCAGAGGAAGAAGCAGAGAAGGCGGTTTCAATGTATGATGAGTTGTGCCTTGAACATGGACTTTCCGAAAGTAGGACGGTAGCGTTGATGCGCGAACTTATCGAAAAGGGAATGGCATATCACCACTCCGGGCTTTTCCCTCAGGTAAAATTGGTCATTGAGAAACTCTTCGCGATGGGGTTCTTGAAGCTCATCTTTGCAACCGAGGGGTTCGCCGTGGGGATAAACGCGTACGCGCGAACCGTTGTGGTGGATGGACTTGAAAAGTTCGACGGCAACCGCAGGAGATACCTCAAAGCGCGGGAGTTCCACCAGATGGACGGCAGGGCTGGAAGGCGAGGCTTAGATGAGAAGGGATGCGTATATGTGCGTGTAAATCCGTTTGAGGCTGAACTGCCGCTCGTCGAAAGGACTACGATGGGCGAGGTTGAAAACATCGAAAGCCAACTCAACCTCTCCTATTCCGTCATCCTGAACTTATATGAGAGACACGGACGGAGGATATATTCCCTCCTCGAACGCAGCTTCAACAGGTATCAGATGATGGCACCGTTAAACGAGATAGAACAAAAACTCAGTTCTCTCGGACAAGTTGGTGAGATAAGTTGTCCTCACGGTAAGCCGGAGATTATAGAAGAATACCAAAAACTCACTGACATACTCACCAAGGAGAAGAACAACTTCAAGCGTGAAAGTAGGAGGGTAAGGCGGGAGTTCAAACGCGATAAATCCGCCCTGAACGCTGCCATTGCCAGATTGCAGGAAGTCCTTGCTGAATTCGAGCGCAGGAGAGCCGACATACCATGTCATGTTTGTGCTGAACGTGGCAAGTGCATAACACGGTTTCAGCAGGACGCTAAAATCAAGAAAACGTCGTCGCATCTCATTGAACAGAAGGAGAAGATGGACGGGGACATCCTTGGCGATGTGGCTCGAAAATTGACCTTCCTTGAAGGGCTCGGCTACATCAAAGGGGAAACAATAACCCCAAAGGGGCAGTTCGCCTCTCACATCTACGGACATGAACTTCAGACAACGGAGATTATCTGCAACGGGTATTTCGACATCTTGGATGAAATTGGGATAAATATAACCGCCGCCGCAATTGTCTTTCAAGCGCATCCTGATGCGTTCTACCAAGAACTTAGCAAGGAACAGCTTGATGTGAGTTTCGCCGAACTCAACGGGCTAATACAAAACCTTCGGCGGAGACAGGTTGCCTTTGGTATAGACGAGCCGTTTAAGCTCCTTGATGCCAGCTTGAGTAACATAGTGAGCGTTTGGTGTAAAGGTTATGATGTCGATGAGTTGTCGAAATTCACCGATGCCGACGAAGGTGATATCGTCATGGGTTTGAGACAAACCATAAATCTCCTGCGTCAAATTGAGGATGCTGTTTGGGACGAATACCTCAAAGCGAAGGTGCTATCTGCTATCTCGTTGATGAAGGTGGATATTGTGGACGCTGAGAAAGCACTGAGAAGGGAGGTGGGCGATGGCAAGGAGGAATAGAATAGGTAAGCACTGGCATAACAACGTAAGCGCGCATCTCACAGCAAGATACGATGTAGCGGTCAAACAGGGACAGGAGGCTGTCGAGGGGATGTCTGCCCGTCATTTTAGTAAGTTTTCCGAAATATATGGGTATTATTCCCGCCCTGAAATCCAGCAAGCCATTTTTGACTATGCTAAGGGACGTAAGATAACCGTCCTCAAACACTTCAGAGCGCTTTACAAATCCCTCGAAAAACCGGAGGATATTCTGTCTCTGGCAATCTATCACGCGATGTACAGCAAGTTATGGACTTCGTTTCATGGGATGGTATCCAGAACCTCTGAGGACAGGAAGGTATGTGATTTTGTGATAGAGGTGGATAACAAACGCAGTTGGAAACGATGTTTCGAGGCGACAAGGCCTGTAATCGACATGCTCAACGATTTCAACGTATACTATTGTGTTAAGTTCAGCGGACACGCCAGCGCGCACGTTATTATTCCCGGCGAGGTATTCCCGGGCGATAGGATGAGCAGCGCAAAATACCGCTCACACCTTATGAACTTCGTAGGCAAACTCGTCAAAGGCGAAAAACTCGACCGGTCTTTTACTAATCCCTCCCATTTCCTCCGGCTTGCTTACTCGATTAACGAGAACACAGGGTTGGTGAGTATGCCCATATTCATGGAGGATTTTGACAATTTTTCATGGCGGGACGCGAAGCCCGAAAACGTGGAAATACTGGAGGGATGGTGGAAATATGCCCCCACTGATGCTCAAGAACAGATGGCAAAACTCCTTGACTTCTTGACGAAGGAACGCTTTGCCATCGAAAAACAGGCAGCCTCGAAGCAGTTCCAAAAAGTTGACACATTTGAGGACGTGAAAGATAAACCTAAAGGGGGTGTGAGATTCGGACAACTTCTTCAGCCAACCGACAAACAACTTTACGAAGGGATGCTCAAAACTGCAAGGGAACACCTCAATTGGGTTGCATCAACGAAGGAGAATCCAAATTTTAAAGCCGCTCTTGACGAGGTAAGATATCTCACTCAAAACGGGCTTGTGCTGAGTCTCTTCGAGATAAGCCAAAAACACAAATTTGACCTGAAAGAACTCTGGAAGGCGTGGCGATGGGAACTGAAAAGTGACGACATCAGCTATTATTCTGACCAGTCGGTGCAAAAGGACATCTTTGAGGCGACACAAAAAAGAAATGTGAAACTCGGCGAAGATGGCCCGGTCGTGAGAATCGAAAACCCGGAGGATGTGTTTCTACTCGCTGTTTTCATGAACATGCGTTTTGGCATAAATGAACACCCATCATTTTACCGTTCCCTTGCGTGGGGCATACCGGGCAAACTGACTGAGGGATGTGACATCGCAATTCAAGCCGATGGCAAAGGCGACAGAGCACGGGCGGCTGAAGCGATGCACGAAGCAGTCTCCGCTGTATCCGAGCTTGAGGTTGAAACGACGGTATTTGACGAGGGGATGAGCAGTTTCACCTGTGTCATTCCACATCACGACAAAGAGGACAACCTCCTCAAGAGTGTCAAGAAACAGCTTAACATTCGCACGAAAACATCAGTAAAACTGCTTGATGAAACGAGTTATATGCTTGCTCCCCGCTCGCTCAATTCATTTACGGGAAAACCGTGTATCCCAGTGTTGGTCAACAATCCTTCCTTATAGAGCGTCGCCTGGCGAGATAGAACTACGCCGCTACGCTGCACATTGGCGGGGCAAGGCCCCGCCGCTACATTTTGGAGCCACTCAGGCGATTGCACCTAAAATTCTGCATGAAACAGGTTCTTTTTGTGAACAATTTCCAATCCTCTTGGCGTATGCCAGAACAAGCGGATGGAAGCCTCGCCTGCCAATTCAAAATATTCTATCTTGATTGCGTGATAACCCTTCGTCAGGCGTATTGGTTTACTTCCCGAAATCATCGGTGAACCTTGTGCCGAATCTGAGATTATTTCCTTGTCATCAATAGAGAGTTTAACACCATCATTGCTATATACATAGAAATTATAGTTGCCGCCCTTTTCTATTTTTATCAAACCGTTCCAGCGGACGGAGAAGTGGTCAGCAGGAACCCTGCGGTCAGGCGGCCCAAAGCCCCAGATGAAATTAATTCTGCTATCTACCCTTGCGAAGATTTTCTTGTCAAAATTTTGCCCGCGACAGTATGTTCCTATTAGCCCGGGTTTAAGTTGTTCTTTCCACCAGGATTGCCATTTATCCATAGCCTCTTTTCGTTCATTCTCGGTGGCATTTGGGCCAAATCCATGACGTTTCCCTGTTACCCTTTCCAATATATTAATTGCAAAACGTCGCATCTCGACATCCGGGTTTTCGAGTGTTTCCATTAACGCGCCTACAGCTTGAGCTTTAGCCAATGCATCCTGTGGATAGAAGGCATTGGACGCTATATCTTGTACCACAATATCTTCATCCTTAGAGGCTTTGTACAAACCGCGCATGTCGAGTTTGGCGGCGAATACTTCCGCCGCTTTCCTACGAACAGATACGTTACTGTTGTCAAGGGCTTTAAGCAATCCCGCAGAATGATTGAGATGCGCCAACTTTTCAACCGCAAAAACCCGTACGGCGGAATCGCTGTCATTTAGAGCGGGTAGCATCCTGTCAGGTTCCCTGCGTTCGGCGAATTTTGTTACAGCCATCTTGCGTACCTCTATGTCCTTATGTTGTAGGGCGGTTTCCAGAAATTGTGGGCTTTCAAATCTCAGCGCATATCTCAGCGTCTTTTGAAATTCCTCTGTAGTACCCTTGAATGTCCTGTGCATGTGTATCTCGATATGCGTATAGTTCCACCAAACGTTATTGATGTCCACTCCAGGAGGGAGGGGGCTTTTCATTTGAAACCATGTGCCGTCTACATGCCCCAGTGATTCAATTGAGCCAACCGCTCGGTAGAATACGATAATCGGCTCGTCAACTTTGAGATGCTTCATTAACATCTTCGGTGTGCTTCCATATCTCACCTGTCCTGCTGCAACGTTAATTTTAATAGTTTTAAGTCCGCTTTTGCCTTTGATATCCTCTTTTACTTCGACTGTAGCTCGTTGCCTCAACTTATCGGCTGTTTTCACTATACCAAAGACGATGTTTATGCTTTCATCTAACACTTCTTGCAGTTTATATTCTTGTTCAACGAAAGCCAGAGTCGTACTTGTAGAAAAACCTGCAAATAAAATCGTTAAGGTTAGTAAAAGTAGTCTTCTCATCTTAATTTCTCCTTATGAGTCTTGTGATTAACGTATTTGTGCACAGAAGTTCGTCGTGATAAATACTACACGATAATGTGTGATGTGTCAAGGAGAAAAAATCTTTGCGCCAGTAGCTGTCTCCAAAAGGTGCGTTCCATCGGATAACGTACTGATACCTTGCAATGTAGGCGCGCCGCTGTTGACCTCGAATGCGGCGAAAAAACGCTGTGTAGTGCCTGTTGCGCGGAGGAATACAGCGCCCCGGTCATCTGGGCGGGGGTTGCCCGGCGTTCTACCCAGCGTCGCCTCCATGTTTTGGTCAGAAGCAACAACAAGGCGCAACCAGATTCGGTCAGTAACTCGCCAATCTACCGTTAAAAATCCATCGGTATAGAGCATACTACGGTTTGTAAAGTGAGCGAAGGCGTTCTCTTCTGGAAGCGGCGGGAAATCAAGCGGGGCGATGTCGGAACTCACACGCGCGCTCATGCTGCCGTAGGCGTGGAAAATCCAACCATAGCGGTGGGCAATGTCAGATTCGCATCGGTCAAGAAGAACGAGATACGGCGGTTCAAAAAAGACTTCCCTCGTCAGTCGTATACCCTCGTAAGCATCCTCCAGGCGGCCGAGCGCGTAGGCTGGCGTAGCGTCTGGTTGGAAATTCAGGTAAGCGATTTTTACGGGTTTTTGGTCTTTCTCATCGACCAACAGTGTGTTGTGCGCTAAGGTACTGCGGTAGTATTTGTGAATTTCGCGTACTGCATAACCCGCCGTACCCGGGTCAATCGCAATGCACTCACCTCGCGCGGTCAGGCTGACATGGAGTTTATCAGGGTGGGAATGTCCTGCGCCGTGCGGTCCGGCTATAAACAACACCTGGTAATCCTCGCCGTTGTGTTGTTTAAAGTGGTAGAACATCGTGCCTTCAAACCAGAAGCCGTCTGGCTCACCGTTTTCGTCCTCGCGCAATCCGTTTTTGAGCAGTGCCGACAAACCCGCTTTTTCGTCGTCCAACGCCATCTCTATCCAATCTTCGCACCCGATGAGAGAACCTACCGTCGCCAGCGCTGCCGCCACATAACAAGTCATATTGTGTGTGCCGGTCTTCTTGAAAAAGCGAAGTTGGTATGGTATGGCAGATTCAAAGATGCCTGAAATGATATTTGCGCGGTCAGATTCAGAATAAGCGTTGCTATTACGTGTAAGTCCAAAGCTGTTAGCCAACAACAACAGAATCTGCGCATCGTAAAGCGGCTGGAAATAGAGCGCTTCGGTGTTGTTGCCCTCGCGCAAATCATCACGTGCGAACATCTCCACAGCGGCGCGCATCCCATCAGCCACCCACGTTGCGTATTTTTCATCTCCCGTCAGTCCATACAACACGCTAAGACTGCGCATCAGCCTGAACGTCCGCTCATGCGTAAGCAACGCCCATGCGCGACGTTGCGCCTCGCTACCGTGCCAGGAGCCATCCGAAGGGTCAAAATGTTTGTCGGGACTGTCGGGATTGTACAACAAGTGTTCCGCTGTGTTATGTGAGTAAAAATCGTGTCTCCATCCTATCCGTTGTTTCGGTTTTTGCGGTGGTTTGGAAAGAACTATTTCCGCCTCGGCTTTCATCTGCTCAACCGCTGTTTGAGCCCAATAAAACTGGTTGACCTTTTGCTTGATTTCAGGCAAACGTTCGACACCAAAGAATAAAGTTGGCCAAACGTCCTCTATGACTAAACCAGCGTCGTGTGGCGAAAGCGTATAGGGCCACCCGAATGCCACAGGTTGAACAAATTGTTTTGGAAACGTAGATGTGTGTTTGTCCATTGTTTTCTCCTTGATAAAAGAGCAAAATTGTTGTACACTATGAGCATTGACACCGATTCAAAAGTGGGTAAAGAATTACCTGAATAACAAGGAGATGTCAATGCCAAGAGCAATTATCCAATCAGATGTCGATTCAATTTTGAAAGAGCGTGTTGACATTCTCAGTGTAGTTCGCGAAGAAGGCGAAGCGTTTCTTCGCTCCCTCGTTGAATATAGATTTCCTGAAGAAAAACAACTTCGCATGGATGAACTATTTTGTAAAGCAACAGAGGGCGAATTAACGCCAGAAGAAAGCGTCGAGCTTCACGAATTAGTTAGAGAATTTGAAGACGGCACCATCAGAAAGGCACAAGCAATGAAAGCTTTAGCTGCGATTTCCCAAGAAAATAAGGGGAAAACTTAGTTGCTATGCGAAGACGAATCCCAAGCACCCTAAGACGACAAATTCACAAACAGGCACAATTTTGCGGCGAATATTGCCATGCGTCAGGCATCAACTCTACGCGCTAATGTCCCGATGAATAGGATGAATTCTTGCAGTGAATTCATAAAGTCGGAGGAAACAGCATCAAAATTTTGGACTAATTCTTTCAATCTTTTAGGGTGCAATTGAAATCCATAGATATTTCTAAAGACATGGCGAAATCGAAGATATTCGTCCAAATCCTGTTTCAGTTTTCCGCCAATTACTGTAGGGCGGATTCCCTCTAATTCAAGGTTCATATTTTCCAAAAGTTCTTTATGCCAGCTCTCTCCTTGAGGAAGCCCTCCATCGAATTCCTCTGCAATCCTGCGGAATATTTTCTCAATAGCTGTGTAGAAATCATGTAAAATGGAACCAAGAATTCTTGGGTGCGTTCCTTCAATTCCAACTTCATCCTTCTCTTGTCGGAGTGTCTCCAAATCCTCTATGTCCTTTTCTATGTTCGCCTTTAGACGAATGAATCGTTTCGCTTCCTTCGACAGCATAGAGCAACTCCCCCTCTACTAAGATACTTTCCTTGAATGGGTATTCTTCCAATGGCACAAGGTCAATTTCAAAACCATCACTTACTCCATAGGCTTTTGCCAGTGCTCTAAAGTAGAGATTTGGTAGCAAACCCTCTACGGCCAGGTCAATATCAGAATTTTCATGAAAAGTACCCTCTGTTAAGGAACCAAAAAGGTAAACCCGTTTAGCTCCAAATTCCTCACAAAGGAGTCTGGCGCACTCTTGAGCGCGTTTTTTAGCGACAATCGCTATACGTGTTTCTCTCTCTTTTCGCGCTTTAACTCTTGCGCGCCATGCCTCTATGTATGTTGTATACTTTTCGTCTTCTTCCATTTTTCAGCACATAGAAACTCGGTTTCTACATCGCTACGACATAACTGCTTCGTACATCGCCAGAATGTTTTCCAGCGGTACGTCGGGGTTAATCGTATTTGCCGTGAATATTACCAGCGACGCGTTGCCCTTGCAGATGTCGATAGCATTTTTGACCTTTGAGAAAATTTCTTCGGCGGAACATACAGGCAGTTCTGTGGTGACAGCCAAGGGGCCGAATATCATTAACGGTTCGCCATCGCGGGTGCGTCTTTGGACAATCTCCTCAAGCAACATCCCGCATTCGGGTTGAAAACCCTGAAACCCCTGAACGCCAACGTCAATGAGAAAGTCGAGCATTGGCCGAACATCTCCGTCGCAATGCCAGACGGGACGGCAGCCTACCTCAAGGAGCGGCTCCAGTCCATATCGAAGCTGCGGTGCGTAGTGGCGTTCAAGGAAATCGGGGGAAATCATTGGACCGCGTTGTGTGCAGATGTCTTCGCCCAACAGAACCGCACGAGGGTATAACCCTTCCGATACGGCTTTGGCGACCAACCTGGACTGGCATCTCCCCTGCGCGCCACCAACCTCCATGAGTTTACGCGCTCTGTCGGGATACAGCCCCACCACGTAAAAGAAATTTTCATAACCGTAAGAACCATACCAACTTACCCTTGCCCCTGCCCCCCATTGCGCAGGCATCCATACCATTTCGCCACAGCGCGCTTGTGTTTGTTTTAGCGATTGCCGAAAGTTTTCATAAGCAGCGTCAAAGTCAAACTGGGATTCGATGGTTTCGGGGGAGGGAAGTGCATCAATGCCTTCCAGTGCATCTTCAAGGGAAAGCCCCGGGGCAGCTTTGGCGTAGCTGTTGCTATCAACGCAACGAAAGTCGTCTCTGTTTCTGGGCACAAAGATGCTCACCAATCCGTCTGTACCCAATTTCTCATAAGCCGAAATCGACACTTCCGTCGGGTTAGACCAATACTCTTCGGCAGTAGCGCCAGTTATCGTCATGATGTGTTCTGGGCACGCAATCCAACCGCCAAGAATGGGCGTTTGGTCAGGCTCTTTCAACGCGAAAGCTGTCTCCAAACGCTCTCGCTTGGACATACTTTGATTTGTTTCGGAAACTTTAGATTTCATAAAAATTCGGCGATGGAAGTCGCCTATTCCTTTCTGAATTTTGTTATCAATTTCTCTGTCAATCACCGGTCAAATTCCAATCGTTATCGAAGAAACCAGCTTCAAGGACGCCCTCCATGCCCCTGGACAACGTTTCGAGTCCGAATACCACATAGTCAGGGCAGGAGACACCAGAGGTGAAGTACCGCGCTTGAAAATTCATGCGTGTGGCTTTAGGCGTAGTCATTCCGATGATGCCTATTGAGTTATCTTCTGTATCTGCGCGCGGGTAGATGAAGAAGACACCCAAATCGCCTTGATAAGTTCGAGTGCCTACCTTAACGTTGTCTCTATTCACCTGAATCGGACAGTTTTGCAAAAGTTTACCGAATGCAGAGTTAGTGTCTGCGTTGCCATAAAGGATGACGTTTCGGTTACCAAAATCGGTTGGCTCAAAGGATGAATCGGACACAATTTCGACATTACCGTTGCCGCGATACCACCACATCTGGGAATCATATCTCACTTTAGCGAGAAGAGCGGCATTCTCTTCTTCCGTACCGCTCGTCCCATAAACCCAAACCATCCGCTTATCGAAAGCTAACTTGAACAACCCGCCACGATGCGGGCCCTTTATCCAAGCAGAAGGCGGCGTAGCGATGTTCCAGTTACCATCTTCAGCGCGCGCAAGATAGATGAGCGACTCTTTAGACGTTGGCTCCAGGGTTGTCTCGCCAATTCGGATGGTGGCAATGCCGTTTGGCAACACATCACCCAATGCTAAACGGAGTGAGGCAACATTATCCGTTGAAATTGTTATTCCCCTCGCCCGCGGGTCAATTTTGGCATCAACAGAGCTAAGTCTTGACGGTTTAATCTGCGTTTGAATCGTGAGCCAAGCGCGCGAAGCTGAGATGGCAGGATTGGGCGTACTGAATCGAATGTCCAACGGTTGCAGAGGATTCCGATGGCGTCGCAAGAACTCGAAAAGCGGCATCCAATCAACGCATGCTGAACCCCACCAATGTCCTGCGCCGGGTTGTTCGTGATATACAAAGTCTTTGTGGAACCCTTCGAGTTTGGCTACCATCTGGCGTGATTCTCTGACTGGCACGTTGTCATCCTTCTCCCCGTGAAGCACATAAATGGGTAAATTCGTGTAGTTGTCAATCAGGCTTGGAGTGTCGCTTTCCAATTGTGCTAACTCAAAGGGGGATTGGTGCGCCTCCGTTTCGTCCTCCTTTCGGCGGGAGCGGCTATACGAGAAAAAGGACGCCCAACCAGCCGATGGCGCAATAGCCGCAAATCGGTCAGGGTAGAGCGCGCCAAGATACCAGACACCGTGTCCACCCATCGAATGCCCCGTCAAGTAAATTCGCGTCGGGTCAATTTTGTGATTGGCGGCAAACAGATCCAACGTTTCAAGCGTATCCAGCCGCCCCCACTCCTGCCAGTCAAATCCATAAGGACGCCGGTTTGTCGGCGCGACCAAATACCCGTCACGCTTGGAAGAATAGGCCCCAATCTGCCCGGTGGCTTCTACAGCCGCCCCGTGCAACGTGAGATAGAGGGCGTATTCTTTCGTTGGTTCTAACTTCGTAGGCGGACGAACGGCATAATATTGTACGGAACCGTCCACAGCGGAGAGTTTCGTCATTTTGTAGGCACTGCCCGATTTGCGCAGGGAAATGGAAACATCAACTGTATCGTAAGTTTGTTCGCCCGTAGGTGCAACCCTATGTGGTTGCCCTTTCAGGGTGATTGAGAGTTTGCATTTACCGTCCTGGATGTCATCCTCTTCAGGCTGGCGTATCTGTTTCAGAGGGAAAGCGGGCTTGGCTAAACCGTAGGGCAACACGGGGGCGACGAGCATTTGAACCCTCTCAAAGACTCCAGAAGGTGATGCCACCTCAAGCATCGCATTGGTGAGGGGTTTATCCGTGTGATTCAGAATCACCACCGCGCCGAAGGTATCAAGCAAAACCCCTTCGCGCATGTCTGGCAGGAGTGAATCACGCGGGCTAATAGAACATGAGCCATTAGCCAGGGTCAAATTCAATTTGAAGCCTCCGCGACGCACACGGACAAGGAGATGGTTTTCCCCTTGCTTCAACGGTATCGCCACCCTGAGATAGCCCTTTGAGTAGTAGTCACCTACAAATCGTTCTCCATTGACAAATATAGAATGGAAGCCGTTGCCTTCCAAAAGGACAGTCTGCTGCTTATCCACTTCGTAAACGCTGTAAGCCCAACCATTCCTGAGTAATTGATGTCGCACGGCACCACTCTCATCGGCGGTAACCTCTTCCGCCCATTCAGGCACAAAATTTGGATTGTCTACGAGTTTTTCCAGAACGGAATCTGCCGCGAATAGTATCCTACCTCTTCTGCCTTCATGACGAGCGACAGTCCATGTAACCGGGTATTTGGTATGCTCTTGCATATTTGAAAAACCAACCTTTCCAATAACAAATATCAGGGCACTGTAAGTCAATAGATGAAGTAGTGCCATTAACTTGAGTGAAGTTTTCCGGTGTAATATCATCTTAGCATTTCCTTTCCTTAGAATTGTTGGGTTGGTCAGAGACAAGGAAATTACCGTATCAAGTTTTTTCTGACCAACCCAACCTACTGTTTTTCAGCGTCCTTTGTCTTCTCCAGTCGGGTTGGTCAGAGACAAGGGAATTACCATATCAAGTTTTTTCTGACCAACCCAACTGTTTTTCAACCAAGCGTCCTTTGTCTTCTCCAGCCACTGAGTCAACTCATCAGCAAGTTGCTTGATAACGTCTGGATTTTCGTTAGCAACGTTCTGCATCTGATACTGGTCAACTTGATTATCATGGAGGATGTACGTTTCCACCTTGCCCCTCTGCCGCTGGATGACGAAGGTATATCGGTGGGTACGCAAGCCGCGTTTACCTCCTTCCGGCCAATCGGGTGTCATGATGAAATACGGTGCTGAACTTGGCCTATGGATGTTCCCGCCGAGGATGGCACCCGAATAGTCGCTGCCTTCGACATCTTTCGGGATGTGAGCGTTCAGCCCCATAAGGCTCAACAAGCTGGGCATCACATCAGGCACACTCAACAGTAAATCATCCCATCGCGGCTTGAGTTTACCCGGCCAGCGGATGAGGAAGGGAATCAGCAAGGATTCGTCATACCACACGCCCTTGTGCATTAGCCCGTGGCTCCCCATCATTTCGCCGTGGTCAGCCGTGAATACCACAATGGTGTCATCCTCAAGTCCCTCTTCCGTCAAGCTGTCGAGTATCCGCCCAAACTGTTCGTCAATGCCCGTGACAGCAGCGAAGTAATTCTTAACGTGTTGTCCTGCGGGCGCACCTTTTCCTTCTAAGCTAACATTTGGTCTATTTAGAAGTACCTCATTGGACTTACCGATGTATGCTTCAAGGTACTTGGCGGGAACCTGCTGGAACGGCGTATGCGGTGGATTGAATGCGATAAAAAGGGAAAAGGGTTTGTCTGGGGCGCGGTGTTTTCCATCACGGTTGCGTATGTACTCAACTGCAACATCCGTTTCGTGTTTTACTGACCAATCATTGACATCCGTTCGCTCATCAACCTTTGCCTTACCTTCCCAATAATGAGGTTGAAGGTGTTGGTCGCAACACCCATACGAATGCCAGAAATCAAAACCGTGGCGCCGCGGACCGGGAGGCGTATAGGCATCCCATGCCTTGCCATCGCCTCGTCTGCCTTCGGTATACTCATAATCGGCTTCTGACGGTGGGTCAAGATGATATTTTCCGATGTAGCCCTGACTATATCCCACATCATGCAATACGTCCGAAAAACAGCGCTCTGACTCTCTGAGGAATATACCATACTTGGCGGTATCGGAATTGCAGTTTGTGATAACTCCGTTTGAGGGGGGATATTTGCCAGTAAAGAGCATCGCCCGATAGGGACTGCACACAGGATAGTTGCTGACGGCGTGCGTGAAGACGATGCTCTCAGAGGCGAAGCGGTCGAGATGTGGGGTAACGACTGCGTCCTGATTGACATATCCTATGGCCTGCTGGCGAAATTGGTCGGGAAATACGAACACAAGGTTCGGTCTTTTTGTCATCATTTGTTCCTCCTATGCCAAAACACCATTACTGTCAACTTAACGCTGGGTAGCATCAGCATCGCTTCGTGGAGTGCAACAATCAGCGAAGCGTATTGTTGCGCAATGGGCTTTGCAAAAATACACTTTGTTGATTTTTGCAGTCCGGTACCCCTTAAGTTTACGGAGATGGCCAAAACACATACACCGAGTTCAAAAAGCGTTTAGAGGCGGGACGGAGAGCCGCCGCTACCCCGTCCGTCCATATGCCATCGAACCCTATTTTTACGACGTTACATGACATGACTTTTCACACAGCCTCTTAGCGTGTTCTTGTTTCAATAAATGCCTTGAGTACATCAAGTTTGATTTTTTGCCCTTTTTGAGGGTAATCATAGGGGAATAACCACCATTCTTCAGTAAAGGAAGCGTTTTCACCCGGTTGAAGTGTCTCTAAGGGTCCGATTGGTTCCAATTCACACATCTTTTCTTTGAAATACCAAATTGAAATGGTGAGAGCCGCCATTTCGCCATAGATGCGTTTCGGATATACGGGGAACCTTTTCACAAAAAGCAGATCATCTCGCGTAATATACCCCAACCAGCCTGCATACGAATCAATGCCGAACTTAGGCTGTGGCGGCGTTCCTGATATTTCAAGAAAACCATCCCTTATTTTTATATTCGGATGGGCTTCAGGCCGATAGTTCATAACCGGTCCTGGGCCGTAGAGAATATATCCCAATGGGAAACGGCTTCCCTGAGTTAGCGGTACTAAACAGATGCCACCGCCTGTGGCAAAGGTGCGACTCCAATGGGAATACTGTTTTGTGGAACCGCTGATATTTTTGATAGTCTGTGTGCATTTTAGAAGTGACGATACTTTATCAAGTTTGAACTCACGAATGAGTTGGACACCAGTAATTTGGTCTTTAACACTGGTTAGACGTGCTGTGCGCGGTGCGATAATCTCGGCTGTCCACTTGCCAAGCCAGAGGTACGGACGACGAGGAATTATCTGCTCTGGGCCGATGTCAAAACGTCCTGCACAGGGGTCAATTTTCCTCTTCCCCGGTATATTAGTCCAGCCATCCTGCTTTGGGTCAATGTACAGTGCATTCTGCCCGTTCAGAGAGTACTCCAGCACTCTACCTCCGCAGTTTGGTTCCAGTATAACCTTGATGGTGTTATTAGAAAGTTGAACACAGTTGGAATACCCATGACTGCTTACCCAGGCGGTTCCCTCTGAAGTAGCTTGAGGGAAAGCCTGGATGCAGAGTAGCATAGTCAGTACGAAAATAATCAACTCGAAAGTGATGTTTCTTATCATTGTCTCATATCCTCCCTTTTCCCTACTGGTGATTGGTGATTGGTAGAGTGGTGGGTGGTTGTGTTTGCGAAGTACCACTAACCACTAACCAGTTTACCAGTTACGGTTTCAAGACAAACACACTGTTGTAAACCTTAACTTTAATAAGCAGTAGTCCTCAAACACGCTCAATAGGGATTGGCAAATCCCGATTATTCCGTTGGATTTGCCAATCCAACGGGAGCATTTGCGGAGTATTGATAATCAAAATTGCGTAGCATTGTTAAGTTATTCAGATTTCGATATCTTAATGGTGATGTCAGCCGGCAGTGCCAGTCCTGCTTCTACTTCGACCGCTTTGAGAATCCCGACTGGAACAGGACAAGCAGGATGGAGGCAATACTTAGCTGCTAATTGCAACGTGAGGGGGCCTTCATCCCTAAATGTAATTTCTCTGAAGGGCACAACCTTGCGCAATTCTGCTGCCAGACGCTGGATTGACTCACATTCGCTTTCAATCGAAAGGGCACAATCAGAGCCATCCATACGAACCTCTACATCGGTTGTGAAACCACATATTCCCGCAAATATCTTCGCCTTTGACAATTTTTATCTCCTTGTCACTAATTCAGCATATCAACTTTTTGGTGTTCAAAATGATATTCTTTCTCAACCAAATGTTAGCATACAAATGTTAGCATATTTCATTGGCTGTGCCAACAAAAAAATCACGAATGAATGGATTTTTTACAGAGCGTAACATCTTTAGAGCCGGGCCTTAAGTTAGTGTGGGAGAATTTTTGAAAGTAGAACGATTAAGAAATCTTCCAAAGTTAATTGAGTGCTCTACAGCATCGGAGGGAATTTGCCACCAGTC
Source organism: uncultured bacterium (assembly GCA_964601015.1). Classification (GTDB taxonomy): domain Bacteria; phylum Poribacteria; class WGA-4E; order DTYX01; family CAZRLY01; genus CAZRLY01. The sequence goes on from CAZRLY010000001.1 coordinate 25,031, forward strand.
GTCCCACACCAAAACCTCTTCGGGCATTGCCCACTGGGGATGGAAAAACTCATAGTCGTCTAAAGGAATGGGAAGGCTAACGAGCCCAGTATGCTCGTGCATAGAATACGGCAGGCGCAAAAAATGGTCAGGCAGCGTGAAAAAGGACATATCCAAACAGCGTGGTGATGGAAGTAGCCGGCGGACAAAGTCGAGTATTGAAGAGCGCAGGCGGTTGGCAAGCGTGGCGTCCGCCGGAAAAGCTTCCGCTGGAATAATCAAATGAGGGCTGGTATTGCCGCTGAATTTAACGAAAAACGTCACCTCAAACTCACGTAGCCGTCGAACAATCGGTAAGGCTGCTTCAAACGCCATCTGCCATGGATCCGACTTAAAATCAATATCAAGCACGAAATCCTTGAGGATAGGTTGGGTGCCGTTGTATCGCGTGATGGTGCCGTGTAGAGCGGGCCAGAAGAGCGGCAGGTCAACAGCAGCGAAAGCGAGCGGTAGGATGTCGTCGGGGGTTGTGGGGGCGGGCATAGCGCAACGAAAAGCCCGTTGCAAAGTCAACTTACGGGATTCTGCGAATCGGTAAATCGCCTGTTGAACATCCGGGCAGGCATAATAATCGTAGAGCAGGTTGAACACGATTCGGTCTGCTGGCGGTAGCTTGTCTTGCAGGTAGAGTGTCAGTAGTCGCTCGCCCTCGCGCAACGCACGCACATAGCCGGCCTTCCCGCTCCACAATTTTGATTGATGTTTGCCCGGAGGCTTTCTTTTCTTTCGCTTCATAACATCTCCTTCGCAAAGTCCCACTCATCCAACAGGGCATCAAGTTTGTCCTGCGATGGTGCGAAGAGGTCAGAAGTATGCGCGTATATTTGCCAGGTTTCAAGGGCGGGGTGTTTCGCGAAGGCCTTTGTTTCGGGCGGAATAAACACGCACTGCGTGAATACTTTGGGAAATGTTTTGAAAACCACATGCATCTGCTTCCGATGTTGAGCAGCAATGCATCTTTGAACGTACAATCGCTCTAACACGCAAGCAATCAGCGCAGGGAAATCAGATTCCTGACGTGCTCGTCCTTGTGCGCGTTCCAAGCAGACATACGGCTCAAACGATGTATATACGGGACATACAAATCCTCCTGCCAAAATTTGAACAGCCCTGGATAGTGTCGTACCATGCCACACACAAACATAGTTTTCTGGCGAGGAAAACAGAGAGTCAGCGGAAAACCAAATCCTAAGCAGCAACCCACGCGCACCGTAGTTTATGAGAAAGTCAAAAAAAGTTTGTTCAGGATGTTTCTGTGCCTCTCTCTTGTATTGGAGTAGCGCCCACGCTAAGTCGCTCTTCTCAAAGGTTGGAAAAATTATCGGCGTTTTCTCAATTGTCTTTGGTTGATGTTTTGATTTATTCTTCTTCTTGTGTTTCATATGTTGCATTAATTCAGGCGACCACACGGGGTTGCGTCTACAAAGTTATACACTATAAAACAATCAAAATGGTAAAAATAAAAGTATCCGCATCCTGTAGTGCGCACCGTTTCACTTTGGACGCCCCACACGGGCTTCAGCAATGTAAACAACCTCTATAAAACACAGGATCGGATGCACTTTGACAGGGATGTTTCATTTTACCTTAAAATCACAGCGAAGATAACCTGACACTTCTCCCCACAGAGTCCACAAAGTTACATCTGACGCTTGTTTATCTATTTTTCCGAGAAGACCAGTAACGTCCGGTTAAAAAATTGCATCTGTCGTAAGTAATCAAGAAGAATGGAAAACGGAGTAGCAAGCTTTGGGAAAGGTACAAATTACGCAGGCTAATTCTATTAAATGATGAACTAAATGTTTGGTCAAAGTTACTTAGCTTGCGTCCTATTGCTCCTAAAAAGCCTGCTAATCCATAGTGCAAAATCCTAACCGGACATCACTGGAGAAGACAGATGAATCGGTAAAGAGTGGCAATTTTTTTTCTTTACTTTAACGTTTTAGTCAATTTAGTCAATTTTTAATTCAGCGGGGAAGAAACGGGGTGGCACCCAGAGAAGTTGCTTGCCCCGGTCCGAGGGCATACCTCCGAAACATTACTCAATTCTGACCGGGGAAGCCCATGTCAACTGGATTCGATGCTCTATTTTTTCCTTCGGTTTCTATTATCCAAACAACGGTTCGCCGTCCGAAAGAAGCGACTGTGCAAATTCCTCGTTCAATTCCAATCCCAACCCTGGTGCGTCGGGGATGGTGATGTAACCATCTTGAATAAGCGGTTCATTGATGATGACAAGTTTGTCCCAATTCGGGTCGCGCATTCTATGCCACTCCAGCACGAGGAAGTTGGGGATGCAGGCGCAAACGTGGCAGGAAGCGATAGTTCCCAACGGACCGGATACATTGTGCGGTGCCATTGGAATGTAGTAAATTTCAGCCATGTTTGCTATCTTCCGAGATTCGGATAGCCCGCCGCACTTTGGAATGTCGGGCATGATGATGTCCACGGCTTGTTTTTCAATTAGGTCGCGGAATCCGTAGCGCAGGTAGAGGTTTTCTCCCACGCAGATTGGCGTGCGTGTGGACTGTTTGATTTGCAGTAGTGCGTCCACGTTCTCAGGCGGGACAGGTTCTTCCAGCCACATCAGATTGTACGGTTCCAGTGCGCAAGCGACTTTTATACCGCTGTGTGTATCATATCGCCCGTGCATGTCAATCGCCAGGTCAATTTTCGGGCCGATGGCTTCGCGGACAGCAGCTACTTTGTCCACCATGTTCTGAAGTTCGCCGGGCGTAATTGACCAGTTCCACCTGTCCAATTTATTCGCATCGCCAGCGTCGTCAATGTCGAACTTCAGCGCGTTGAACCCCTTTTCGACCACTTCCTTTGCCCTTTCAGCGTAAGATTCTGGCGTCCTACCTCCTCCGCTGTCGGCGTATACCCGAATCTTGTCCCTGAATTTTCCACCGAGCAACTGATAGACAGGCACATTGAGTGCCTTTCCAGCCAAATCCCAGAGCGCGATTTCGATGCCGGTCAAGGCGGTTACAAAATTTCCCGCCATCGCACCATCAAAGATATACGAGCGTCGTGCCTGCTCAAACAAACAGTCTATGTCAAGGGGATTTTGACCGATGAAATGCCTCTTCACCGCACCGATAATATTTGCGCATCCTGCACCCCCATGAACACTTTCACCTGTGCCAGTCAAACCTTCGTCCGTATAAACCCTGATGAAAAAACCACCAGCGCGTGACGTTTTTATGTCCGTAATTTTCATACATGACTCCTTTTTATCTACAAAAATGTTTTGATATACTGAGCGCGATTGGGTTTTGTGAATATAACAAGTAAAGAGTAAAACTGTTACTTTTTACTTGTTCAATGCAGATAATTTTTAGTATATCATCTGTGGCTGAAAATATCAATCCAATATTAGTGTGTTCAGGAATTCTCAGTTTAAGTTAAATGCGAATTAAAATTTTGGTTGACATAATGCAGAAAATATGATAAATTTTGGTTGACGAAAGAATAAGCAGGAGGCGTTATTTTGACTTTGGTAGATTAAAAACAGAATTCAACTGTAGCTCAACTTTCGTTGTTGGCTGATAAATCGGAAGTGGGCGAAACAAATTCCTCCCCTCCTGATTTCTCCGAAATCGGAAGGGGTAAAGCGGCTATTCGCTCGGAAACGAAAAATAGGAAAGAGGGGGTTTGGGGAAGAAAGGAAACCTTTCTCCCCCAAAATAGAGATGAAAGGAGTTATCTTCACAGGTAATAAAGAATGTCGTATAAAAGAATTTCCTAACCCGGAACCGGGTGCTGGAGAGGTGCTGGTACGCATGAAGGCTACCGGCATTTGCGGGAGCGACTTGCATGTTTTGCGAGCCGCTAAAGGCGACAGCGACAGGATTCCCGGACATGAGCCCTCCGGCGTTATAGAGAAACTCGGCGAGGGCGTAGAAAACATCAAAGTCGGCAATAGGGTAAGCGTATACCACTATCTGGGATGCGGACATTGCAAATACTGTTCTTCGGGGATGCTGATGTGGTGCAGAAGGGCAAGAGGCTATGGTGGACCAATTGACGGCTCGCATGCTGATTTTGTCATAGCGGATGAGCGAAACTGCGTCCCACTGCCCGACTCAGTCAGTTTCATCGACGGCGCTTTCATCGCTTGCGCAGGAGGCACAGCGTATTCTGCTATGAGCAAGTTGCAGGTTTCCAGCCATGATACAGTGGCGGTTTTTGGGCTTGGGCCGGTCGGTTTGAGCGGTGTCATTGTCGCCAAAGCAATGGGTGCCAAGGTGATTGGTGTGGACATTGTCGATGAACGAGTCCAGTTGGCGTTACAGGTTGGCGCGGATGCCGCCGTAAACGCCCAAGGGGAGAACCCCGTATCGGCTATCCGCAATTTCGCAGGCGGAGAGGGTGCCGATTTAGCATTTGAGGCGTCAGGAAGCGCAGAAGGACGCAGCAACATCGTCGCCTGCCTCAGACGGAGCGGCAAAGCTGTATTCTGCGGCGCTGGCAACAATGAAAAGGTTATCAACCCCGGAGACTTGATAGGAAAACAGTTGACCTTAATGGGTTCTTTCGTCATTACTCTCGGCTTGGCATGGGATTTGGTAGATTTTACCGCACGCCACAAGTTGCCTTTTGAAAAAGCTGTGACACATAGATTCCCTATCGACAAAGCCAACGACGCCTATAGATTGGCGGACGAAGGCAAAACGGGAAAGGTTGTGTTCGTTTGGGAGTAGTGGAAAGTGAAGAGTGATATTAAAGCGGGTGAGTAGGTGGGCAGATGAGCAATGGAGCAAGTGAGCGGCCACTGAGCAGTTTTGAGATGAACCGATCGGTTGGTTCATCGGCGAACCCTACGCAAAAAGAAAGGGGGGAAACCTGAGGAGAGGAGAAGGGCAAAGCCCTCTCCTTTGGCTTGTCCCCCCAAAATAGAAATGAAAAACAACTTTTGCATTGAACAGGCGCGAAATGTAGATATTATATTGCTGATAATTTTATTCTCGTTAGCTTTCTGTTCAGTTGGAACGGCTGAAACGTATACTGAAGAGATAGAATTGCCCATCGATTTTGATGATGTCTATAGCATGTCAATAGAAAATCAAAATGGCGACATAGAGGTTATCGCATGGGATAAATGGGAGATGTTTATAAAAGTTACCAAAAGGATAGATGCGCCTGAAGAGGAGGCAAAACTTTATGCGGAACAAATTGAAATTCAGCAATCTAAAGAGGAAGACCAAATAACGATAAAAACTAAGTTGCCTGACGTTCCTGTCGCAGTCAAGGTTGATTACCAACTTAGCGTATGTGCGGATGTCGCCCTTCGCATTCGGTTAGAACAGGGGAATGTCCTTGTGAAGGGGCTTAATGGCACAGTGGACATCGGTGTTGTAAACGGTGCTGTCGAGCTTTCCGAAGTCATTGGGAAATTTCAGGTGACAGTAGTAAGGGGTTCAATTACAGGTAAGATTTTACTTGATGGAAAAAGCGAGTTTTCCCTGAACGATGGTGCGATAAACATTGATATTCTGGATACCCTGGATTTTCCATTTACCGCTGAAGCTACTAATATCACACTTCGCCTACCTCACGAATATTCAGCGTCTCTGGAAGCGCAGGCTGAAAATGGAATAGTAAAATGCGGGATACCGCTAACGTTGACGAAACGGGAATCGGAATCGGTTCTGCGCGGACGGTTAAATGATGGTGGCGCTAAAATAAAATTGAAAGCGCTAAACGGAAATATTGATATTCAATCATTGTCAAAGTCAAGAAAATTGGACGAACCAACTGACATCTTTGCGCCCGAACCCGAGAAGATGCCGATTGAAAGCGCCGATGTCCCAAAAGCAGAGGTGACGCCCAAAATAGACGGCTCATTAAATGAGAGGGCGTGGAGAACGGCTGCTCGGTTGGAGGGGTTTTATGTGGCGGATGGTTCGGAGCCGGCTTACGAATTTACAGAGGGCTATCTGCTCTGGGATGACGATAATTTTTACATCGGCGTCAAAGTCTGCGATTCGCAGATGTCCAAAATAAAAATCTCTCAGACAGCACACGATAGCGCAATCTGGGAGGATGATGCGATAGAGGTACTGCTCAAGCCGGAACCGGATAACCCACGATACTATCACATCGCTGTCAATCCCATCGGAATAATTTTTGACCAGCGCGTATACGGCGAACACAAACCCGATTCCCTTGGTTCGGCTATACAGCGGATACGGCGCGGCAAGGTAAAAGTCTCCAGCATAACTGACCGAACTTGGAATTCTAACTGCCTCGCGCGGACTGATATAACTTCTGGATTTTGGACTGTTGAGATGGCAATCCCGTATACATCCATCGGAGTAGTCGCGCCACAACCCGGTGACGAATGGCGTTTTAACCTACATCGCAAGGAACAAGCCCTTAAAGAGTATTCATACTGGTCAACTACCTACGCCCCCCAAGAACATGCCGCCTGGCCGCACTTTCCCGAACGTTTTGGAAAACTGCGTTTTGTTGAGTTCCCACAAGCGGAGGAAGCAACGACAAAACTCGCAAAAATTGAAATCAGCGGGAATAAATTTGTAACCGAGGAGGAGATTCGAGAGGCGATAGGTTACAAGGAGGGGGATGCGTTCAACGCTGCATCCATCCCTGAAACGCGCCGATGGCTCGAAGAATCCGGCTGGTTCAAATACGCCAACCTGACGCTGGAGTCTGACGACATTCTCATTATCAAAGTCCTTGAAGAACAATTGAAAGTTGTTAAATCGGTGGAAATCCAAGGCAGTTCGTTTTTCACTGACGAACAACTGATTGCTTATTTTAATTTGAAACCGGGCAGAGTCCTTCCTCATAACATCGTGACAAAATGCAGTTTGATGGCTAAATTGTATCACAATAATAACTACCCGTTAGCTTCAGTCGATTATGAAATTGCCAATGGGAAACTCATCATAACAGTAGACGAGGGGCATTTGGATAAAATCAAGATAGTGGGAAACAAGCGAATTAAGCAAAGCGAAATTTTGGAATACCTTGAATTGTCCCCAGGTGATGTTTATAATAGTGATAGTGGAGAAGAACACGTTGCTACTTTAGCGGCGAAGTTGAAGAGGAAAAACGTATTTAAGCGTATCAAAAACTGGAGTGTGAGCAACGAGGATGGAAAAAACACACTCGTAATTGAAATAGAGGAACAACCGATTGTAAACCCTGTCCCACGTCCTTCCATCGGATTCAATCGAATACACGGATTAAAACTCGGAGGCGGCGTTGAATTGTCCACAGAATACGCGGACGGCGGGAGGCTCTATGGCGACATATCCTACGGTTTTTCCAGCAAAACCGCAAATTACCAGGTGGGCGCGGAGAAAAGATGGTTTGACAAACATCAATTTACCGTAGGCGCGGAAGCCCATAAACTTACCGATACAAATGACTTCGCTCTGCTCTCACCAGCAGAAGATTTTCTGACAAAGGTGTTCTTGGGGAGGGAGTTTAAAGATTATTTTCAGCGCAAGGGATACGAAAGCACTTTGAGCCAAAAGTTGACGCCATCAACCACTTTGAGCGTCTGTTATGCTGATGATAAATACAATAATCTTTTCAAGAATACCGATTGGAGTCTGTTTGATTACAGCACTTCCAAAAGAAGCAATCCACGGATTAACCCAGGCAGAATACGAAGCATCAGCATAGCATACAAATTTGACAACCGTAATAAAAAAAGACATGCTGTTCGTCATCTCCGTCGCTACCCAGTTCCAAGCGGACAGACTACCTACGGTTGGCAGGGATATTTCTCGCTGGAATACGCGGGAAGGAAGATTGGCAGCGATTTTGATTTCACCCTGTGCCGATTTTCCATTACCCGCTACAATCGGCTTTCCGGGAACCAGACTATTGATGTTCGCATTGCAGGGGGTTTCGCCGATTCATTCCTGCCCGCTCAACGTTTGTTTTACATAGGTGGTGTGGGAACATTGCGTGGATACGATTTTAAGGAATTCATGGGTGATAACATGCTCTTGCTCAACGCCGAATATCGGCTGAAACCAAAATATACACTACCTTTGTACTTCGTTACCTTTTGCGATTGGGGGTATACCTGGGAACATGAAGGTAAAATTGACTTGGAAAGCTCTCATACTACCTTGGGCGTTGGCGTCCAACTCGGTGACAATATCAGGATAGATTTGGCGCAACCGCTGGATAAAGGTAGGGCTGTCGCGCTTCTGTTGCGATTGGAGAGGATGTTTTGATTGAAGATTGTCGATTGAGTTGATTTGGGATATTCCGCGTAATTCCGTTAATTCGCGGCTCCACAGAACACAACCATGCAGACTAAATTTCATCGCAAAAGACAGACTTACAGCATTTTCCAAAATAATTGTCCGCGTTGCGTACAGCATCGTTTCGTATTTAAATTAGCGGTGTGCTTGTGTCTAATGTTATCCGTTTGTACTTGCCCCATATTCTCTTCCATCGCATCGTTACCACCTATAACCGTAGTCCAAAATTACCTTTCCCAAGATGCGTTAGTCATGGGATTCTCCGTCAACGCGGATAAAATATTTACCCAGAAAACTCTAAAAAACCTACATCGTGGTTTTACCATTCAGATACTTTACACGGTGGAACTATGGACGTCGCGGAGATTCTGGTTTGATAAACTCAACGCGCAAGAGGACATTATGTGTAAACTGAATTACGACATCTTGCAAGAACGTTATAAGTGTGTTATCGACAGGCGTGATAAAATTGAACCAAAGGTAAGCAACAAGCTCGAACGGGTTGCAGAATGGATTACGAATGTAGAGCCTTTAAAAATTCTGACCGGCGATAAATTCGATTTTAATGGGAAGTATTATTATACGATAAAAGCTGACATTGCCACCTTGACAAGAGAGGATATTCGAGATTTGCGAAAATGGTTGGACGACTCCGATGATGAAGAAAGTAACGAATCATCAATCTCCCGAGCAACCTTCAGGCTCATATCCACCTTCCTTTCGTCACGGTATCATCACAAATTTTCTTTGGAATCCGAAAAGTTTTGGCTAAGAGGGCTTGAAAAATATCCTTGAACAACGGGAATACCCGTACTCAAAATAACCCAATTGATTTAAAAGAAATCTTTTCAATTTCCATCAGAAATCTTCGGGCAAATTTTTATTGAGATACTGGTTTAACACAATATACATCAGGGTTAAACCATCTATCAACCCATCTTTTTTAGCGAGATAGTTATATCCATCCAGCATCAGTTTAGATATTTGCACGGAGATTATCACTTGTTCTTTCAATCGCTCATCAACCTCCGCATCAACGGTTTCAAGCGAATTGAGCCACGCCTCAAGTTCTTGCCGTCTTTTAAATTTTGGTAATTCAAAATCGTAATCGTCTTGTGGAATTTCAGCTTTTTTAGACATTAATTTTGATTGACAACTTGATATTTCCTTTGCAAATCGGAACGCCGCCATCGGGTGGTTACCTGAAGGCGACGTTCCAAAAAACCAGTTACTACTATAAGTCGACAGCCTTTCCTGTTCTGAAGGATGTGCTGGCTGCCATCATGATTTTGAAGGTTTCAAACGCGTCGGCGTAAGGAGAGAGTATCTTAGAGGAATCGCCTGTTTTCACAGCGTCGATGAATACTCTATCTCTATCGAATCCCTGTCCACCGAGAGATTCTTCCTCCCCCTTGCGGTTGACTTTGGAACCTCCTCCGACTTGCACAACTAATCCACGGCTGAATACTTCCAGATGGACGCGTCCCCAGCCTTCCATTGCGCATGATGAGACGATATTGGCAGCAACGCCGTTTTTGAATTCGATATTCACCATGCTGATGTCATCAACATCGTAGTCGGGAATATCTGTCATGGTGCCGCTATTGGCGACGCCGTGTACTGTTTTGCCGTCGCTGCCGACCAAAAAACGACATAGGTCAAAAATGTGCGTGGTTTGTTCGACATGTTGTCCGCCTGATTCAGCGCGAACCCGCCACCAATGGACGCCGGGCATTCCACCCATCCAGTAACCCAGCGCGCCTAATACCTTTTCGTCTTTGAGAATCTCTTTGGCTTTTTGAGCATCGCCCCCGTAACGCCAATGATAGCCCACGCTGGTGATAACATCATCACTGCGCTGGACGTAGTCGTTTATGATAATCCCCTGTTCAAGCCTTGCTGCAATAGGCTTCTCAATGAACATGTGAATGCCCATCTCACAAGCTATTCTTTCCTGTTCACCGTGGGCGAAGGGAGGGGTGCAGATGTAAACCGCATCAAGTTCTTCCTTGTCGAACATCACCCTAAAATCGGTATAGGGCGTGCCTCCGTATTCCTGCGTTCTACCTTCAGCCTTCCCCTCAACTATGTCGCACATGGCAACAAACTCAACATCTTCAAAATTCTTGACATTGTTCATGTGCGCACCGGCCATTCCGCCGGTGCCGATGAAACCGAGTCTTACTTTATCCATTTTTTCTCCTTTTATTGAAAGTGTTGAATTATTTCCGTTGGTTTAACGCCCCCTGAAGTTCTTATCGGTATGATACCATAAAATCAACCCCATTTCAAGGGGTGCGGAAAAATTCAGCGGTTTATAAACTCAAGTATCAGTGTTGGCTTTTCACTCCTCTACGATAATCTTTGCAAATCGGCGTCCCACATTCAGGATAGCGCCATTTTCTACTGGCACATCTATTGGCTCAGTGATTTTCTCATCGTCCAAAGTTACCCCGCCGCCTTCTACCAATCTTCTGGCTTCTCCGTTGGTTGTCGCAAATGAGACGTGCCTCAGCAGACGAACTATCCAGATTTTGTCGTCTTTAAACAGACTTTTCGGGACTGTTACATCTGGTATATCTGAGGGGAGTTCTTTCTCTTTGAATACCCTGTTGAATTCGGCTTCTGCGGTTGTAGCGGCTTCGTTGCCGTGATAAATTGTAACGATTTTTCGGGCTAAACGCTGTTTGACATCCATTTTATGTGATGTCTTATCGGCAAGGGCTTTTTCTATTTCTTGAATTTCAGACATCGGTATGCTGGTAGCCAATTCAAAATATTGAATCATCGGCTCGTCGGGGATGGACATCACCTTTCCATACATCTCATTGGGCGGCTCTGTTATCCCGATGTAGTTGCCGAGCGATTTACTCATCTTCTCTATGCCGTCTGTGCCGACCAAAAGGGGCATTGCGATAACGACTTGCGGTTCTTGTCCGTATTCACGTTGCAAATCGCGCCCCACCAGATTGTTAAAAATCTGGTCAGTTCCACCCATCTCAATGTCGGATTCTATCGCCACCGAATCGTATCCTTGACAAAGTGGATACAAAATTTCGTGCATGTACAGCGGTTGATTTTCGTTTAGGCGGTTGGTGAAATCGTCGCGTTCTAAGACTCTGGCTACGGTATATTTTGAGGCAAGTTTGATGACATCGGCAAAGTTCATTTTGCCGAGCCAATCACTATTGTAGTGAATCTCAGTTTTACTTTCGTCAAGAATCAGGTAAAGCTGTTGAAGGTAGGTTTTCGCGTTTTCATCGACTTCCTCGCGGTTGAGCATGGGACGGGTTTTGGATTTCTCAGATGGGTCCCCTATCATCGCTGTAAAATCGCCAATTATCAAACAGACTTGATGTCCCACATCCTGAAATTCCCTTAGTTTACGCAAGACAACGGCAAACCCCAAATGGATGTCCGGCGAAGTGGGGTCAATTCCGAGTTTCACCCGCAACGGGCGTTCTTCTTTTTGTGATGTTTCCAATTTTTTAACCAGTTCGTCTTCTGGGATAATTGCCGCTGTACCACGCTTGATGATTACTAATTGTTCATCTACAGGTAACATAGCTAAATTTTCCTCCGATGGTAATGTTGATTATTTTAGTGAACATTATTCAATAAATCGGACGGGCGGATGAAGTCCCAAGGTGCGCCAATAATGACGCTGATTTACTATTCGTTCTCGTTTCATCTGTAAAGCTTCTACTGTTGCCCTACCACACATTGTCCGTCCAATAATTCTGTTATAATCTTCGTTCCACTGGAAATGTCGTGTCCAACGCTGACGACGCGGATGGAATAGTTCAACGCGCCGCCCCGTTTGCTGGTCAATTGCCCTCACCTGCATATATTTTGCCATATTGCAAGCAGGGCATGCAAGCGCCAGGTTGTCAAGAGTAGTCTTTCCGCCCAGTACTTGAGGGTATATGTGGTCAATCTGAAATGTCCCAATACCAAGTTCTTGTTGATTACCGCAATATTCACAGATGCCATCCGCTCTCGCCATCACTCGCTGGCGTAGTTTATCAGAGACAGAATGTCGGGTCATTTTTCTTCCTCGCTGGCATATCGATACATCGCTTGAGCTTTTTCCAATGTTTTTTGGTCAAATTCTTCCACAAGCGCTGCAAGTTCGCTACGTTCTGCTTCGGTAATTGTGCCCGCGTTATTTTTATCAATCAAATCGTCCAGGCGTTCCTGTTTCTCCCGTGGAAAGCGATATGCAATTGCTGAGTGCAAGTCCAACATTGTATCCAGTTCAGAAAGCCTTTTTAATCGCTTTGCTCGATACTCTGTTTCGAACTGCATCAGTTCGTTATCCGTCAACTGCTCTATTGCTTGAAGCAGTTGTTCCATAGTCAATTCTACTTCTAATTGTATCGCTGGCATTATTTGCCTTCCTCCTTTCAAACTCAGGGTTTCTCGCTCTATAGGACAATGTTATATTCGCTCGCAACACAAGATTCTACAATTTCACCGTAAAATACCGCCACTTCGATTCTGAGCCGACTGTTATTCCATAACCGATGGCATCTACACGCCAACGATACCTCTTGCCATCTTCCAGTGGTTGGGTAGCTTCACTATCTTCGTCGTAGAAAGCCATGGGCTTTTCAAAGGGGAATCTTTCGTGACTTTTCCAAATCACTTGCCAAGGAGTTTTTTTATCCTCTGTATTTACATATACATGTACAACATGAGACTGTGCATCGCTAACCACCAACCAAGTAAAAACAGGAGATAGTGTATTTATTACCGATTGGTTAGGCGGTTCTATTAAAGCAGGTTTCGGTAGCAACATATACGATGCTATTTCAGACATTCTGCTTTCATTACCATCCTCATCATAAGCGGTGACTCGATAATAATATCTGGTTCCTATGCGCACATCGTTATCCTCATAAAATACCTCCGCTTTTGACAAAGTCTCTATCAGTTTATACCCGCCGTCCGCTTTCGTACTGCGGTAAACTTTGTATCCCACCAAATCTTCCTCCGTATTTGCATCCCATTCGATATAGATGCCATCTGTATCGGCTAAAGCATCCGCTCCCCATTCGTCGTCGGGGGTGTCCGGGTTATTGGTATGAATCTTAGGGATTGCGGGCGGACCGGTTTCCGGCTCTTCATCGGTGGTAGGTGTGTCTCCGCAGTTCCAAAAGGATAACGTTAATAATAAAAAAATCACAATGGAAATTGATGCCCTCATTTTTAACTCCCTTCACAGGAATACCCTTCTAATGTTTGACTCTACAAATACGTCCACTGTCGGGGCAGCGCCTCGTGAAAAGCCGCTTTACCAAGAGCGTCGCTCCGAACCCACACTACGCTACGCATTTGCCCTGTGGCTGACATAGCTTATCTTCTCATCTTTCTCCAGTGCTCTTTCGCAATTCCTCACAAGTCTCTTCACTTCCAGCCGCATACCCTGGGGCGTCTCTGGCTTTTCCAGCACCTTTTGAAAAAGCAACAAGGCTTCCGCTTGCCGCCCTGCCATTCGGTAACACGATGCTGCGCTAACTAGTATCTGTTGATTTTCTAGTTAAATGGCATACCCACAACGCTCCCGTCGGATTGGCAAATCCGACGGACGCTGGCATGGATTTCGATTGGCGTCGTGGATTTGCCAATCCACGACGAGCAGGGACGACTTTTTCAACAGATACTAGGTAGTTTTCAAAGATAAAGTTTCGCTTTTTTTGGGGACGCAGAGAGCGCAAAGAGGCGAAGGACGCAAAGAAAAAAGGTGTCTCTTTCCCTCTGCGTCCAAAGGAGGCTAATTATAAAGTCATTTCATAAAGTTTAATATTGAAAATTACCTAATGCCACCAAGCAGTTAAGAACATGTTCAATATCAAGATTCGGATGACACTGCTCAATGTCCTCAATGTTGAATGTCAGAATCTTGTTATTTTTCTTCACACGGACGGTGCCTCCTCCATCTCAGCAATTCTCCTTATTCGTCTGACGTGTCTCTCCTCTTCTGTAAATTTTGTATTCAGCCATGTACGCACAATATCACGCGCTAATTCTGTCGCTGTGATTCTCGCGCCGAGCGTCAGTACGTTGGAATCGTTGTGTTCCCTTGCTATGTGTGCCATGTCAGTATTATAACAGGCGGTAGCGCGAATCTTTGGCACTTTGTTCGTTGCGATGGCAATTCCCATTCCCGTTCCGCAGATGGCGATTCCACAGCCGCACTTACCCTTTGATACTGCTCCTCCCACTAACTTTCCGTAAACCGGGTAATCACATGATTCCGGCGTATCTGTTCCAAAATCTTGATATTCGTATCCCAACTCGGTAAGAAATTCCTTGATGTTTTTCTTCAATTCAAAACCTGCGTGGTCAGAACCAATTGCTATCTTCCTTGAATTTTGCTGCATTTTCACCGGGCCTCCTGATAATTTCTACAAGACAGTTTGCAAAAATACACACAAAGATTATAGAACGCGGATGACGCTGATTTGGCGGATGCTCGCGGAGCAGACGTGCTTAACCTTTCTGCTAAAATGAAACAAATCAGCGAAAATCAGCTTAATCCGCGCTATCCGCGTTCTATTCAAAAATACAAAGTTTATCATTCAAAAATACCTAATCTTCAATCGTCAATATTCAATCCAATCACCTGCGCATCATTTCATCCAGCATGCGTCTTGCCTCCCCGCTTTCCTCCGATTCTGGATATTCCTCTACGATTTTTTGGAGGATGTGTTTTGCCGCCTCCGTTTTCTCTTTGGATGGTTTGAGGAGACACATAGCCTTTCTGAATTTTGCATGTAGCGCTCTTGAACCTTCCGGGGCGATTTGCAGAATCTGCTCGATATACTCAATGGATTTCTCTGCTTCGCCCATTCTTTCGTAGCATCGACTCAAACCGTCAAGAGACTCCATCGCAAATATCAGGTCATTTTGCTCTTTCATCTTTTCGTACAAAACGATGGCACCTTCACAATCCTCCATCTCTTCAAGCATGTGGGCTAAATTGCGCGATATATCCATCTCCGTTATTTTGTCTGGTGCCTCTTTAATCGCGTCGCGCAGCAAATTGACCGCCAATTCAGGTTGCCCGAATTCAATTAGTTGATGTGAAAAGCGCGTTGCCGCCCGAATTTTTACTCTTCGTATGGGCGATTCCTTCGCCAATTTTACTACAATTTCCAATGCTTCATCTTGCCGTCCCACTTCCATGAGCAGATTGATTGCCGACATCTGCGCTTCGGCAGCCTGTTGCGTATTCGGATATTTGCTCACAACTTCCCCGTAGACTTGTAAAGCCTCTTCAATTTGTCCGGCATGTTGATAAACTTTACCGATATCTCTGAGAGCCTCCAATGCTATTGGCGATACGATCTCACCGCTTGCTAACTTTCGTAACATTGCAATAGCTTTCTCCGTTTCGCCTATACTTACATAGCTTTCCGCAGCCTTCCTGTAAGCCTCTACTGATTCATAATAGCCTTCGTATTTTGTACCCGCCATGTATGCTTCCGTTGCCGCCGCCGGGTCAATTTTCGACAGAATATCTCCCTTTCTCAACGCGGCATGAGCCGCTTCCCACGTATCAGGATACTTTGATATAACCTCATCACATAGCGCGACTGCTTTATCAAACATACCCTTCTGTTCATAACGTTCGAGCATCCTCTCTACTATTTCAAATGGCATGATATCTGTTCGGATGCGGGCATAATACTTGATGGCTGCTTCATCCTCCCCGCGTTTTGCGTAAATATCGCCAAGCCTTGCCAGCGTACGGAGAGTGCGTCTATGTAGCGGATAATCTTTTTGCATCTTATCGGCAATCTCCGCAACTTCCTTCAACATTCCCCTCTTCGCATAGGTTTCTGCCATGATTGCCATAGCTTCCAACGCAAACTCTTCACCAACATATTTCGGCGCAATTGCATCATACCACCTCTTAACCTCCTCCGTGTTGTTCTGCTCATGAGCAAATCGCATCATCTGCAACGATGCTTCAGCAGCTTCAGAAGGATTGCCGGCGTTTCTTAACATCTCCTGCAACATCTCATCTGCTTCCTCTTTTTTGCCCGTTTTTATGTAATAGTCAATTATCTTATTCTGCGCCCATTTTGCCTCCCATGTCCACGGGAAATTTTCCACCATCTTCTGGCATTCCTTGACAGCTTCCTCCACCTTCCCTTCGTCGAAAAGTTTTTGTATCTCTTCAGGCGTGAGAGCTTGGTATATCTCCTCTTCGCCCTCCTCTATTTCCTCGGCTTCCTCCTGCGCCACAGCCTGCATAAACGCGGATGAAGCAATAAACACGGTTAAAACTAAGATTAACGCAAATTTAATACGCATAATTTGTACCTCCAGTCTAAAATTTGATTTACCTTTTAATTTAGCATATTTTATCAAGCGCGTCAAGCAAAATCCTAATGACACCTCCCTTCATGTGAAGAGATTTTTCGGTGTATCGCATATTTCAATTGACAAAAAGGTTACAACAATGAAAACAAAAAGACAAATACTTTTTGACCCTTTGGGATTTTGTGGAGAAATGAATCTTGGAAACCAAGGTTTGAATCAATGAATTGTAAAAAGCACGAAAATTCTTTCATGGGGAATTTCTGACTGTACTATCACATATTGTTTGAGAATCCTCTCGTAGTGGGACTCTAAGCTTTTGATACTTCATCATAATAGGTAACCGCGCGCGCGGGCTTGTTTGGAAGTATCGGTATTCTCCTCCCCGAATGGCCGCAGTAAAACAAAATTATCAAGCATTTAGTGATATGTACCCAGACAAATTTATTTAATGGTACACTGCTCGACTTGGATTGCTAAATCCAAGTCTTTCCCGATGGATTTAGCAATCCATCGGGAGCGGCGAATATGAAAATAATTATGTCCGACTACTTAGTAGACGATTACAAAATGACCTCTAAAGCCCCATGTGGAGCAACTTGGTGCCGTGTTGTCTTAGTGCAAAAGCCGCCCACTACTGGGTTTGAGAGATCTTTCCCTCCAATGGAGAGAGAAAAAAGACTTCCTGGCAAGATAGAAGAGTGGACATTTTCGTGGAAAATTGGTATTCTCCTTTGTGTAAAACAAGATTATATTTAAGGAGAATACCGATGAACCATGAATATTCTACCCTTCCTTTTAGCTTTCGTCAAGTCTTTTCTGAAGTTTTATCCGAAGGCGAAGCACTTGGTCTTGAGAGTGATGTCTTGTTGGCTTTATTACTTCAACCTTTAGTCAGTGCTCATTTCAAGGATGCCGAAGAGAAAATCCATCATAGAATGGATCGGCTTCGCGCTGCTTGCCATAAGAATGCGACCAAGATTATGCGTCTGTTAATGAAACTCTCCTTGCTTCTATTGGTTGATTTCCTCCTTCGCTATCAAGAAGCCCAAACACCATCTCAAAAGACTCGTTCTCGTCTGGTTCTCTGTGGTGATGATTCTCTGTTAGTTCACGCCGAGGAGAGTAATCAAGTTGATGTGGTTAATCTCTGGAGTACCTTGTATAAGACGTATCGCAAAGCTCATGACTTGGTTCTCCTCGGGGTTACCGTTGGTGCAAAACGGGGTTCTTTTTTCTTCCCCCTCTGGGTGGAACTATGGCATCAGCCTGGGATGCGAAATCAAACTCGTCCTCAACGGATGGCCGCTGCTCTTTACCGTTTGAAGGAAGCATTAGTTGATTATGGTCTTTCCCTTGAGGGTATCGATTTTGCTGCTGATAACGGTTATCTCTCACCTGTGGTTGCCAAAGCAGTCAAAGCGTGCAACTTGGTGATGACTACCAAGCTGAGAAGCAACCAAGAAGTAACCTTACTCTCTGGTGAGAAGATGAGCCTAACCCAAATCAGGGAGCAGATGAAAACTCAACCGATACGCCATGATCCAAGAGCCGGAAAACAAGCCTATTACTGGAGAACAGAGGCGATTCACCCATATCTGGGAGTGGGAACCCTGGTCATTCAGCGACGCAAATTGCGTAGCGGGGGATTTCAATATCACTCTCACTTTAGCCAGCATAAGGATGCCAAAGCAATAACCGTGCTGCAGATTTCGGCGAGACGTTGGCCAGTGGAAGTTTTTTTCCGAGAATCAAAACAGCAATTCTCATTAGGGCATTTATCCTACCGCAAGTGGTCATCGCTACGGGGGCATGTCGCCATCAGGGGGTTGCTATATTTTATCTTTGCATTAGTTCGGCGAAAGCTAAAATGGAAAAGAAGCAAGAAAACAATCGGCGCTCTAAAGCGACGATTTAGAGAAGCATTTATGACCCTTTTTACCCCTTGAGAGTGTGAACATGACATACCCCCTGATGCAAAAAAGTGCATCACAAAAAACTTTGCTGGCTAAAAGAAAAATGAGGGGTGGCTTTCCTTCTTTTGACCAGCACTAACTAGTACACGTGCGCGCAAATTTTTGACCCATCTCTCGATTTAGGGGAGTAGGCGAGTAAAAGAGAGCATTGGAGCGTTGGAGCGTTGGAGCAAAAGAGAACATTGGAGCTTTTGCCCCATCTCCCCAATGCCCCAGCGCTCTTTATCGTCCACATATCCACTCAAACAAAGGGAGGTTAAGAACTTACGCCCACATGTACTAGAAACTCGTTGAAATCCTTATAGTCGGCGTACAGGTCGGACTTGTCCAGAAGGTCAACGCCTTGTAGCTCGTTCCTGAAATGCTCAGTTAGTTCTCTCCCGCTCTGGTCGCGGTCAAGGTATAGGTAAACCTTATTCACTCCCATTTCCTTGATAGCTTCTACTGTCCTGTCCTTCATCGCTACAGAGTTCATCACAATCACTGGTGTGGTGATGTCCTTGCCATAATGAGTGAGAGCCGATAGAAAGTCGATGAATCCTTCAAAGACCGTCACAGCGTCCACTTCCTCCCCTGCTTTTCTTTTAGCCAGCAATTCCTTTTTTCCAATAATTGTTATATTCTTCGTGCCGTGTACCCCTTTGAAATAGGGGTTTCTGAGTTCATGTCCTTCGCTTTCGTTCTTGAACGCAAGCGCAAAGTAATTCTTGCCCTTCCGTGTGTAGTAAATTTCCTTCACGTAAGGACGGGCGGTGTATTCGGATATGCCATGTCCTCTTAGATACTCGGTCAATGCTCTGTTTTGTAGCGATTGAATCTTTCGGACTTCTAGCGGATTACTGGTGATTTTGGTCGGGGTTATAGGTTTAACGGGTTCTATCCTCTGTTGCCCCATCAGATTTTCAAGCTGACGTAGTGCTTTGGAGATAGAGGCAAGGTTGTAATACTCCATAACGAAATCAAGGACATTTCCGCCTTTACCTTCTCCGAAGTCATGCCAGATGTTCCGCTCCACATTGACGCTAAATGATGGTTCGGTTTCCTTCCGCAAGGGACTGAAGTATAGAAGCTCGTCTCTGTGTTGATGATGCGGCTGATGTCCGAGCTGGTCAAGTATTTCACTCAGTGGTATCTGTTTCGCTTGCTTGCTGTTCATCTTCTGAACTTTCCAGTTGTTTCGGTTCTTCAAACATATCAATAGTCTTGTCATCACGTTCCTGTTTGCGCTTCTTGATGTAGGTTTTGGCAAACGTTACACGACTACCGTTAAATACTATCATTGGGTTGATGAAGTAGACATTGGAAAGTGTACTGCGAGCTAGAGAACCTTGTCTGATTAGTTCTCCAACCCCTTTGAATACACTATTTACCGATTTATAGCCTGTCTGCTACATGCATTCTTTAGGGTCAAAGATTATCCTATCCTCATTCATTCTCAGGATTTTCATTACTAAAAAAACAGCATTGAGTCGACATTCTAAAGCAAAAGCGCTAAAGTGAAACTGAACTAAAATAGGCTTAAGATGCCCTACCAGTCTGCTTTTGCACCAAGGGGGGATGACTTATTACCCGATGAATACTTATTCAGAGGTACATGGTGTAATCGTCTACTTAGTACATAAAGAACTCATATTTTACCTCCAAATCAATTGTCTTGTTTTTATACTGACCAACAAAATATCCTGTGGAAAGGTACAGAAGGCTTAATTATAAGAGAAAAATATAATAATGTCAAGAGGATATTAGAGCAAATGCTTATTTTGTCTTGATAAATAACGATAGAGATGTTATCATTTCACTAAATCCACTTTGAGGAGAAAGATATGAGAACAATCAAGTTAGGACTTATCGGTGCTGGTGGTATCTCGCAGGCTCATTGCCGGGCGATTGCTTCCATTGACGGCGCTGAGATTATTGCTGCGAGTGACTTAGTTCCAGCTCAACTGGATAGAGCAAGGGAACGCTGGGGCATTGAAAAGACTTTTAGCGATTATAACGAGATGCTCAAGATGGACGAACTGGATGCGGTGCTTGTCTGTACGCCGACAGCAGTTCACGCTCCGCCAACAGTTGCAGCGCTCAGGGCAGGGAAACACGTGCTGTGTGAGAAGCCGATGGAAGCCACGCTTCCTGCCGCGACTGAGATGGTACGTGCTGCCCATGAAATGGATAAAATCCTGATGGTTGCGCTTAAACTGCGTTTCACCCCTCAAGTCATAAAAGCCAAGGAGGTAGTTGACGCAGGAACACTGGGTGATATTTACTATGCGGAGACAATTGCTGACCGACGCAGAGGTAATCCGGGAGGTAGCTTTATCCGCAAAGCAACTGCCGGCTTAGGCGCAGCCGCTGATATTGGTGTTTATGCGCTGGATACGGCGCTGTATTTGATGGGACATCCCAAACCTGTGGCGGTTTCTGGGATAACATCCAATTATCTCAGTCTGCATAACACATGGAACCCTGCTCTCAGAGAGACAGAGGTTGAGGATTTCGCTATTGGATGGGTACTCTTTGATAATGGCGCACGTATGGTTTTCAAAACCTGTTGGTGCATGAATATGGATTCGCTTGGGGGTACGATTTTCCTCGGCACAAAAGCTGGACTCCGCATTGGTGTCGGTGAAGTCCGCGGACCGCAAGGTGGGGTAACCGTTTATGGCGATGAAGATGGTGAGATTAAGGATGAAACCTTCACGGATTTTGAATCGGTTGACGTGTTCCGCGCTGAAGACGCGGCGTTCGTAGATGCTGTGCGCGAAGGGAAGCCCTCACCGATTGACCCGGATGGCATATTGCTGACAAACGTAATCATTCAGGGCGTCATTGATTCATCGGAAGCCGGTGGCCGTGAGGTTGAAGTCACAGTGCCGACTTTTTAGGTGATTTTTGTGCTTATAAACTATTTTTATAGGTGCGGAAATTAGAATTTACTTACGATAAGGGCAAAATAAAAGGCAGGAGAAAAATGGCAAAAATAGGTGTAATTCACTATAATTTTCCAGGTTTTTTGTTTACTGACTTTCTGAAGTACGCCAGCGAGACAGGCTACGGCTATGTGGAACTTCAGATTGGAGATGTTTGGGGAGAGAACTCTGAGAGCAAAGCTGAAGAGGTAAGAAAAGAAGTTGAGTCCTTAGGGCTTAAAGTTTCCGCTCTGGCGGCTGGCAACGACTTTGTGCAGCTTGAGGAGGAGGCTATCAAGTTTCAGGTTGACCGTATGAAGCAAATTTGCGGTTTGGCGAAGATTCTCGGCACAAATGTTATTCGTACAGAAGGCGGCGGACCGAAAGCCTCTGTACCAGAAGAGAGATGGGTAGAAGCTATGGCGGGATGTTTGACGCGCTGTTTGGACTTTACCGAAGAGATGGACATCTACTTTGCCGTTGACAACCACGGAGTTGTTACCAATGACGGCGATTTGCAGGTGGAACTGTTTGAAACAGTAGGTTCAAAACACGTCGGCGCGAATCTGGATACCATGAACTATCGTTGGTTTGGAAATGATTTGAAAGCGATAGATAGATTCTACGAAATCATCGCGCCGTATACTTTTCACAGCCACATGAAAGATGGCACAGGTAGCCGGTCAAACTATCGCGGCGAAGCACTTGGCGAAGGCGAAATTAATTTGGCTTATGCCATCAGTTGCTTGAAAAAGGCAGGATACGACGGAGTCTGGTGTTCCGAATATGAAGGACGAGAAGGCTCCGCTATCGGTTATCGGAAGTGTTATGAGTATCTCAAGGCGAATGTCTAAGAGTGTGTGTGAAAAGTCCAAATTATAAATTAGCAAAAATATCTATAATTTGGACTTCTCACACACGTTCTCACACCTGAAATACCACTTATTCCATTCCTCCTTTTCCCCCCAAATGCAGACTGCATCTGGATTATAAAATAATATGTGATAATACATAAATATAACAGCAATTTTGCAAAACCCCAGGAGGTTTTTTCCAATGAAACATCAAGGTTTAAGGTTCAAAAGGAATTTGGAATGGAGCAGACGTGAAATCCCGCTTCGCTCTTGCGGGCAAACAGATGGGGTTGCACCTATTATCCATATCAGCCTTGTTTGTCTTGTTACTCTTGCTATCATTTGCAGTACGGCGAATGCTGAAGGGTGGCGGACTTATCGACATGACAATGCCCGGAGCGGCGTTACAACTGAGAAGGTGGCTACTCCGCTCTCGTTGCACTGGACATTCAAACCGACTCACGCTCCAAAACCTGCCTGGCCGAAGCCAGCGGAAGAGTTGCCAAGGACGCACTTCGACAGTGCTTATCACTTGACTGTGGCGAACGAAACGGTTTATTTCGGTTCCTCAGTGGATAACAAGGTTTACGCGCTTGGAGCGAAAAAAGGCAAAATACGCTGGACATTCTTCACGGAAGGGCCCATTCGATTTGCCCCAACACTCTGGAAGAAAAAGGTTTACGTCGGCTCAGATGACGGCTATGTATATTGTTTACAAGCTAAAGATGGCAAGTTAGTCTGGAAGTACAGAGCCGGGCCCAGCGATGAAAAGGTAATAGGAAATGGAAGGATGATATCCCTGTGGCCGGTCAGGACGAGCGTTTTAGTTGATGAGGGGGTTGTCTATTTCGGCGCGGGCGTTTTCCCTTACGAAGGCATTTACATCTGCGCACTCAACGCCGCCGACGGCTCAGTCGTATGGAAAAACGACACAATCGGTGACCGCGCACATGAACTGAGCTACTGCGGCATATCACCCCAAAGCTATTTAGTTGCTTCCGAAAACGTCCTCTATGTGCCTTCTGGTAGGGCTATGCCAGCAGCCTTTGACCGGAAAACAGGGCAATTCCTCTACTACTGTTCGGCTGGAAGTAAGGTAGGCGGGACATGGGCGTTGGTGGATAAGGACGAACTTATCGCAGGCGTGGATAAATCCGGCTCTCCCGTCAAAATAGCATACGAAGAGAAGACGGGGAAGAGAAAGGGCGATGTATACGCGTGGTTCCCAGGACTTGATTTGGTCGTAACGCCTGGTGTTGCCTATGCTCTCACCGAAAATGGAATCCACGCTATAGCCCGAGCAGCATATCCGCACATCAGCGAAAAACTGAATGCCATAAGCGCGGATAAGCAGAAGCTAACAGGGATGCTGTCGGACTTGAGGAGGAAACTCGCTGAAGTTGATGAGAAAATGCGCGAGGAGGTTAATAAACAGTTGAACGAAACGGCGCAGAGGATAAACGAACTGGCTGAAGAGGAGGAAGAAAGTTTAAAAGCCGCTACCTGTAAGTGGCAGTATCTCCAGGGAAACCTCTGCTCTTTAATCCTTGTAGGCGACATGGTGTTTGCTGGAGGGGAAAACACAGTCATAGCAGTGAATGCTCAGACGGGCAGGAATGTCTGGAGCAGTGAGGTAGATGGTAAAGCTTATGGACTTGCCGCCGCAAACGGAAGTTTATTTGTCAGCACGGATAAAGGTTACATCCACTGCTTCAAGAAGGGGGAAGTATCCGGACCAAAAGTGATTAGTCCTCATATTGACTATTCGCCATATCCGGAGGACAAACTAACACCCGTCTATGAATCTGCGGCGGAAACAATCGCAAAGGAAACGAAAATTACGAAGGGTTACTGTTTGGTGTTGGACTGCGGCGTTGGTCGACTTGCGTTTGAGCTTGCCAAATTGACCCAGTTGAAAATCGTCGGAATAGAGGAGGATGAGAAAAAGGTCAAGACGGCGAAGGAGAGGTTAGACGCGGCAGGATTATATGGTTCCAGAGTGGTGGTTGAGCAGTGGGGACTGTCGAGTCTCCCTGACTACTTCGCCAACCTCATCATGTCCAATGGGACGATGGTACCCCGTGATGCAAAGCTTTGGTCAGAAGAAATGTTCCGCCTTCTGCGTCCCTGCGGGGGCGTTGCTTACATTCCGTATACATCAAGCTGGATACCGACGCATGCCGAATACCGGACACAAGCATCAAGTATCAAATACCTATCACTGGTCAAACGCGGAAAACTGGAGGGGGCGGGAAGTTGGACGCACCTCTACGCGAATCCCCAAAATACAGCGTGTTCCGATGACCGATTGGTCAAATACCCGCTTGGAGTTCTTTGGTTTGGAGAACCAGGCCCCGCGGGGATAGTCGAGCGACATGCAAGGATGCCCAGTTCGGTTTCAATTGACGGGCGTTTGTTCATCCCTGGAGAGGACGCTATCATGGCTTACGACGCTTATAACGGCACGTTCCTCTGGAAGAAGGAGATACCAGGCTCTGTGCGAGCGCGAGCGGATGTGGATGGGGGGAACATCGTAGCCACTGATGATGGACTTTACGTCGCTGCCAGAGACAAGTGCTACCGTTTGAATCCCGCTACCGGCGATACGGTGCGTATGTACGAGATGCCAGAAATGATTGTTGGGCGGGAAAGTCGGGTGTCGCCCTTTCACTTCGTGAAACCCCGACTTTCCCACCCACCGAGTGTAACGAGGAAAAGGGCGACAGCGGACGAGTACGCAGGTAGCTCACACCGCTGGGGGTATGTGGCTTGTGAGGGGCAAATCCTCTTCGGCTCAACGACAATGCCCTTGCTGATGGAATATGCTGATTCCTGGGAACTGCTCGTGGATAATGGGAGTTGGATAAATACAGATGATATTCCGCTCAAGTGGACTGTCTATGAGAAGTACATAAAAAGCTATATGTCGAAATATCCGACGCCGGATGAGAATGCGAAGGCAGCTTTCCATAGAGGGGGATTGTTATGGGGAGCGATGACGGTTTTCCCATCGTGGGGAGGTGAGATAAGCCCAAAAGGTGCTTTGACCGATTTCATGATGGCAAGCGACTCGATGTTCGCAGTAGACACAGAGACGGGTGAGATGTTGTGGGTATATCCCGGAAATAGAATCGCCCATATAACAACCACCATCGGAGGCGGAAGAATATTCTTCGCCGAAAGCTCGGTTACAGAGGCGCAGAAGGAAAAGGCGTTCAAAGATAAGCAGGATTTAGTTGAGAGAGGAATATACGAGGTGAGCGATGAGGCAAGTTTGAAACCCGATGATGCTGACGTAAGGCTTGTCGTCGCTCTTGATGCAACTACAGGAAAGGTACTCTGGGAGAAACCCCTTGATTTGACAGGTTGCGGCGGTGATAAGATGGGAACAGCGTATCATGATGATGGCATCCTGCTGTTTTTCGGGCATTTCAGCAACCACGATAGAGGGGCGTTTGACAGCGGCTCTCTGAGGTGGCGACGTATCACGGCTCTATCCGCTCAAACCGGCGAAGTCCTTTGGTCGCGTCCTCTCAACTATCTCCGTCGCCCGTTAATCGTAGGCGACACCATCACCATAGAACCGCGTGCTTGTGGCGTTCGCACGGGCGAGATTAAAATGCGCTCCCATCCCATTACAGGCAAGCGAGTCCCGTGGGAGTTCCTGCGCCCGGGACATAGCTGTGGTGTTACTTCAGCAACGCCGTATACCCTATTCTATCGCTCACGCAGCATCGCAATTGTTGACCTTTTGGAGGACAGAGGATTGTCCATCTTCGGTGCCATCCGTCCGGGCTGCTGGCTTGAGCTAATAGCGGCTAACGGACTGTTGCTCTTCCCAGAGGCAAGTTCCGGCTGTACGTGTTCGTTCCCGCTCAGGTGTTCGGTAGCCATGGCATACAAAAAAACGAGGGATACCAAAAGGTGGACGGCATTTATTACACACGGCGCTATGACTCCCGCTAAATCCCTTGCCATCAACCTCGGCGCTCCCGGCGACATGAAGGACGACAGCGGAACGCTCTGGTTCGGCTATCCGCCTCCCAAAACCTCGTATGGTGTGAAGTTCACGCTCAACGAAAAAGTCATAGAGGGTATGGGGTATTTCTGCCGCGATTTCAGGGGTGAGAGTATTGAAGGGACGGACAAGCCGTGGCTCTTCACATCCGGGTATTTGGGGCTTCTACAATGCGAAGTGCCGTTGATAGATGACGTTTGGGAGGAGGCTGGCGTCTACACCGTGCGCCTCGGTTTTGCCGCACCATCAGGCGACCAAATGGGGCAACGTGTCTTCAATGTCAAACTCCAGGGCGATGTCCTGCTGGAGGACTTCGACATCATCAAAGCGGCGGGTTCGCCGAACAAAGCCCTCATCAAAGAGTTCAACGGAATCAAGGTGGAAAATAACCTTGCGGTCAAACTCGTCCCGAATATAGCACATCCCACGGTTATACAGGCACCGATGCTCAACTTCATTGAAGTTGTCAGGGAGGATGTCGGAAAGATAACAACTGTCAAACCGCTGAAGGAAAGCGAAGCGGATACACTGTCGCCCTTTTCCACCCTTAGATTGTTGAAGGAAGCGAAATCGGAACTCGACAAGCATAATCAAGAGAAGTCCCTGGAAACATACCACCGCATACTTGACGCCGCCCCCTCCGTTGAGTTCAAACTACAGGCGCTAAAAGGGATGGCTGACATCGGAAGTCTGAAATCTTTGAGCAGGATAAGAAGATACTACAAGGACGCCTCGCCCGTCCTCTGGAATTACAAAGTACCCTCCCCAGAGCTCAAAGACAGCGCCAGTAAGGTTTATGCCGCTATCGCCAACAACATGACGGAGGTAGATGAACAGAGGGCTATCAAGATGCTAAACCACGCTTTGGCGATGGTAAGTGGCCTGGATACCCATCAGCAGTTGGTCGCCAGCCTCGAAAATCTAAGGGTTGAAGTCGGCGCTGACGCAACGAAGGCTGGTTTCATCACCCGCTGGCATCTCATCGGGCCGTTCCCCTGGGGTAGCAAGGAAAACACGCTGGACGAGGTATTCGTCAACGAGCCAAACGTGGACATACATCTGGTCAATGACGAGGCTCTGAAATGGTCAAAATATGTGGGTGAGCAGGGAATGTGCAACCTTGGGAAACTCTTTGACCCAAATACTTATGTCTCGGTATACGCTTACGCCGAAGTCATTCTCCCTGAAGAAGGTGAGTTGTTGCTGAAAATCGGCAGCGATGACGGGTTCAAGTGTTGGTTCAACGGCGAGGAGGTAGGAAGGTTCGACGACAACAGAGTCTGGAAAGCCGATGAGGATATACTAAAGGTCAAAACGAAAAAAGGCACAAATACAATCCTGTTGAAAATCTCCCAAGCCGGCAACGAGTGGGCTTTCAGCGCAAAGCTGACGGATGTGATTAAAGCAGGTGAGCAGGTGGGCAGGTGAGCGGGTGAGCGAGAAAAACTTCGCTTCCCTGTCTTTTGTCAAACTTTTGAAAGGAACATCCCGTGGATTCTTTTTATTACCTGAGAGAAATAGGCGATGTCTACATACCCGCTCTTTTTTTGAACGTAGCGGCAGATGGCATAACGCTGAAACTGTTCAAGCAGAGGGAACTGAATCAATTCAGCCGAATTTTTGAATGTATTCGTCGGGGGAATATTGCGGTTTTGTCGGGAGTGTGGGACGACATTCTAAAGTTGCACAACTACACAGAGAGAAAAAAGGAAGAATTGATTGAACCCCGTCGTCGGCGAGAAAAGCGGATTGACAGGGAAAAACGACAGCCTGCAAAAGATATTCAGCTTGGGTTGTCCAGATTGATGTGCATTGCTCACAACGATGGTTCTCTCGATGTTGAACCAAAGTCAGGGACTTCGGCTACCCCATTGGCGATACCGTATTTACTGGAACTTGTCGGAGAGGTTGCGGGTGCAAACGAGGGGCTGCCATTTTTAGTTCCTGTAAAGACAATTCTGGCGTTGCAAGATACTTTGGAGCATCTTTACCCTGTTTCTGCGCTCTCCTATTCGTTAGTGGCTCCACCGAACGTTTTTCCGCCTAATTCTCAAGAAACAATTGAGCTTTTTCAAATTGGTCTGGAGTATGTCAAAACAAGATTGCCTGTGGAATTGGGTGTTCTGGATATGGGCTGTGGCTCTGGTTGTTTAGCTTTGTTAGCTTCGCAAGTGTTTGCGGATAAGCGTTTGAAACTACTCGCGACCGATTATTTGCCGGAAGCGGTTGCGGCGACAAAAATAAATCTCCACCGGTGCGCTCAACAAGGGGGAGGAGTTCCTTGCGAACATACCATTGATGTGACTGAAAGCGGCGACTTATTTGAGCCAATTGGTGACCAACGCTTCGATTTGATTATATTCAACGCTCCGTGGGTGGTATCGCCGGCAAGAAACCGGGCAGAAATTGCATTCCACGATGAACGTCAACAAACCGTCAAAAGATTTCTTTTACAAACAGGAGAACATTTGAAAAATGCCGGATTCGTGTTGTTGGGGTATTCTAACAATTCAGGGGAAAAGGCGATTGAGAACTTAGAGCAGATTATCCGGGAGGCGAATCTGCAAATAGAAACTATTTTTAAAACGCGTATCCGCACGCGGCGAGCAAAACGCAAGTGGGAAACAATCTTCGTCTATGTGCTTATGTCCCCAGCCACCTAAGGGAGAGGAAATCAAACCCAAAGGCTTTATCCGTGAATTATCAAACAATATGCGATAACACACTACGAAAACAGGTGATAATATGCTAAAAATAGGAATTGCAGGTTTGAGAAGAGGACAATCTTTGGCGAACGTATTCATCAGCCGAGATGACTGCATCATCGTAGCTGTATGCGATATGAACGCTGAGAGGGCAAGGGCGTTTGGGCAGAATAACAACGCCGTTGTTTACACAGATTATGATGTTTTTTGTCAGCATGAGATGGATGCTGTCGTTGTCGCCACCCCGCCACCTATTCATGCTGAATGTTCTATCAAAGCGATGAGAGCGGGAAAACACGTTTTGTGCGAAGTGCCTGCTGTTTGGACGCTCACTGAAGCGCAGGATGTCGCTCAAACTGTAGAACAAACGGGGATGAAATATATGTTCGCTGAAAATATGAACTATTTTCCAGTAGTTCGGGCAATGCACGAATTTGTCAAACAGGGCAAGTTGGGAAAGTTGATTTACGCTGAAGGCGAATACATTCACGATTGTCGCGGGATAATGGTTCAGCGAGATGACGGCATAGGGGGCGGCGCAGGCGACATTCCAACCTGGCGTGCAAAGCTGCCGCCGATTCACTATTGTACGCACGATTTGGGTCCAATTTTGATGATGATGGAAGACCGAATCGCCACCGCATCATGTCTCAGCACTGGAAGCAATATCGCACCGGAACTCGGCGTAATCGACATACAGGTGGCTATCTTCAAGACAGCAAAGGGAGCGGTGGTGAAGATGTTATGCGGTTTCTCTGTTGAACGGCAACCAGCGTTTCATTTCATCTCACTTTACGGGACATCCGGCTCAATCGAAACGGATAGATATAATGACATGAACAACATAAAGGCGTATTTCAAAACTGACCAGGATTTTAAGTTGCTTAAAAACATACCTGTTCAAGAAGCTCTGGACAAACTCCCCCCGGACGCTCGGTTAGGCGGGCATGGTGCCAGCGAATACTACATGATAGAAGATTTTGTCCGCAGTATACTTGACGACACTAAGCCTGCCATAGATGTTTATGATGGGTTGGATTATACGGTTCCTGGCATCTGCGCGCAGATGTCTGCTGAACGTTGTGGAGCGTTGGTCGAAGTGCCGAGTTTTCGCTCGTAGTTTGATTTTAGAGGAAAGGAAGATGATTTTCATTCTCAGCGCGCCTGTACACTCAGGCAAAACAACCTGGTTATCACAAGTTGTAACGGAGCTAAAAAAACACAACCGACTTTGCAAAGGCATACTGAGTTATGCTGTCTTTGACGATGACAAACGCATCGGTTATGACATCGAAAATATCGAAACAGGTAAAAGACAACCGTTCATTCGGCGGGTTGGATACGATGTCGGTTTTGACGATGTGGATGTTTATCTGGGGGAATATCATTTCCGTTCGGTTGTCATTGAAGAGGTTAATCGGATGCTCAAAGAAGCGGTGAATGCTGATGTAGTCATCATAGACGAAATTGGTCCACTGGAACTTCAAGGGAGGGGATTTTTTCCTGCCATCTCATTTTTCATGTCTCATCAGCCCTTGTGTTTGGTTATGGTGGTGCGGGATACCATCGTATCGGACGTAATTTCGCGGTTCGGAATTGATGAATACCAACTCGTCGCGCCTGGGCAAGAGGGTGTTTTGAAGCGGATATTTGGGGCAACGAGGGGATTGCAATACGATATTACAAAAGAGATAGCCTTTTTTCGCGAAACATTCGAGTGCCGTTAAGATTGTTAATTTGGCATGTTCACGTCCATGTCTCTACGTCTAACCCTTCAATCTGAATAAAGTGCCCGATATTTCCAGTAACAACTACCCCTCCGACAGCCAGGGCAATAGCCGCAATGCGCAAATCGTTGGTGCCAATGCGGCGATATGTTTTTCGCAATTCTTCAGTAGTCAGCGGCAGCTTCGTCGAATGGTAGTACCCATACAGTATGGAAAAAAGTCAAAGCTTCCTCTAACCGGGCATAGGCTTGTACAATAGCATTTCGGCCCCCCTTTTGATTTGCCCTTGTAATTTGGGATAGTCGCCCGCGCATCTGTTCCTCTACAGTAACGACCGGGATAGCTCGCTGTTCAGGTGGAAGAGCGCGAAGGCGACTGCACCAGGGTTCCTGTCCACGCTGAATGTAGCTTACGGTGCTGGTATCTAAAATTCGCAATTTAGCGTCAGACATCAGTCGTCTCCTCATCTACTTGCCGCCTGTAGGCTTCTATTTCCCCTTGGAACTCATCCCAAGTTGGGTCAATCGCCCACATGCCGATGAATGGCTCCCACGGGTCAAGATTGGTTGGCGTTTTGATTTCTACAGTAGTAATTTCTATCCGCGCAAGTCGCTCCACGATGGTTCGCTGTACTTTGTTGAGCGTTTCTTCCCGTGTGCGTCCTTCGACCGCGCATTCCGGCAAGGCTGGCACGGATGCGCGATAACTACCTTTTCTACTTTCTAATAACACGGTGTATTGCATCATTTATTCCCTCCTCAGTATTGTAATTTGTTGCCGGAAGGGCTTAATCAAAATTCCGACAGGCTTCTAAGTTTTGAAAACTCCATCATAGTACATAGCGCGTTGTTATCGGTTTCTATTCCTGCTTCCTCTACGGCTGCTAATGGGTTTAGCCCTGCGAGAACAACCATCCCCACGCATCCTGCGCTGACTGGAATCTCAAGGAGCGGTTGACTGGGTTTTCCAATTGCGATAACTCCTTCCAACTTAATCTGCTTGAGCTTATCCACAACCTCCTCTACGATGTTCAAACATGCCGCTGGGAACTCGCGAAATCCTGCCAGAACTTTTCCAACCTCGCCTTTAGCGGCGCTGTAAACATCGGTCATTTTGCTTTTTATGAATATTTCCGCCGGGTCAAGTGATGTGCCATCGTAGTAAATTACTTCCGTGAATCGCAAGGGAGTTTCTGCGTTTTCTACCTGCACAATTCCGCCGAATTTAGAATACACTGGCACTCGATGACTGAGCAATATCCCGTTGATTGTTACGGCGCAAACTGTGCCCAGTGCAACCGTGTCCTCAGGAACAATACTGTTACCTATCTCCCCTCCTTCCTCAACGATAGCCACTAAATCTGTAACGGCAATCTTTGCTCTACATACCTCCTTCATTATTTCCAACGACTCAGGAAATTTATCCTTTGGAATGAAGGAAACATTCAGGATAATATCGCCTTTTTTGGTATCCAAATCGAAATTCGTTAGAGAGGATAATGTATCTACCCTGTGAATAACCATCCCAACTTTATCGGAAACCAGTGCGTCTTCCACTTCTTTCCTGCCTTTTTCAGTTATTATCCTTCCCTTCCTGTTGCTGATGATTTTAGTCAAGCCTCTTTCATCCATTATGCGAAGGTGATAGCGTACTGCCCGTTCTGTTAAATCAACTCCACGTTTTTTAAGCTCTCTGGAGATGATACGCGAACCTATCGGCTCTTTCTCGTCGTTCAAAATGCTTAAAATGGTAATGATTTTTCTTTCAATATCTTTTTCCATAAGATTTTTTCCTCTAATAAGGTTTACGCAACGCCGGAAAGACTGTTTTCCATCAAATACTAATAGGGTATTGCCCGTACTTCATCCCTGCTTCAATAAGCCTCTCTGCATTAGCAAGCACATGCCCCAGGTTGCGTGCCGTCCATGTTCCAGCATCTCCACCGGTTGTCCGCAAGATGAACCCTCCACCCGATGCGCCGTCGCGGATTGTCTGCTTAACGTATTCTTCCGTTTCATCAGGTGTCATAAAAGCAAACTGTGGCGAGGGGATGTTCCCACAGAGAAGCATCCTGTCGCCAACCCTGCGTTTGGCTTCCTTCAGAACGACGTCAGCTTGTGGAGGTGGCTCACAGGGTTCGATGGCGTCTATCCCGATTTCCACAAATTTTCCCAGGTATTCCATAGCGTTTCCGTGACAGTGGATACGCGTTTTTCCTCCGTATTTGTGAATAGTTTGGTAGATTTTTGCATCGTAGGGGGCGATGTACTCATCAAACATGGCGTGGGACATCCAAGGCGTCAAAGCCATCTCCATACCACATTGGCTGAAATATTTTGCCTGCAATTTAGGCAGTAGGTACTCAAGCTGATTCAAAACGCGATTGACCAGTACATTTAGCAAATCATGTATCAGCGTGCGTTCGAGTATGAGCCATGCGTAAAAATCCTGCCGCAGTGTTGACCGAGTCAGTTGACCAAACGGATGCGGCACGCTCACCATGAGTATGCCATCGTCTCCCAATTGTTTGCGCGCTCTGTGAAACGCGCTGGTGTCGCTTTCCAACAACTTATACGGTGCGTTCATCAATCGGCGCAAATCATCCGGGGCGCTTAGATAGTGTTTCTCCCACGCGTAGTCTATAGTTGAAACCGGGTGTTTTGTGATGGCGTAAAAATCGCCTGCCGGCGTATGATAAGTACGTTGTATGCGCTTGTATTCGCCTGGCTTATTTTCTATTTCTTTGGTTTCATGCGTATAAGGCAGGCAGAAGAAACCCCAATCCGGTCCCCAACCGCGCAGTTTTGCGGCATGTTGAGCTATCAACTCTCGAAGTCGTCTACTACGCTGGTCGCGCGCCGCTTCTGCCACGATACTCATTTCGATAGGTACTCTATCCGGCTCCTGGCAGTTGAATACCCGTTCAAGCCTCTCTCGCGGTGTTAGACTGGGATATTTTACGGAAATGCTGGACATTTTTTGATTACTCCTTTCATCAAAGTCACTATTGGGCGTTTATGTTATTATAACCGATTAAAACGATGCTGTCAAACATTTTTTTTTTGGATTTTTCCTCTGCGCGCTCTTCAAAGTCCATGATGAGTTGGGCAGAACGAAAGATGCCGACGCCATTAATTTCCAATTGACAGATACCGCGTCCTTGATGTACAATAAAAAAAAGGGGAAGTCGCAGATGAAAGTCAAAAAACTCATTAGTTTCATATTGGTTATTGTTTTTATGATGGTGTTTGGGTGTAGTAACTTGCTTGCTGTTGAGGCTAAACCTCCCTTGAGTGAGATAAGAATTACAGGTGAAATTTTAGCTGGTGGAGTAGGAGGAATTCTTATTGGGGTTGGAGGATGCCTCATAGGCGCTGAGTATGAGAAGTATAAGTATGGAGAGGGCGAATACAGAGGTCTGTGGAGTGCTTTGTTTGTTGCTCCTATAGGTTATACACTCGGTAATGCCATTGGTGTTTATTTAGTTGGAAACATAGGTGATGAAACAGGGTCGTTTTTAGCAACTTTGGGAGGTAGCATTTTAGGATTGGGAGTAGGGGTTGTTCTTGCTCTATCTGCTGATTCCTTCAATGAACGAGCAGCTTTTCCTACCTTTGTTGCTAGCTCATCTATCTGCGCTACTATTGGATTTAATCTGACTCGCAGGTATAACTCACCACCCGCCACTAGAACTGCTCCCATCCGTCTAGATTTGGTAAAGGTGAGGTTTTAAATCTAGCAAACGAAACAGTGGTGTAGCAAGCTTTATGCCATATCGCGATAAGTCTCCAGTTTTACATGCTTCCATAATTGACCACGCACAATCTGACCCATTTGCTTCGTTCAGCAGGTTATGCGTTAAAGTTCCGCAGAAGTTGGCGGGATGTCCCGCAGATTCCTACCACAATAAAAATAGAAATGTGGCGTTGTGTGATTATTTAGCTCGATGTTTTCATCGGGAGATTCTAAGGTTGGATAGCAAACGCGGTGGGACGGGCAAAAGCGGGCTGGACGTGCTGACACCGTATCCTGCGGGGGATTTGGCTTTACCGAGACAACACGAACTTGTTGCTGCTATTAACCGGTTGAGGACGCTGGAAATAGCGGATGTTTTCTGAGATGCCGCTTTCTTTTTTTTCACAATTCGTGCACACTCGTTGGTATCCCGATTCTTTTTTCTCCCTCACGCAAACGCAGGGCGTAGGTATCAGCCTCTATCGCCTTTCGGGTTATTTCATACATATTCTTTGCCGAGATGCGCCTGACGATTGACTCTCCTATGACAATCTTCGTCTGCGCTCCCGCGCGGAAGAGGGGCGCGTCCATTCGGTTAAAATCGTAAGGAAGGGGCATGTTGTGTACTTTGGCAGGCAGCGGGCGTTTTAGTCCATTTTCATCAATGATGGTGGCGTTTTTAGTCTCCCTGAAACGGACGTATTCGGGTGCTATCTTTTCCTCGATTGCTTCGAAGGTGGTGTTGGAATTGTGCGAGACTCCCAGAAGCAGGATTTGAGCATCCAGGTTTATGAATTTTTGAAAAGGACTTTCTGCCCCGCACGGGGTAAGAGAGTGAGTTGCTGTCAGTTCCTTTGCCAGTCCGCCTATGGCACAAACGGATTCGGTGAGATGATGGCTGCGATGGGTAGAACGCCTACGCAACGCTTCTGAAATAGCGCCCAGTTCTGAGGGTGAGTTGCGCATGTCGAAAACCCCGCCGTCTTTTTTCTGTGAGTATGTGCCAGCGGGCGCAGCCACGGTTCCTTCAGGTTCGACGGCTTCGAGGAGAGCGTCAATGACCGCGTCCGCGCCACCTTCGACATATCCGAATTTGCTGAGTGATGAGTGGCAATAGACGATGTCGCCGCTTTGAACACCAACACGCCGAAACCCTTCATACAAATCTGCCTTTGTTACGTGAATGCAAGTTTTCTTTCTTGTTTCGATATCTATTTTAGCCAGGGATAATTCCCCCTTTCAGAAGTTTGAGGTCAAGATTCGCATCTCGACAGTCGAGTTTGAAACTCTACCTACTTGGGCAACCACATCGGGTTGTACCTACGAGAGAGTTCGGAAATTAAAAAAGCCACACGAAAGGGATTTAATCCTTTTTTCGGTGGCTTTTGAATGCCGGTGTGGGGAATCGAACCCCAGACAACACGGGTATGAGCCGTGCGCTCTTGCCGCTGAGCTACACCGGCTGAAAAACGGACATCTAAATCCGTTAATCTATGTGAGAAAAATTGGTTGCGGGGGTAGGATTCGAACCTACGACCTTTGGGTTATGCTTACCACTACAGCTTTCGCTGCCTGAACCATTTGTGGTCTGGACTTTCCCTTCACCCTCGGCTGAACCGTTAGGGTGCCTGCCGTCAAGTCTCTACACCTTCTCTGAAAATCAGACAACTTTCAGAGCTTGGCTCGGGATTACCACCGTCTGAGGTTTCCCCGAATTTGACAGGTATCACACATGAGTTTCCCCATGTGCAGCCCATTGCAAGATTAATTTCCAAGCGTCACGGTATTTGGCGGAACGTGGTTTTCGCTGACGTTTATCAGCCTCAACCATGTGAATTTCACTACCGTAACTGATGAACACATCTACGGGAAAAACATAGAACAAATCCAACTCTGGAATATAAACCAAAGCGAAATCAAAATCCGATAGCTCATATACATCTCGAATCATTGAGCGGCGGTTTGTTTTTGTCCGACGATTGTCAACCACATAGTTTTGACGTGATTTGTCAAACCATGCACATTTGACCTGGATTTTGACGAGTTTACCTCCTATATCGAATACCAAATCGTACGGCAATCGGTCTCCAACAGGGGTAAGAACTCCCCACCCGCGCTTTAATGCTTCAAGAAGAGCTACCTGTTCAGCAATGTCCCCCTTCAATTTTGTGTCCATATTAATCCTGCGAATTGAGCCCAACGAGCTTCCAAACTGCTCCACCCCGCGTCAATGAGAAACAAGAAAATTTAGCGGTGCAATGGGCGAAGAGGGATTTGAACCCTCACGCTCTTATAAGGAGCGAGGGATTTTAAGTCCCTTGTGTCTACCATTCCACCACTCGCCCATTTTCAAATCACTGTCCTTATATTCTAATATATAACTTTCGTTTTGTCAAGTTCTTTTTTCATTTTTTGGGGTAAATTTCTATTTTTTATGGACGATACGAGCCGGTAAACTGTTTCCCCCTCTTTAATATACCCTTGTTCCCTGGCAACCATTTCTCTGGTTAATTCATCATTTTGCAACCGCTCAACGTAATCAAGTCGTTCGTCCCGTTTGGCTTCAAGTTCTTTTATTGTAGCGATATAGCTTCGCCGTATCTTTTTACTCTGCCGCCAATATTTGAATCCATCAACAAATCTGCATGAACTCAAAGCGAAAAGGGGTATAGCTAACAATAATAGTATAATTTGGACGATACGCATATCGGATTAATTCAACCTCACTTGATTTGGATAGTTGGGTAACTAAGAGTGTTTGCTTCGCACTCCAACGACTTTGTCTTATGGCGAAGCGACTTTCCATTGGAAATGTGCCAACTACATCGCTATATTATAAAAAACACCCTTTCCTTTGAATACAGCCCTTTTGCCCAATTCTTCTTCGACGCGCAGCAATTGATTGTATTTGCAGATTCTATCCGTCCGGCAGATGGAACCCGTTTTTATTTGGCCGGCATTGACTGCGACGGCGATGTCAGCGATGGTAGCGTCTTCGGTTTCTCCCGAACGGTGGGAGATAACAGCGGTGTATTTGGCTCTTTTAGCCATTTCGATAGCATCCAGCGTCTCCGTCAAAGTGCCTATCTGATTAACCTTAATTAAAATTGAGTTGCAAACGCGGCGTTCAATGCCTTCCTTCAAGAGTTTGGTATTTGTGACGAATAAGTCATCACCTACAAGTTGTACTTTATCTCCGATAGCAGCGGTCAACATTCTCCACCCGTCCCAATCAT
>CAZRLY010000001.1:62909-83722 GCA_964601015.1 uncultured bacterium
AGTTGTACTTTATCTCCGATAGCAGCGGTCAACATTCTCCACCCGTCCCAATCATCCTCAGCCATTCCATCCTCAATGGATATTATCGGGTATTTTGTAACCAAACGCTCATAAAATTTCACCATATCCTCAAAGGATTTTTCGCTTGTTGTCTCTGCTTCAAGCATATAGATTCCATCCTCATAAAACTCGCTTGCGGCTGGGTCCAAAGCCAGGAAGACATCCTCGCCAGCGGTATATCCGGCTTTCTCAATGCCCTTCATAATCATTTCCAGGGCTTCCTCGTTCGATTTCAAATTCGGAGCGAAGCCGCCTTCATCACCCACTGACGTATTTAATCCTGCATCCTCAAGCACTTTCTTGAGGTTATGGAATATTTCCGCGCCCATCCGCAACGCTTCAGCGAAGGTTTCTGCCCCTACCGGCATTATCATAAATTCCTGTAGGTCAACATTGTTATCCGCGTGTTCGCCTCCGTTTAAAATATTCATCATCGGAAGCGGCAGTTCCTTCGCATTGACGCCGCCGATGTATTTGTAAAGCGGCATTCCAACATAAGCAGCAGCGGCTTTGGCGACGGCCAGCGATACCCCCAATATGGCGTTTGCACCGAGATGTTCCTTGTTTTCTGAGCCATCCAACTCAATCATCGCGTTATCTATATTGACTTGCTCCAGCGCGTTCATGCCGATTAATCTCTTAGCAATTTTCTCATTCACGTTCTCAACGGCTTTAGTAACACCTTTGCCAAGGTATCGAAATTTATCTCCATCGCGCAGTTCCAGGGCCTCCCGCGTCCCTGTAGACGCTCCGGAAGGAACCGCCGCTCGTCCCATCCAACCTGACTCTAAACGCACATCTACTTCAACTGTCGGATTACCTCGTGAATCTAAAATCTCTCTAGCGTGTATTTTGGCAATTTTTGACATATAAATCTCCTCCTTTTAAATACGTTCCCAAATTAATTTGGGTTTCCTGTTTTATATGTGAATTTTGACCTACAACCATAATTCTTCGTTCCAGGTTAGAATTTCCGGACCATCTGACAAAATTGCTACAGTATGCTCATAGTGAGCAGAAAGTTTGCCGTCTGCTGTTACCGCTGTCCAGCCGTTATCCAGAACCCTTGCTTCCCAGGTACCTTCGTTAATCATCGGTTCAATTGCCAGCACCATGCCCGGTTTCAATCTTGGTCCGCGGCCAGGACGCCCGTAGTTCGGCACTTGCGGTTCCTCGTGCATGTCGCTGCCGACTCCATGTCCTACAAAATCTCGCACAGGAGAATAGCCGTGCGGTTCAACGTAGCTTTGAATCGCATAAGAAATATCTCCAACCCTGTTGCCCGGTTTTGTTTCATCTATGCCTTTGTAGAGAGCAGCTTTTGTAACGTCAAGTAACCGCTGTGTTTTAGCAGATATTTTGCCAACGGGAAATGTGAAAGTATTATCCCCGTGGTATCCATTCAATCGGAGTCCGACATCTATGCTGATAATGTCACCATCGCGAAGTTTTCTCCCACCGGGGATTCCATGAACTATCTGTTCATTTACCGACGCGCAGATAGTCGCAGGATACGGAGTATGCCCGGGAATCCTATAATTGAGGAAAGAGGGTTTGCCCTTTAGTCTTTTTATAGCCCTACGCGATACCATGTCTAATTCTTTCGTCGTTGTATTTACTCTGACCGCGTCGCCTATTTCCTTCAAAACGATAGAAACTGCCCTGCCACTCTTTCGCATTCGTTTGATTTCAGCACCGGATTTTATCGGTATCGACTGAGATTGAAATGGAATCATATTCTTCCCCTTTTTCTTAGGTAATTTTCAAAAATAAACTCGCGCTTTTGGGGTAGCAGCAGTCCATGACTGCCACTGCATTGGTCAGTGACCAACGCTACCCGGAATGTAAACTTTAATACTGAAAATTACCTAATCGCGCGAGATAACACACAAATCATAGCACAACGATTAATTATTTGTCAATAATATTTTTAATTTGTCACAAATTCCCCACGGAGTGTTGCGAAAAATAAACAAGCAATTGAGAGCGTTTACGGAAATTTCGTCATGGGGAATTTCTGGCAAAAAGCCCATAGCGTGGTAGTACCGTTATCACCCATATTTTTCAACAGCTTCAAAAAACGCGAGGATATTCTCAAAAGGGACATTAGGTTGGATGCCATAAGCAGGCGCGATAATCAAACCTCCACCCTTGCCCACAGTTTCTATCCGTCTTTTGACTTCCCTCTTTATACTTTCTGCGTTAGCATAAGCCCATGTTGCGTGCGCTCCTACAGTACCCCAGAAGGCTAATCTATCACCATATACCGATTTGAGCATCGCCGCATTCATCCTGTCTGGCTGAACAGGTTCTATAACATTCACGCCGATTTCACTCAAATCGCTGATGACCGGTTCGTAGTAACCATCGCTGTGGTAAAATATATAGATGTCGGGTTTGATTGCTTTTGCGGTTTGAATAATCTCAATATATCGCGGTTTCAACATTTCGCGCCACATCTCCGGGCTAATCATCATTGAGGAAGGCGTGCCGATGTCATCGTTGAGATGCAGAATATCCACTCCCGCTTGAGCTAACACAGCAGCGTTATGGCAGTTTATTTTCGTGATTTGCCTTAGCAGATACCACTGAATTCCAATACATCATCGCAGGAGTTCGGTCAGGTTCTTCCAAAGACAGGGCAGTTAAAATTCTTTCTCGCTGTGTCATACTATCACCTCTGCATTCCGGGCTATTGCTCCTATTCTACAGATTAGTCTAAAGTCGCACCCACCACATACTTTCTCAGGCTGATGTGATGTAAGTGGAAATTCGCCTCTGCCGATTGCCTCTACGAAACCGTTAGCTTTGTCAATAGTCTGTTTAACTACTTCATCAAGCGTCCCTGTATTTTTGTTTGGGTTGGGAAGGAGTTGCGCGTTTGAAGCGCTTGCGACAAACGCTTTCCCCTTGTATGATTCATCTCCGATGCCGAGTTGCGGTTTGCATTCATCTTTGAGCAAATAGTAGATTCCCGCTACGCCTTTTAGCTCTTTGTCATATTTTTCTCGAAGGATGTGTTCTAATACGTTGAGGTAGATGGGCAATTGCAAACTCCGTCCTTCGAGGATGTCGTCTATTCTGGGGATATTGCTGCCCGTTTTATAGTCGGCGACGACAAATATCCCATCGCCTATTTCGACCCGGTCAATCACACCGCGCAACATTACATTGCCGATGTTTACGGGTTCTGTATGGATGACATTCTCGTCGGATTCACGAACATACCCGAATCGCACCTCAAAATTTTCAGGGACTACTTGCAGACTTTTTTTACGTTCATTCTCTAAGAATGTTTTTAATATCCCCTTCCTGCCGTGTCCGCCCATGATTTTCTCTGCATCAACCTGCCAGAATAACCCATTGAGGTTCAATCCATTTAGCTCTTCATCGGCTGCGCTGGTGATGTCATTTATCGCCTCTTCAAATTCACTGTCATCGCATTCGCTGATAGGTTTTTTGTCCTTTCGTCTCGAATAGAAGTTGTACATCACCTTGTGCATTAATCCCCCGTGTTCCCTATAGTTCAAAACACTGATGCCGGCTGATTCTCCATCGACATCCATTGGACTGTTGAGCGACAACACCCTCTGAACAAAATATCGAAACGGGCATCTGCCGTATATTTCCAACTGGCTTGCAGAATAGGTTCTGTTTTTCAGTTTAGCCAATCCCACTCTGTCGCTCTCCTCCAGCACATCGAATATTCTCCCCTCAAACTCTGGCATTGTTCCGCTCGCAAAAGTACGGCTATTCTGCACTGTCATATTATGTTGAATGCTGCCAAGTTTATCCGTTAGTTGTGCGTTGACATTCAGTTGTTCTGGCGCAAGATTGTCAGCGTATGTGCCATACCATTTCATCAGCGATTCTTCGCTAAAAATTATCCCTTCCGGGACGGGGGAACCGCCCTCTGTTATTTCCGCTACTCGACACAATTCATCGACAAAAGGCGAGCGTACCAACTCTGTTTCGCCATCTTTTCGCGGGTAAATCAAGTAAAGGTGTTTGTTGTAGTTGCTTATGGCTTGATAAAACAGAAACCGGTCTTCTAAGAGCCTATCTGACTCCTTCTTAGCCCGCTTCCGATTGAGAAATACGTCTGGACGGAAGGTAAGCGGGAACTCACTATCTACTAAACCGCTTAGTATTACAACGTCAAAGTCAAGTCCTTTTGTCTCAATGATGGGCATGATTTGGACACCGTAGCCCGGCTTTTCGCTAATATTAAATGTCGTCTGGGAGATAGCCAACTTGAGTTGATTCAGGTAGAAGGATAGACTTCGTACTTCCTCCCCATACTGGGATATTAGAAAGCCGATAAGGTTGTCCAGCAAGCCGACGAATGTTCCGTAAGCGCGCGCGTGTTCTTCAGTTGAGAGAATTTGCTTGGTTAATTTCAGCTTTTGGATAATGGCAAGCAGTTGTGTTTTGAATTCGTCCGGCGTCAGTTTGGAGGTGAATGGTGAAAGCAGATTAAAGAACGCTTCGACATCCTTCCGTGCCTTCTCAAGCTCAATTATTTCACGTCTCTCCCTGAAACCATCGAATTCCTCATCCGACGCTGTTTCTGAAAGCACGTTAAGGCGTTCTTCAATCCTCCTTCGCCAACTGTCAGCGCCGTCGATTATTTTCAGATTTCTCGCAACGCTTATGAGATTGCCGTCATCTATTTCGTCGCCGTCAGCGCACGTAAATTGTAAGCAAGGGCTTTTTATAGCACGTGATACCTCCCTCCTGCTGAAATTACTCTCTACAACCTCTAAGAGGGAAAGAATCGAGACGACGACAGGCGAGTTGGCGAGTTGGTAGCCTGTGGTGATGTTGGCGGGGATTCCGTAAATTGGGAAAATTTCTCTGATGATGTGTTCATAATCTTCAACCCGATAGAAGGTGACGCAGATTTTGTCAAGTTTGATGTGCTCATCTTTTAGTGACAAATATTTTATGAGTTTGGCTATCGTCTCTACCTCGTCAACCCGGTCTTCCGCACTGAGCAGGTTTATTTGTTCTTTGAAGTTGGCGCATTCCACTTCTTTGTCTTTGTTAAACAGATTTTGGGCTAAATAAGACTTTGATGCAGATTCTTCAACCTTCTCTGCAAGACAAAAACCGCTATTCAACAATTTGTGATGGTTTTCTATCAGATGCCCAAAAAGCATTTCGTTATTCTCGTCGAAATCAAGCGAAATGCACATACCTATGACAGAGGAGATTTGAGAAATGATGTCAAAATCGGGTTCAGAAAAAACATCAAAACCACTGACAGTCATCATGTCAACCTTTGGAAAAACCCTACGGACAATCCGGGTAGCATCCTGGGAAAGCCGCTCTGCGACAACCTTATGAATACCCGCTTTATCTATGAAAAGCCGCTTCGCCTCAGAACGGGGTTCACTACTGCGTTCCGAGAAATTACTACCGAGTCTATCC
Organism: uncultured bacterium; assembly: GCA_964601015.1. Classification (GTDB taxonomy): domain Bacteria; phylum Poribacteria; class WGA-4E; order DTYX01; family CAZRLY01; genus CAZRLY01. Next base: position 68,403 of record CAZRLY010000001.1, read on the forward strand.
TCGTAAGCCTTGTAAATGGATAGAATGTCCGCCAGCTTCTGCATTTCTCCCGCGTCACTCTCAGATAGGTCAAATTCAAGGTATTCGGGGTAAACGCCGGCAGTCTTCAAGCTGTTAATGGCGTTTGCCAATCGAACGACAGTCCCCTGAAAAGCCGTTTGCTGGACGCCCAACGACTTGAAATAAGGCAGTTCCAGTTCGTTGATGATGTCATTGAAAAGAATTATCCGCATGGCATCCGAAAGGAGCGTTTTTACATCGCCGCAAACACGATACAGTTTGGTAACTAAGGTATCCAAGGTGTAAATGTTAAAAACCAGTTTGCGGTTCAACCCTCGAAGGACGCCAGAAAACGCAATCTCAATAAATTCCCGCGTCAACTGCCGTACTTTCCTATTCGTCGGCACCAAACACAGAAATGTATCCCATTTGCCAGATGTTAGTCGAGCGCGAATTTCTGCGGAGATGTTGGTAGATACGTTTCCTTTGGTTAGGATAATACTCATGAATGTACCTCCGATTAACAAAATAAGTGTGGTTTGTAAATCCGCAGTTATTATCAATGATAACATAGAATCAATCAAAATTACACTAAAAAATTAACAAGAATTCTCAACCGGCATTTAAACGCTTGGTGTGAAACATTAATTCTAAACAATACATGGGGAATTTATGGGCTTTTTGCTTGTTTCTAACCGTAAGTTTATGCTATACTTTATTTAGTCACTAACGGGGAAAGGAAGGAAAGTCAATGACCCCTCCTGAATCACAGATTCAGAAGGGGCTTGCAGGAATGCTACTGCAAGGGTAACCGTTGACTATGACTAAGCCTTTGCTACGTGTTTGAGCCAGGGTGGAGTGATACAGTTGGGCACAAAGAGGTCCAGGGTACACGCCCTCGCCACTGGAGACCTCTGAGTTTGGCAGGCTCGTTGGCTCATTCACCTTGTCAAAGGGCGCTACACTGGCTACCAGCGCCAGACATTATAATGTGTTAAGCTGGAGGTATATAATGAGAGTTCCTGTACTACACAAAGATGGGACACCGCTGATGCCTTGCAAGCCAGCCAAGGCACGTAAGTTGTTACGTGACGGCAAAGCTATCAGGTGCTGGACGAGGGAAGGCGTGTTCTATATCCAATTGACTTGGGATACTACAAAACATACACAACCGATGTGTCTGGGTATTGATCCAGGGTCTAAGTTTGATGGATATGAAAAGCCGCTTCGCCCCTCCGCTTCGCTACGGGCTGTATTAACCGACCAGGAGATTGTGACCTCTGCTATGGCAATATTGCCAGATATAAGAAAGAAAGTGGAGTTACGCAGAATATTACGACGTGGTAGAAGGCATCGAAAGAACAGAAGACGCAAAGCACGTTGGAAAGATACGAAGAAGCAAGGCTGGATAAGTCCTACGCAAAGAGCCAAGGTAGAGTTCAGGTTGACTCTTATTGGGAGATACCTGAAGTTATATCCCATTACGTGTTTCGCTGTAGAGGATGTTAAGTTCAATCATTACAAAAAGCGATGGGGTAAGCACTTCTCTGGTGTAGAGATTGGTAAAACTATGCTCTATACTGAGTTGGATAAGTTGGGTAAGCTCTATAAGTTCGAGGGCTGGCAGACAAAGGAACTAAGAGATAGAGAGGGATTGAAGAAGAGCAGTAGTAAAAACAAGTTGAGCTTTGATTCACATGCGGTGGATGCTGCTGTGATAGCGGCAGAGGTAATAGGATATGTGGGTGACTTCAGTGTCCTTGAGTTCTGTGTGTTCAAACGTCCTAATCTGCGAAAACGTTCATTACACCTACAGAACCCACAGAAGGGGGGAGTCAGGAGAGTACATGGCGGTACTTGGGCATTGGGCATTAGAAAGAACACTGTATGTCTGTGGCGTGGTAGAGTATATCGTACTGGTGGTTCAACGAAAGACAGATTGAGCCTGCACGATATGTCGCTTGATGCGAAGCGAGTAACACAGAATGCGAAGGTAGAGGATTTGACATTACTCTGCCACCAGACAATTTACGCAGAAAGGATGTAGGCGGCATTCCTCCCCTCCTGATTCTCCGAATCAGAAGGGGAGGAATGCCGCAAAAAGATGAAGAATAAAATCTTAGAGGAATTCCGCCATCTGACTTGGGATATAGACAGAGAAACAGCGGCGCTCAGAGCGGAAATCGGCGAAATACCGTGTCCGCCAACTTGCTACGGTTGTTGTGTCAATACGGCGACAATGATGATATCAGAGGTGGAAGGGCTTGAACTGAAGGAAGGGTTGGAAAAATTGCCGAAGGAAGTGAGGAGTTATACTTTTGAAAAAGCCCAAAAAACTATACGGAAGTTGGAGGCTTTAGGGTATACGCCGGAGGGTATGTTATCCGATGCAGGGAATAAGGCTATTGACGAGATAAAGGGAACCAATGAATCTGTGTGTCCCATGCTGATAGGCGGCGTCTGTGCTGTATATCGACATCGCCCTGTAATCTGTCACATCTGGGGTTATCCGATGTATAATGGCGACAGGATAGCATGTTGCCATAAAACTTTTGTTAGAAAAAGGGATAAGGTCAAACCGATTAAGTATGTGTACTATTGGCGTGAAACAAAACGTTTGAGTGAAGAGTTGGGCGCTAAGGATAAAACGCCAAACTGTTACATGGTTGCGCGGATTCTTGAAGAGATGGATGTCTAACTGTTATAGAACGCATCAACCATGTTGATGCGCCAGACACATAGCCCGTGTCGATGCACTCCAAGTCAACGCGCGCTAAAAAACGCTAACCATTTAGTTCCCCAATCTCTGTCTAACCACCTCATAAACTAAGATAGCTGCTGCTGATGCGACGTTAAGCGAATCGGCTTTCCCTATCATCGGAATTCTCACCACCTCCTGAACGCCATCAAACGCCGATTCGTCCAATCCCCTTGCTTCATTTCCCAAAAGAATTGCCACAGGCTCGTTATATTCCAAATCGAAATAATGCTTATCAGCATTGGGTGAAGTGGCTATCAGCTTAATATTTTTTTGAAGAAGCCAACGTTTAAGGTTGCTAATTTCCTTCATGCGAACTACAGGGATTGAAAAAACTGCCCCCATAGTTGCCTTGATAGCTTTTGGGTCAAAAAGGTCAACTGATGTCCCAGTTACGACTACGCCTGATGCGCCTGCGCTATCAGCAGTCCTAATGATTGTTCCCAAATTCCCTGGTTCCTGTAACTCATGCGCTACTACAAGTAAAGTATGTTTATCAAGACTGATGCTCTCAAGAGATGGCTCTAATTGCCGGACAACCGCTATAATCCCTTGGGGGTTATCTCTTTCCGACAAAGTGCTAAACACGCGCAAGGGAAGGGAAATGCAGTTTATGCCTTTGGCCTCTGCAATTTGGACAAGTTCAAGCCCTATTGTACTTCTCAGCTTATCAGGACAAAAAAACATCGTTTCAACAGGAGCATTGCAATCTATAGCCTCCTTTACCAACCTGATGCCTTCAGCCAGAAATTTATGCTGTTTCTTTCTGTGTTTTGTCAACTTTAAGGCTTTGGCGCTTTTAATATTCGGATTTTGCAAACTTGTAATTTCAAAGATTTTCGTAATCTCCTTTCACCGCTTTTTTTTGGGGGGGGCTGGATACTTGATTGTGTCCTCCTTTCCTCATTGCCACAATGTTGGGAATATAACATGGCAGAATAGGCGTTGCCGTCTGAGAGGAGCATATCCCAGACTCAGATACCCTAACGATAAAGCTAAGGGGCGCGGCTATTAGCCGCGTCCCTCTTGAGCGAATTGTTAGACTGCATATCTAAGAAATAGTTAAAGAAAGATAACTGATATCCGATACCACATATCTTTATCTTCTATAAAATGGAACCCACCGCAAACAGACCAATCGTCTTCGTAGATAATTGGTAAATAAGTGAAATAACGACCATGACTTCCATCAAGAGTGTCTAATACCCCACTATGATAATTACTTAATGATTTCTTAATACTCTTACTCGGAGCATGGATTTCCAAATCAACTTTCACTTTGCCGTGATACCAAGCACGACCCTGCATAGCATGAGTTGCCGCCTGTCGAAGGGTTACGAAAGAAGAATATCTAGGATGGGTTGGATTTTTGATAGAACTAGAATAGTCCTTGAAGGGAGGCAGACCTCTGACATCAAATGAAATTGACTCTCCAGCAGTCGGCGCAGGCTTTGTGGGAAGCCAACCTGGATCGTATGGCAAAAACGACTTGGATATATTTCTTGTTCTCACTGACATGATATCACCTCAAAGAGTTTGATACTAAATGCTTCAGGCTGATTAGTGCAACGGCTGGTTAGGAGCGCTGTGGTTTGAGATGAGGGAGACTATGATTTTGGCGGATGTTTCTTGGCTGTGTAGAGCAATTGTCGTAAGTTGACGACTCCTTCTCGATTCAGGTGCAAGGTTTCGACTGTCGCCCGTCCCGTTGCTGTCACCCCAATGATTAAAGTACAATCATCATTCCATGCAAAATGATCCCCCCACTTCTGTTGTCTTGGGTGATATAATGGCACATATTCACGGCTAACCGGAGCATACCCCTTGGTTTTGGTGTACTTATGGTTGTTACATCCCTGACACGACAACGCCAAGTTCTCGATCTCCGTCTCCCCCCCTTTATATCGAGGAATAATATGCTCAACGGAGAACGATTGAGTCGAAAACCTCACCTGACTCAGACAGTATTCACAACACCCTTGCGCCTGCTCCACCACAAGACGCCGTTGCTTTGCAGTGACACGAGATTTACGCATATTCTGGGGGATGAATCCCTAATTCCTCCATCAACAGTGTCAGTGGCTTGTTCCGAATCTGAGCGAGTTCCAACAAATACTCTACTCGCTTGGCGTCAAGCAACTCAACTTGGTCAGTTAACTGTAACAATTCTTCATATTCCTGCGGCGTGAGGCTATTGTTCTGGCGTTTGCCAATCAGTTCATCGTATCGGTGTTGCAGATCTGTAGGGATGTCTTGATTGATTTTGAGCAAGAGTTCAGACTCCGCCTGAGATAATCGGTGTTCCGCATGTCGGGGACGCAAAGCAAGCACCTGTGCAAGAAATCGTTCGAGTTCAGGTTCGGGTAATTGCATGATAGCTTTCAATAATTGTTCAGATGAGACTTCTACAACAGCCATATCAGTCCCCTCCTGAGATTGGATCTTGTTATCATTGTCATTCTAACGACCAAATTCAGTTGCGGCGGGGGTTTTCCGAAAACCGTCCGACAAACCAAAACCCACCGCAACCCCGAAAACATTAATAAAACCGAAGCTCCCCGCCGTCAACTGCAACGGATGGTTAGGCTTGTTTCATCACAAACCATTGCAAAATCACATTGATTTGGTTGTTAGCTATTATTCTGTTTCGTTAGTTGGCGAAGGTAGGTAAAAGTAAATCTGATCAAGGGTTAAAAGTACCTGTAACGCCTTCACCCGTGTGTAATCCCTTCCTGTGGCAACACCATGAGCAGCACTGTGTCTTGATAAGTCAACAGTGCCAGTTTCAAGGTCGAAATTTGTAAAAACGCTCCCCGTGAGATACTCCAAAAACGACTGTGGTAAAAGTAACGAGTGGTCGTCACCCGCGGTGTGCTTTCCGATGTCTATGAGATGGCTAATAAACTCCTTCTGTCCTACGCGGTTGCCCTTTCCCGTATCCTTAAAATACAAAACGCGCATAATCCCTTCAATTTCCGTGTAAAGATTCTTAATGCAATTTATATAGCCGCTTTCATTTCCTTGTAGGAAAGCATCAATACCAGCTTGCAGTAGCTGTCGCTTTTCCTGAAAAATGGGGTTCTTCCACCACTTTGTGGTAATTCTTCGCACCCGCGATTCATCGAACCTGTCAAGCAGTATTCTTACCCTATCGTCGTAATCGAATTTCTCATTTTGATAAGTGTTGACTAATGTTTTATACTCGCTGCCTAGAATCTCTACAAAAGGAAACCAGCCATCATTCACCATTTCCTTAAAGTAAGTTTCTGATTCTAATGTTTGATAGACATACTGAAAACTTAGATACCTGTAGAGCCTTCCTAGCTCAACCTGTATTGACGCAATATCGCTTCCCCCATCATCAAGCAAGTTAAAATACAACCCGAATTTCCAACCTACCTTAAAGCAACAGATAACCTTGTCAGATTCTTGTATGTCTATGCCCGGAAACCTTAATTCGCGCATATCTGCTATATCATTGTCTGTGATAAGTGTACCCGCTTTTACACTCCGCTTGGCTCGAATTTTTACTTCAATCGGGAAATCATTGATGTAAATATCTGCGCTCAAGTCACGATGAATGAGTATCAGAAAGCTATGGATAGCATTGATGTTTATTAGGTATTCTGCCTGATTAAAAAAGATGTTCGATATTTGCTCGATGTATCTGTAGAAATCCGGTTCATCGGAAGTTAGGCGAGAAGAAGCCAATATCCAAGCATAGTATCCTTTAGGAACGTTGCAAACCGTAAAACCTGCGAAACTCGGAACTTTGTCAACGTGTAGCCGCATGGTGTTTTATTGAACTCCTTTCTAAATTTGATTCAAGCAAGGGGATTCTATAACCCCTAATGTTTCTTGTACTTCGCGTTACATTTGACCTTTTTCTAGCCATAAGCTGAGAAGAGTGATCCATGGTTGCCTAACTTGTTATTATACGGCAAAAATGCAGTATAGTACAATATTCAGAATTTTTGCCGTATATTCCCATTGAAACAATTTATAAAATATGCACAAACGGCAATAATTAAATTGGGTAGCTTTGGCTATCGACTTTAAAACCAACTATCAATTTTAGCTGGTTTTCATCCTTTTGGCAACCAAAATTTGGGAAAAACTCGGTTTCTTACCCGCGCTATTCTTCCAACTTTGCCTTTTCCCACAGTTCATCCAACCCCTCCAAGTCAAAATCGTCGAAGTTCTTTTTTTGCCGTTCCATCTCAGCCTCCATCATTTTGAAACGCCTGATAAATTTTGCATTCGTCTTACGGAGGGCGTCCTCTGGTTCGACGTTGAGAAAACGCGAGAGATTGACGATGGAAAAAATCAAATCACCTATTTCCATCTCTATTGCTGATTGGTCGTTTGAATTAAGGCAGGCTTTGAGTTCATTGAGTTCTTCCTGAATTTTAGGTAGTACCTCTTCAGCGCATTTCCAGTCAAATCCCACACGCGATACCTTGCTTTGAATCTTCCTCGCCAAAAGCAAACTGGGAAGTTGAGCGGGGATGCCATCCAGAAGAGATTTCCTGTCCTCGTATCCTTCTTCAGTACGCTTGATAGCCTCCCAATTCGACAATACCTCTTTCGCGTCTTCGACTTCCAAATCGCCGAATACATGCGGGTGTCGTCTAATTAATTTTTCCGTGATGGACTTAATTACATCGCAGATGTCGAATTTGCCGTCCTCCTTGGCAATCTGCGCATGCAACATCACCTGCATCAACAAGTCACCCAGTTCCTCGCTAAGTTTCGAGGGGTTATTCGCGTCGATCGCTTCAATAACCTCGTAAACTTCTTCAATCAAAGAAGAGGCAAGGGTAGAATGCGTCTGTTCTTTATCCCAGGGACATCCGTTCTCGCTACGCAAAGCAGCTACTATTTGTACGAGTTTATCAAAAAGTTCTTTGTGCATTTTTTTTATTCGTAGGTCAAAATTCAGATTTCGACTTCAATACTGAGGTTGCATAAACTGAGGAATTATTATACAATATACTACCACATTTATCAAGCGTCGGTTCACTCAGAAATTCCCACGCGTTGTTTAGATATGCCTGGAGTGCAAAAATCAACGAAGTGTATTTTTGCAATAATACGCTGTCGCTGATTATTGTACTCCTAAAATTTTTCATGGGGAATTTCTACGGTTCACTATTAGGTGGAAAGGAGATTGTCATGATGAGGATTCACTATCAATATTTACCGATTATAATAATCAGTAGTCCTCAAACACGCTCAATCGGGATTGGCAAATCCCGATTATTCCGTTGGATTTGCCAATCCAACGGGAGCATTTGCGGAGTACTGATAATACTTAGCTTGATTGGATGCGTTCATTCAAGAAAGCCGGTTGCAGAAGTACCAGTCGCGCCGGCGAGAGCTACGGACAATTATGTATACAACGACGAAAAGACTGGTGAGGTAGCAGGGGCTTGCTCGCTTGCGATTCTCAAACCGATGAATCCTGATGATGAATTTAGCAAGGAACAGTTGGGGTTGAGAAATTTGGTCAGAGTGATTAACAATACCACGAAGATTAAAGCGAAAATTGAAAGAGCTGTCCCCGCCACGGCTATTACAACTAACTCGCCTTTTCTGCTTGTGAAACCTTCGGATACCCTCCGTACTGCTCCTGTGCTAAATCAGTTGGAGAAATATGTAGATAAGGGTGGATTCGTAATGATTGACGGTTCATGGGGTGGGAGAATTATCAAAAAGGGCGTGCGTACGCGGGTTGGAGGCGGTGACGAACTTCTTTTATTCCCATTCAACCTCGGAAAATCATCGTTGCGCAAGTTAGAAGCTATCGTAGTCGATGGACGAATCGCTATCTTGATTACCAACAGAAATTATGGACGGCAGTGGGAAATGCACGGCGGGAGGGGTAGAAAGAGTATTGACGAGGTACTTGCTATAAAGTTGGGCATCAACGCTGTGGTATATGCGCTGACTCACGGCAAATTGAGCGATGCTTCTCAGTTCTCTATAAAGAAAACTCCGCAAATACAATCTGCTCCTGAAATATTGAAGAAACGTTCTGGAGGAAGACCAATTTAATGACACATCAATTGAGTGACTGGATAAAATATTCAGGTAATCCAATTTTGACGCTCGGTTTAGTGTTTACACTATTACAAACGGGAGGTAAACTTATGATTGACATAGATTCTTATGCTGTATCTGAAGGCGTCCAGGTCAATTGGGGCTTGGATTTGATAGAGAGCTTGTTAAAAGACGAAGATAACCTCATCGTCGAAGCGAACCAGTGTTATTTGAAAGGGTTCTACGACGATACGCGCAGCGAATACAGAGAACGCTCAGTATTGCGTTCAGAATCGAAGGGCAGTATTTCGTTGGCAGCGCCGCAGTCGGGGCGATACCATCTAAGTTTTGTTTTGTACGATGCGTCTGGCGCTGAAAAAATTGGCATCTACATTGACGGCGCACTGCTCGGCGTTGTGGTAGCTGATGTAGACGACAATAGAGAGTACGTTTTCACCCTTGATGAACCTTACGAATTCAAGGGCGGTGAGGAAATTGTCCTGCAAACTGGCGAGAGCGCGGGGAGGTACAGAATTGAACACATCCTCTTTCTGAAGGATAAGCCGCCGGTTCAGCAAAGAGAATACAACATCACAGACGTTCATGCTGAACCGTTGTTTTCCGCAAATGGGAAGGTTAGCGCGAGAATCACCTGGATTAGCAATTTTCCATCCAAGAGCAAAGTCGAATACGGTTTGAGTGAGCAATACGGCGATGTTGTCGCTGATGATAGCTCACTGAACAACCATCGGCTCATTCTGGCAAATCTCGAAAGGGATAAAACCTACCATTACCGTGTGCTTGCTGACGCGCCAGACGGTAGCGTCGTTCAAACGTCGAATTTAACCCTTAGTACAACCCCTGTTAGCAGAGGTACTGGCGAAATAAAGCGAGCTAAGGTAAAGCTGAATATTGAGAATCCGTATGGGTGGGAATATCAGCATCTGCCTGTGACTTCTGGCATTCCTTTCCCGCAAGGTGCTGTCGTCTCCACTGACAGAATGCGCATTTTCAACCCACAGGACAAGGAGATTCCGTGCCAAATTAGTGAACTGGCAAGGTGGCAGGATGATAGCGTCAAATGGGCGTTGCTTGATTTTCAGGTTGACCTTCTCGCCAATACTACTTTACAATATTCGCTGGAATACGGAACGGAAGTCAAACGGACGGATTTCCCCTCTCCGCTTGTTGTTACCGACGAAGAGCATGCAATAACCGTCGTAACCGGTCCGACGAAATTTGTCATAGACAAAAGCCGCTTCAACCTGTTCGACAAAGTCTGGTTGGATGAAAATGGAGATGGCAAATTCACTGACGACGAACTTATCATTCAAGGTGGCACAAAAGGCGGGGCGTCTCTCACCACGCCAGACGGCACGACATATACCAGCTTGAATCCGCCTGACAAAGTCGAAGTCGAGGAATGCGGCTCGCAACGGGCTGTCATCAAAATTGAAGGCGAACACAAATCCGAAGACGGCAAAAGCCTTTTCGCCTACATCGCCAGGATTCACGCCTACGCTGGCAAAAGTTTCGTCAGGATGTTTTATACATTTGGCAACAACGCAGGTGAAAGCGAATTTACGTCCATCAAAGAACTGCAACTTTCATTGCCATTGATTGCCGGCGAGAACACATCAGAGCCATGCAAAGTACATTTTCAAAAGGACGATAGACAATTCAAAACCTACCTTTTGGAAACGTCGGGCAGGAGGGGGGTAGCAGTAGTCCCTGACTACTACAGCGAAGAACTACGCTATCAAGGCTTCGTAGACAAATCCGGCGTTGCGGTAGCCGTCCGAAATTTCTGGCAACTCTATCCGAAGAGTTTTACAGTTTGTTCAGATGAAATCGCCATCGGCATCTGTCCGCCAATCGCCCACGACGAATACGCTGGACACCCAGAAGAAGAACAGGACAAACTCTATTACTATCTGCAAAACGGCGAATACAAATTCAAACAGGGCGTAACAAGGCGGCATGAACTGTTGTTTTGCTTCCATCCCAAATCCGCAGAACCCGACAGGGCGATGTACGAAGCGTTCCAGCGTCCCCTGCTCGCCACAGCAACCCCAGGTTGGTATTGCAACAGCAAGGTATTTGGCGACTTGTTGCCCGTCGGCAAGCTGGAATATCCACAATACGAAGAGGTAATGGAGAAGAGTCTGGAAGGGTATCTGGCAAGCCGCGAGGGCGGCAGGGAATACGGCATGCTCAATTTTGGCGACTGGTGGGGAGAACGCCGCTACAACTGGGGAAACATCGAATACGATACGCAACACATGTTCTTTTTGCAGTACATCCGTAGCGGCGATGGGAGATTTTTCTTTGAGGGCGAATCAACGGCAAGACACAACATGGATGTCGATACCGTCCACTACCATCGGGACGCGAACAGAGTAGGCGGGGCTTATGCGCACTGCATGGGGCATGTGGGCGGATACGATTGGGTTGGGCCGAAAGCCATCGCAAACGGGGGTTTCAGCATCAGCCATACCTGGGTGGAAGGGATTCTGGATTATCACTTCTTGACCGGCGATAAGCGCGCTCTGGATACTGCTGTCAAAATCGCCGAGAAATACGACAGAATCCGCAACTACGATTTCGGCAACTGCCGTACCTCCGGCTGGCATCTCATTCTGACGATGGCGATGTACAACGCCACCAACGACAGATACTACCTTAACGCGGCGAAAATCATCGTTGACCGGGTACTTGAACGCCAGACTTCTGAAACTGGTGGTTGGGAGCGCATGATGGTACCCGGCCACTGTCACTGTCAACCGCCGAGACACAAGGGCAATGCCGGTTTCATGGTGGGCATCTTGCTCGCAGGATTGAAAGCCTACCATCAAGCGACTGGCGACAAAGCCGTTGAGAAGTCCATTATCAAAGGCGCTGAATATCTGATAAACGATGTGTGGGAACCTGACATCAACGGATTCCGCTATACCTCCTGCCCACATTCCAGCAAGGGTACGGGCAATCTGCGAAAACTCCTCGGTATCGCCTACGCATACAGACTGACGGGTGACGAAAAATTTGGGGATGTCGCCCGCAGAGGGGCGGAGGCAGGCGTCAAAAGTTTGAGCGGTTCAGGCAAAGGACTGTCCGCACACGGGCGTTTTGCGCCGTATGTTTTGCATGATGTGAAGGTTGAACGAGATTAGGAATATGACAAGTAAAGAGTAATAAGTAAAATTAATTCTTTACTCTTTACTTTTTCAACGCAATGTGTAACCTTTTTGTCGTCTTGTGCAACTAATAGAAAACTATTTGTATTCGGAGCACACAAAATGCAAATCATGGAGGTCAAAAATGCAAATAAACTTTGACGAATTCACATTTCGCCCATTTTCCCCAGCCCAAAACGACATGGAGTTCATGTTAAACACATTCCGGGAAGATCGCATGAAGGAGAATCCTGAACTGTTCAAAAAATACGGTACGCTCGCGCTGAAATTAAGACGGGAGGAATTTCAATGGGCAATGGGAGAAGAAGACCACAGCCTCGTCATGGTTACTTTGGAGGATGACATTGTAGGGTTTTACTGGTTGGCAATGCTAAACGATGCAAAACCGCTTGATATAAAGCTCATGGATATCGCTGACTTTTATATCATACACGAGTATCGTTCGCAGGGCATTGGTGAGTATCTTCTCCAGCGTTTCGAAAGAGAAGCGTCCGAGGAACAGGTTACATTGATGCAATGTGTAGCGTATGCGAAAGATAAGTACTTATGCGATTTGATGTTAAAAGCAGGTTTTATGCACTATCGCACCGATTTCATAAAAGAATTGTCTGAAAACTATGAAGCGACGCAAGCTAACGGAGCAAAGAAAACACAATTTGACACGCTGGAGCTCCGTCCTTTTGACCTTAACCGGGACGACATAGAACTCTTAGTTGAAGGAGAACGCGAAATGTTTTGGCGTAGCGCACTGGATTTTGAAAGGGAAAAGTTAGTTTCGTCAGCTCACGAGGCTGTCCAGGAGAGAATCCAAGCTTCAAATGATGCAAAAGCTAAATTAATGGTAGCTTATCGGGGAAAGGATTTTGTCGGCTATTACTGTATTCGACACAGCGATAACGCCTTGTGGATTGATGATTTCTACGTCCATCCGGAATTTCGGCGACAAGGGATTGGCACGTATTTTATCCAACGCATTGAGATGGTAACTTGTGAGCGTAAAATCAGCTATTTAGCTTTACAGGTGAGCAACCATAATACGCCGATGTATAATCTCGCTTTGAGGCTCGGTTTTCAACCGTACCGCATCAGGCACGTTAAGCGACTGAATAATTAATCTGTATGTAACCTTTTTGTCATCTTGTGCAACTAATAGAAAACCATTTGTATTCGGGATACACAGAGTGCATTATTTGGTGAAATCAGCGATGCTAACTGATACAACACTCATTCAAAAAACGCTCAATGGAGAAACAGAAGCCTTCGGCCTTCTCGTCAGACGGTATCAAAACCGCATCTACGCGCTTGTCTTAAACTACATCGGTAATTTTGCAGATGCACAGGATGTCACCCAGGAAACCTTTGTGGAGGCATATCGCAATATTTCTCGTCTGCGAGAGACTGAGAAATTTGTCCATTGGCTTTCTTCGATTGCCGTCAATCGGTGTAAGATGTTCCTGCGGAAACACCGGAATGCACCGTTGCTAAACGACGAGACTGCGCATCAAATGGTGGAGAATATGCCCGTTGACCGCAATTCCAATCCCACTACACAACTTGAGCGGGAAGAATCCCGACAAAACGTTATGCGCATATTGCAACGCCTTCCAGAGACTTATCGGTTGGCGTTCACTTTGCGCTATATGGATCTTCTTTCCGTTCAGGAAATCGCTGATTTTCTCGGCATATCCGTTTCCGCAGTGAAAGTTCGGCTTCATCGAGCGAGACAGCGGTTGAAGGAGGAGATAATTCATATGGTTCAAGATGACTTTGAACGAAATCAATTACCACCAGAATTTACGCAGAAGGTAATTGACGAAGCGATACGCAAGAGCGGAGAACATATATCCGCTGAAGAATACGATGCGGCATTGGCTGAATTGGATAAAGTGCTGGCTATCCGACCAGATTATGCTCCTGCGTACGAAAGCTTGGGGTGGCTCTATGCATACCGAGCAGAATTGGAGGATGGAGAAGAGAGGGAAGCGCATTTGGACAAGGCAATAGCGTATTACACAAAATCGTTGGAGTTGGATGAGAAAAATCTGAACACACGCCGGTTGCTGGGTATAGCATATCGCATTCGTGGAGATATGGATGCGTCAATTGCCACACATCAACAGAATATAGAGATAGCACCCGATAAAGCTTGGACGCATGGGCAGCTTGCCTTTACTTATATAAAAAAGTCAGAGAAGCTCTTGGAGGCTGCGTTAGCAGAATGTCGGAGGGAGATTGAATTGGCAACAGATGATGAGACAGCGGCATCAGCGCATAGCGGCTTAGGAGGTGCTTACTACAGACTTCATGATTACAAGAAAGCAGAAGCGGAATTACTGGAGGCGCTCCGGCTGTGTGAGATAGCGGAACCGACTGACCAAGAAGTTATCTGGAGCATCCTGTCGGAGAGTCATCATTTTCTTGCTCTTATTACACTGGAAAGCCGCCGTCCAGTCGAAGAAGTATTGGAACATCTCGAAGCTGCAATCCAATACTGTCGTCCAGACAGGAACCGTCAGGAGTTGTTAGAAGCGTTGCGTTCTGACCGGCTGAATCTATTTGAAAGCATCCGCAACGAACTTCAAGCTCTGCTTGCCCGATATGAGACGGATGGGAAAAAGGCTTCCCAATGATTTTGCAACGATGCTGGTGCGGTGATGGAGCCGCACCATTTTTGTTGTCCAGGTATGCTCATTTAAGAGCGGGCTTGCAAAAGATACGCTTCGTACCAATTCATGATGTTTTCCTCGTTGGGTGTTTCCGATTAGTACGAGTAAATACGCGTTCTGTGCCGTCCAATGACCAATATTCAGGCATATCTATCGTTCCTGATTGCGCAGCCTTCCATTCGTCAGAGGTTATGTTAGCGATGCGCACTGGATAAGGAACTTCCTCGGTAGGCTTAAAGTAAAACGGTTCCACCCTTCCTGCTGGAATAGCTGTTGTGTCCACTTCAATCAGCAAAATTTCCTTCTCTTGATTGGGGTTTATCCAAACAATAGACTTGAGCCCTTCTTCAATGGCAAAATACTCTTCCACTAACTTGTCAACGACAGCCTCAACATTCGACATCTGCGAGCCCTCCTTGCTTGCGTCACGATAACCATCCCTGAATTTTTAGATATAGGAGAATCTTTGGAAAGTTACGTCCTTCTTGAAAGGTTCTCATAGGTGTCTACCCCTCACGTTTCCAAACTGGACCTCGAGGGACTTACCCGCAAGGTGTGCGTGCGCCCACTGAATAACTTCCTGAAGAACACTGCCATGTAAGATTCCATCCAGTCTGCGGAAGTCTTCAGCTTTCCACAGTGAGAGATTTGCTACTGTAA
>CAZRLY010000002.1:0-16858 GCA_964601015.1 uncultured bacterium
CAATAACGTTCGGTCTATCCTTCAAGACAAGGAAGGGGCGATGTGGTTCGGAACTTTTGGTGGCGGTTTCAGGCGGTTTGCTGGGTAAGGATGGATAACCTACACACAAAGTGATGGATTGGCAGGCAATGGTGTTCTGTCCATCCTTCAAGACAAGGAAGGTGCGATGTGGTTTGGAACTAATGGTGGTGGAGTGAGTCGGTTTGACGGGAAGGAATGGCAAACCTATACGCAACAAGATGGTTTGGCAGGCAATGAAGTTATTTCTATCTTTCAAGATAAGGAAGGTATAATGTGGTTTGGGACGAGCGGCGGCGTCAGTCGTTTTGACGGCAAGAGATGGCAAACCTATACGCAAGAAGATGGCTTGGCACACAACAATGTTTGGGACATCCTGCAAGATGAGGAGGGAATGATGTGGTTTGGAACATTTGACGGCGGTATCAGCCGCTTTGATGGCAGATGTTTCCAAAACATTGACTCCAGGGATGGGCTTGCGAGTGATAGTGTTCGTTGCCTCTACATGGATAGAAGTGGGCAAATCTGGGTTGGGACAGCAGATGGAACGGTCCGGTTCACGCCCAAAAACAAAATTTCACTGCCTGTCACCATCACGCAGATTTTCGCTGATGAAAAAACCAATCATCGCCCCAGCGAGCGTTTAAATTTACACGCGGGTGTCCGACGCGTTGCTATAGGCTTTCATGCCCAAAGCTTCCAAACCCGCCAAGGCAGAATGAAATATTTCTACCAGTTGATTGGTCAAGACACCGACTGGCAGGGACCGACGAACGAAGAAATCGCCGAATATTTCCACCTCAAACCGGGGGAATACACATTCAAGGTGCAAGCCGTCGATAGAGATCTGAACTACTCTAAGATTGCCTCACTTACACTAACACTGCCAGCCTTGTGGCATCAGGTTGGCTGGATACGTGGCGCTTTGGCAACCGGCAGTACCATTCTTTTGGCGACGCTGATCTTTTTGGCGGTTGGATTCGTCAAGAAACGCCGGCAGACTCGTGATTATGAGCGGGCAGCGGTAAAAGAATTACAAGATGCGAACCGGGTGCAGATGTTGTTGATGCCCGATACTGCGCCGCCGATTGAAGGTGTCGAGATTGCCGGAAAATGTCTCCCTGCCAATACAGTCAGCGGGGATTTCTTTGACTATTTGGAAGGCAAGCGACCTAATGAAGTCGCACTTGTCGTCGCTGATGTCTGTGGCAAAGCGATGAAGGGTGCAATGAATGCTATGATGACTGATGGAGTGTTGCAGATGGCAGCAGAGGACATGGAAAGCCTCTCCCCTGAATCCTTGCTGATGAAACTCAACGGCGTGCTGAAAGTGAGAATGGAACAAGACATGAATGTGACGATGGTAATAGGCAAGATTGATGCGGAAGTCTAAGACTTTAACCCTGGCTAATGCTGGTCATCATGCCCACCCACTTCTGTTGCGTGACAGCGAAGTAAAACCACTCAAAACAAGAGGAATGCCACTTGGAATGATGGCAGGTATAGAATACACTGAGGTAAATTTCCGGTTGGAAAGCGGGGACGTTTTAATCTTGATGACCGATGGTATAATTGAGGCGATGGATAGCGAAGGTGAACTGTATTCCGATTCGGGGCGGTTGGAGATGACCATTTCCCAATTTACTACTGATATGTCAGCATCAGCGGTGGTCGATGCGGTTATCAATGATGCGATTTCCTTTGTTGGTGATAAAACAAGCAGAGACGATGATATGACGGTTGTTGTCGCAAAGATTCAATGAAAAGCAAAAAACTTGCTTAAATATCCTGATTTCGTGTCCAGAAAAATGGGGTCACCTCAAAGTTTACCTAATACGAGTTTTGCAGTTATCAACATATCCACACATAGCGGCGTTTGGCTGTAGCGACGTGGCTCTGTCCCGCCAGACACCGCTACCGCCAGATGTCACCACAGAGGGATGACGTTACTAGATTTTCGTCGTATGTGCAAAACTCGTATACCTAATGGAATTATTACTCATGAAGGAGTATTTTGACTTTGGTAGATTAAAAACAGCATTCAACTGTAGCCCAAATTTCGTTGTTGGGCGATAAATCGGAAACCAAGATAGAATTTTGGGCTACACAATCTATGGAGAAAGGATGACGTAGGCACTTACTCCCCGACTGATTTTTCAAATCAGTCAGGGTTTCCGTGCCTGATTAAAGATGAATAAATTGGCAAACAAATTCCATTTTGCTACTTGGGCTCACAGAGTTTCTAATTTCGGGGATAATAACAAAGAGATAGAGATGAACGTGAAGAGGCTATCGGATGCGGGATTTGAACTCATCATTCCCTGCGTGAAGAATCCGCCCGGATACGCGGATTTCAAAACGGATGTGGCGGAAGTTAATCCATCTTATCCCGATTTTGACCCGTTGAAAGTTTTGGCTGAATCGGCTACCGAACACGGTATGAAGGTTCATCCATGGTTCTGCATCTTTACAGAGGGTGACAATTCGGCGTTGTTGAAAAAGTCGCCGCATCTTGCCGCTGTATTTGAGGCAAGTATGCGGTGGGCTTGCGCCTGTCGTCCTGAAGTACAGGAATATGAACTGGCGCTTTATGAAAGTATAGCAGACGGATACCCGATTCATGGATTGCACCTTGACTATATGCGCACTGGCGGGTTATGTCGCTGTGATTATTGCAAGGAGCAGATGGCTATGCGCGGGGTTGATATAGACGAAGTTGGGCGGAGGGACGCGAGTTTTGCAAAATGGGTTGACTGGCGTTGTAGTAGAATCACGTCGTTTGTACTCAAGATGCGCGAGATGACTCGCTCGAAAAATATAGAACTCTCCGCCGCCGTTTTTGCCGACATCCCGTCCTGCCGCAACAGCAATGGACAGGATTGGGTTAGCTGGGCGGAAAAGGGTGCTGTAGATTTTATGTTCCCCATGAACTACGATAATTCTACACGAAACGTCTTACTGAGAACAAAACAGCATCTGGCACTGGTGGGGGATTACTGCCCGGTTTGGGAAGGGCTTGGCAAAGCGAGTTCGAATTCTACACTAACTACCCAAGTAATGGTAGAGCAAATTCAGGCTGCAAAACGGGGAGGCGCGCAGGGAGTTGTTTTGTTCCACTATCCTGCCCTCAGCGACGAAGACTTAGCGGCAATAAACTCGCTATAGAAATCCAATACGAAGTGCAAATCGAAACCATGCGTGGAGTCAATCTTCAAACGGGGGCGCAAAATATGCGCTCCCGGTCAATTGTCAATCTTCAATCCATTCACTTGCACCCACCAGGAGGTAAATTTATGACACCGATGATGATTATTTTGTGCATTGCAGGAACCACTACGGCTGAACAAAAGAGGCAGGTTGATGATGCAGAAGCCGTTTATCTTGGGACGCAAAAGCAGCTTTTCATCGACGAATTTCTCATTGCTTCGAGCCGTGATGTAACGCTCACTATGAATCCTCCGCATCAAATTTTTGAGCCAGTTTTAGTAGCGGATAAACCGTGGGAGGTTCAGGGTATCGGCGCATACAACACAGTGCTCAAAGAGGGTGATAAATTCAGGATGTGGTATGACGCTTTGTTTATGGGTGGATTGCCGCAGGAAGGTGCCCGCCGACTTTGCTATGCCGAATCCACGGACGGGATAAAATGGCATAAGCCAGTCCTTAGATTGGTCGAATTTGACGGCTCAAAGGAAAACAATATCGTCGCTCCTTTGAATCCGCGCCGGTCAATGCAGGGTGCGACGGTGTTCATTGACGCGCAAGTGCCGGAGGAGGAACGCTACAAACTTTGGAGTAAACTTACGGTTACAAAGGAGGATAGGGCAAAAGGGCTTGAAAGCGGGTTGTGGGCGATGTATTCTCCTGACGGAATCCACTGGATGCCCTATGACGATAACCCCAACCCCAAAACCCACTGTGATACGCAAAACGTTGTTTTTTGGGATGAGCGTCTTGAAAGATATGTCGGCTATGTGCGTTGGAAGGAAGGCGAGGAGGGGAAAAGATGGCGCGCCGTGGGACGGGTGGAATCCAGCGACTTCCATAACTGGTCAAAGGTGGAGAAGGTATTTGAAGCGGACGAGTTGGATTTGAACGCTACCCAAGCTCGGGGCGAGATACCCGTCCTTGATTTTTACACCAGTGCGGCGATGAAATATCCCTTCGCTCAAGACGCATACTTCATGTTGCCATCGGCTTTTTGGCACTGGGGCGAGGATAGGTTCCCTGATACGATGGACGTACAACTCCTGACGAGCCGAGACGGAATCAAGTGGCAGAGAGCAGGAGGTAGAAAACCGTTCATGAGACTTGGTATGACGGATAGTTTGGCGTCCAAAATGATATTCGCCAGCCCAGGAGTGGTTCGCGTGGGGGACGAACTATGGATGTATTTTGCTGGCTTCAATGAACCACATTACGCCGAAAGCCGGAATAGCGCATTGTTCCGCGCCACACTCCGTTTGGACGGGTTCATCTCCGCCGACACACCCTA
Organism: uncultured bacterium; assembly: GCA_964601015.1. GTDB lineage: Bacteria > Poribacteria > WGA-4E > DTYX01 > CAZRLY01 > CAZRLY01. The sequence continues at coordinate 4,514 of CAZRLY010000002.1, forward strand.
TGAAGGCGGTGAATTGACCACAACGCCCCTTGTCTTCAGCGGCGGTAGGCTGGAACTGAACCTTGATACCAGCGCAGGTGGGAGTTTGAAGGTCGAAATACAAGATGAATCAGGACGTCCCATTGACGGCTTCGGGCTGGAGGATGCTGACGAACTGAATGGAAACAGCGTACGGATGTGCGTTACATGGAATGGGAAATCCGAAAAGATGTCGGCTTCGCCGTCATCTTTTGTCAGCGCGTTGGCAGGCAAAGCCGTCAAAATCCGATTTGTAATGCGAGATACCAAACTTTATGCGTTCCAGTTCAGGTAATGTACTAGAAACCGAGTTTTTGCCAAAAACTCGGTTTCCAATTCAATTTTTCCCAACAGTTGGACACCAAAAAAGCATCTATGTACACAGAAGGAGATTTTAAATATGTCCAACGATGTTACGCTTATTCAACAGATTCTTTCCAGCGATGAGGTTGCATTCACGACGTTGGTACGTCGGTATCAAGGGATGGTATTCTCGTTAGCATATCACATGGAGAAGAACACGATGGTGAGCACGAAAGAGAACATGGTGGTGAACATGGCGATAGAGGAGAACATGTCAGAGAACACGGCGGCGAGCATGGAGATAAAGGTGAACACAGAGGTGATTGAGAAGAGTTCGTTACGAGTTTGAACAGCGTCTATGGCACTGAATTAAGGGAAACGAGCCTAAAGTTAGTGCAATTCAACTTAAAATAGAAATTTATCAGAGATGACGACGACTGTCATGCTCTGTTAATTACGGCGAAGGCACCTGTTGATGTAGTTTAATCTTGGTTTATCCCTATGTCGGCAGGCTTTTTTCGTTTTAGAACATCGTCAACTGACGTTTTTAGGGTAAAATCTCCCTATGTAGCGGAGCCTCTCTGTCCCTCCATGATAACGAGCAATGGCGAGACGCCGTAAGACGCCTGCCCTCGAACGAAGTGAAGGGAAGTCGCCTGTCTGCCTCAGGCAGGTCGGGCTTTATCGCCGTAAGACAACTGATAATGAGATGACAATACAATTTAATCAATCAAACATCATCATAGGAATCGCCGGCGGCACCGGTTCAGGCAAAACGACTTTAGCGCATGCGTTCAGAGATACTTTTGGCGATTCAAAGTCGGTGATTATTGATACCGATTCGTATTACAAGGGTTTAAGCCACCTACCCACCATTGAGCGAAGCGAGAAGAATTTTGACCATCCGGATGCACTGGATTTTGAGTTGTTGATAGAACACCTGAAAATGCTCAAAAACGGTCAAGCCATCCAAAAGCCCACCTACTGTTTCAAAACCCACACAAGAAGACCGGACATCGCAAAGGTTTGTCCGAGAGATATAGTGATTATTGAGGGGATTCTGCTTTTTGCCGTGCCGCTTTTGCGTGAAATATTGGATGTAAAGGTTTTTGTCGATGTGGATGCGGATATTCGGTTCATCCGACGTTTGAAGCGTGATGTGGTCGAACGCGGTAGGACAGTAGAGTCGGTAATCGAACAGTATTTGTCTACCGTCCGACCAATGCATCAGCAGTTTGTAGAGCCGGGCAAACAGTATGCGGATGTGATTGTGCGGGGAGATGACGAAATAGCGAAAGTTGTGAATGATGTCGTACAGTATGTTTCTAAATGGTTTCCAACAGTTCACATCACTTTTGAACCCAGTATTTAAGCCAATCATGAGAGCGAAAAAGGGAGTATTCACTGCTATTTTGCAATTTATTGACAAAAATTCTTGTACTATCACATACTGTTTGATAATCCCCTCGTAGTGGGACTTTAGGTTTTATCCATTTGCTTGGCAACTGTTAAAGCCTCTGGCAATTCAAAAGCCATTGCATTCATCTCCTTTCTTTTCTCAGGTAGTTTTCAAAAATAAACCTGACATTTTGGGTAGCGGCGGCTCTCATCGGAGGCGCACTTCCCTGCCCGTGCGGGAAGATCCCTCGATTGCCAAGAGCGACTTTATGACCGACAGCGCGTGAGTGTTGCTGATGGGCGGCTCAGTTCTTGTTTCGATTGCTTTTACAAATGCTGCTATTTCGTCTGTGACACCCGATATTTCCTCAATAATAGATTTCGCAATCGGAGTATTGACAGGTGCCCCGGCTCTCTTGTTCACAAAAGCGGTAATGTTTTTCTCTCTTGAGGTATCTTTTTCAAGGGCGGTAGGTTCGTATTCCCCCTCGGTGTTCAGCCATGACGTGCTTGCCTGCATTCAGCGCGTCAATGCTAATTGGAGCATGCAACCAGTGAGGCACTCCGGCAAGTATCACATCTACATCGTCGCGCACAAGCAGATCCCGATGGTCAACATAGGCATCGCATTGATACTGCTGGGCGAATCTGCTGGAACGCTCTTCGTTTGGGTCAACTACGCCAATTAGTTGGAGCCCGGGAATGTTTTTGACGGCGTAAACGTGGTCCCGCGAGACACGCCCCGCCCCAATGATGCCTACTCCGTTCACTTTGTTTCCTGTTGATGTCATAGAAATTTCCTCCGTGGAAGATTGTTGGGATGAAAGGATGAGTTTCTTCCATCCTTCTACTGCCTATAGGTAATGGACTATCCGCTCACATTTCCAGGTGGTTTACGAAGTAAACTACTGAGCGAAGCGAACATATTTGGGGAGAGACATCGTGTGATTTTTGGTTGTCAAAAAAACATCTCCTTTTGAAACGCTGTCTACGATTGCTGGGAATCCCGATGCCATCAGGACTTCGCAATTATCATGCCCCTTTTGGAACATAATTGATTACATTCCTTCTTCTATTCATCGCTTCCTTGAACCTATTCCGTTGTTACCTTCGTCAACGCTTCCCTGAAGTCACTCAACGTGACGGGCTTGTTCAAAAGGTAGTCTATTGAGGCTGGTATATCGCCGGTGACTCTCATCATGCTGCCAAATCCAGTCAACATAATGATGGGCTTATTCGGCGCAATCTGTTTGATGAGCATTGCCAGTTGCACTCCGTTCATATCCGGCGCCGCTTTCTCCTTTGCTGGAGAAGAACGGCTCCAAACAACGCTGCTGAACTTCTTCCGTCATACCTATACCCGTGTCGCTTACCTCAAGAGCGACGAAATCACTATCAGAATGGGTGCGAATAGTTATCGTCCCATCCTCATGGATAGCGTCAACCGCATTAAAAATCAGGTTGGTCAAAACGTTCCGCAATTCGGATTCGTTGCCGTTGATGAACGGCACTTTCTGCAAGTCGAGGCTAACGTTGATGGTGATTCCGTTCGATTGCGCTTGGTCTTTCCATTTTGCCTCCGTTAGCCCGATGCCCTGTTTGGCCAATTGGCTAAGGCTAACAGGCACATATATTTCATCCTCGTAGCGTTCGCGATAGAAGTTGCGCAAGCGTTCGACGACGTTCTTTGCGTCTTTTGCAGTGGTGTTCATCTGTTCCAAATAGCCCATCGTTTTTTCTTTATCGTCCAGAGTTTCCGGCATCATGAACAATAACTCAGTGTAGCCCAGAATCGGTGTCAGGGCGTTGTTGAAGTCGTGGGCAACACCGCTTGCCATCTGTCCTAATGCTCGCAAGCGTTCTTGCTGGATGAGCGTTTGCTGTGTAGATTTCAACTCGCCAATCGTCTCCTCTAAGCGACGGTTGCTTTCCCGCAACGCCTCCTCTGCCTGCTTGCGCTCGGTAACTTCTCTTTCCAGGTCAAACATCTTCTCCTCCAGCTTCTTTACCAGCCGTTCGCTGTAGAGCTTGAAGATCTCTTTCTCCTCCTCTAAAACAGGCTTCTTAGGCTTTATCTTGCCCTTCTCCACATCCCCAATCACGCCTTTTATGATATTTATGAACTCATCCGGCTCTATGGGTTTTCGAATGAACTTGTCCGCTCCCACTTTTAAACCGAGTTCCTCATCTCTTTCATCCGTATAGGTGGCTGTGTAAAAAACAAAGGGTAGCGCCTGGACAACATCGTACCCATACTTCTCCAGGATGAAACTTATCAGGTAAAGGTTCTGTTCGTTATCCTCAATGACAAGAATCTTAGGTTTCACATTCTCTTCCTCCATTTTGGTTCAGTTTCGCAACCTAATGATGAGGCGTTTATTGCCCCAATAAATTGCGTTCCCCTCAACATGCACTGGCGCTTCTTTATCTAGCACCAGTTGCCCCTCCCGAATTTCTCCTGTGAAGAAGATGTCCTCCTGCGTCTCTTCATCAATCGCGGACAACGCTGTGAAAAACTGTTCTTCACTCAAGTCTCCGAAGTCTTCTCTGAGGATATTGTCTAACACTTCTGAAAATTCCTCTTCTGTTAAGTCGTTAAAAGTTTTATCCTTCATTTCCATTCCCTCCTTGTGCTCGGCAAGCAGCGAAGAAGCATAAACGTTATCCACCACCTCACGATAAAATTCAGCAAGCGAACGCTCCAGCAATCCTTCCTTGACAAGGGCTTGCCGTAATCTATCGAAACCAGCAAGTGCATCCCGCCACTCGCTTTTTGATAAATATCCCCCGCTGAGATAGCGCAATATGGCACGTTGCTGCTCCATAGTCAAACTCATCGGAAGTATCACTGTCAATTCTGTCATCGCCATTCTCCTCTCTCCCCGATAAATTTTTTCAATCCGTACGGCATAGCAACAATCCCCACCTCTGGAGCTAAAGAGATTCACTCGGCTGAAGCGACAAACTTTGCAGGAATTGATTCAATGGGAAAATGTTCCATGTCATAGCCAAAAAGCCGCCGGACTATGTGTGATTTGCCGAAGAATTCTTGCTCGATTTTTGCGAATTGGACTTCAGAAAATGGAGTAAGTTTTTTCGCCTTATAGAGCAATTCAAGTATATACCGGCGTCCAAGCGCAACATCAAACTCCCACTGATATTGACTGCGTTCTTCCTCATCAAGAGTATTCCAATCTGCGGCTAATTCATCAAGTTGATGGACTTGTTCCCGGCAATCGTCGAGGTACATTTGAATCCGTTCTGGTGTTATGTTGTCTAATTTGGTTTCGTAGGCAAATTTAACTTTGTCCATTATTATCCCCTCCCTTTTGTTGGATGAGCTTTTTTTGAAAAAGGTTCAGGCTGGGAATTGCTTCAATTCCACTAGTACACGTGGGTAGAAGTTCTTGGCCCATCTGTCGAACAGGCAGCCTTGCCTGTTCGAGTTGGTCGAACGAGTAAGGCTACACGTTCTACGGGTTAAAGATTTGCGCCCACATGTACTAGCTTGAAAGCCTGTCGCGATGACGCCAAAGCGGGCATTGTAGACAACGAATATAAATTCCTCTGGGTTGGGTGCGCCTTGAACGTGTGATGGTGCCAAAATTCCAACGCAAGGAGCGCCTCTATGTTCGTAGGTCCAAATATGCGATGCTGGGTGTTTCACGGCATGACGCAAATCGCTTATGTATTTTTCGAGAGATGTTCCCTCATTCCATTGCTGTTCGACATATATGCGTTTGAGCAAATGAGTCTCAATTGACGGAAGCTTCGTAGTCGGTTCAAGTACTTGACCAAGATATACCCTTCCTATTAATCGCCTATCTATTTTGATAGCATGACGACTGAACGACGCTTGGGCAATATGAGCGATAATTTGCTTTATTTCAGAATGGCTTGCTTTACGTCCAGTTACAACAAGCTCGAAAATAAGTCTATCAATGGGATGCTGAACTTTATTCATTTTTCCTTCAGTCTTTGTCGAACGCCACAAAACGAAGTTGTAGTGGATGTTCTCCGTCCTGTAAGGTCACCTTTCCCGTTTTCACCTTTTTAATGGTAGTGTGAATGTGAAGGTACTCCCCACACCCCATTCGCTCTCTGCCCATATCTCACCGCCCAGCATCTCCACCAGTTTTTTGCAGATAGATAGCCCCAGCCCTGTCCCCTCGTGCCGGCGGGTCAAACCGGTATCTACCTGTTGGAATGCCTCGAACAGCTTGTCCATGTCCTCAGGTTTGATGCCGATGCCTGTGTCTATAACATGGGTTACCAAATAGTCGTCGTTGACCTGGCATTCTAAGCGCACCTCCCCTTTCTCAGTGAACTTCACAGCGTTGTTAATCAGGTTGAGAAGTATCTGTTCCACACGCCGCCTGTCGCTGGTAATCTCGCCCACCTCTGGCGTCACTTCGGCGACTAATGCCAGTTCCTTCTCCTCTGCCAGTGGGGTTACCGTCTTCACCACTTTCTCGACAACCTCGCGCATGTCAAACTGTTCGGTAACTATCTCCACCTGGCCTGCTTCGATTTTGGAGATGTCCAGTATGTCGTTGATGAGGGAAAGCAGATGGTTGGCGCTGTTTTTCACCATGATGAGCTGTTTCCTCTGCTCTGCTGTAAGCTCCCCTACTATGCCCATCAACATTATGCCCGTGAAGCCGATGATGGAATTGAGCGGGGTGCGCAGTTCGTGGGACATGGTAGATAGGAACGCGGATTTGAGCCTGTCTGATTCTTCTGCCCGCTCTTTGGCGACAGCCAGTTCCGCCGTGCGCTTTTCTACCAACTCCTCAAGATGCTCGTGGTACTTCCTCAATTCTTCTTCCACCCGCTTGCGCTCGGCGATTTCGCGTTGAAGTTGTTCATTCCGCGCGCGGAAAGCAAGGCCATAAGCCATGAACATTTCCATCATAGCTGCCGAGATAGGCTGGGCAATCTCCAGCAAGGTCATTTGCGGAAACTCTCGCGCCAGGCGGAGGACAGCTTCTTCGTGTATCTCGGTGATGTCTTCAGGCGGGACATCTATCTGCACCAGCAAGCGCCCCAATTCTGCAATCGCTGCCAAATGCTCCTCCGCCGGACTGGTAACATGGTTCTTAAGCAGCTCAAAGTATCTGTCTCGGATAGGTTGCTCCGTTACCATATCAACTCCTTTTGAATATCAGGACAGCGACGTCGTCCGTCTCGCGGCCCCAGTCCTTGATGATTTTCTCCGCCAACTGCCACACGTCTGCGCGCAGCGCGTCGTCATAGCCCGATAGATTGATTATCTCTTCCACGCCGTCGGTGAACATGAACACCAAGTCACCGGGCATGAGCGGCACGGTTTCAGGCGACAATCTCTTGTAACCGCCGCCAACGATGCCGTAGTTGTTGCTCAAGCGAACTGTCTTCCCTTCGGCAAACTCAGGATGCCGCTCTCTGACTATCATAGCGCGCGTGTTGCCTATCCCAGCGTAGGTCAACGTCCCCGCCTCTTCGTCTATGACGGCGACACCCATCACCACGCGCCGCGTGCTCCGCAATGCCAGATTGCAGCCGGCGAATAAGTCAAGCAGCGGTTCCGAAAGGTGATGGGCGACGTAATCCACCACTGCCTTAGCCGCCCTCTCTGCGTGTTCGCCGTGACCAAGTCCGTCCACCATGCAGAGGATAATCTTTCCGCCGCTTTGCCAAAAGCTGCATTCGTCGCCGCAATGAGGGGCGTCATTCAGCGCACGTTTGACCATTGCTATCTGCTCGGAATGAAGTGGAGAGGCGAAGCTGCTTTTCATGGCTGCCACTTCCTTGCCACAATCCGTGTCCCGACGCCGACTGCGGAGGTAATCTCGAATTCGTCCATTAGCCGTTCCACGCCCGGCAGCCCGCCGCCCAGGCCGCCGTTGGTGGAAAAGCCGTCCTGCATGGCCTGTTTCACGTCCGGAATCCCTGGTCCCTCGTCTTCAGCGATGACTTCTATGTTGACCTTGCCGTTTCGCCTGGAGGCAACGAGAGTTATCGTGCCGCCTCGGGTGGCGTGGAAGAAGAGGTTGCCGGCTAATTCCGAGACGCTGGTGGCTACATAGTAGGTCAATACTCGCTTGAAACCGATTGCTTCAGCCAACGCCTTGGCTGCCTGCCGCGCCTGCGCTATGTGATGTTCCCCTGTAACTTGGATAATCACGGGTTCTCTCATTATTAAATCCTCCCAGGATACATAGAAACCGAGTTTTTTGGAAAAACTCGGTTTCTAGCTTTCAAAGTCTCCGCCGGACCATCGTCTCATTATTAAACTCTCCCAGGCTCCTTCGCCGGACCATCGCAATGGTAATCTTCGTGTGCCCGGGCTCGGATTCGAGGTTGAACTCATGGACCAGCCTTTTAGCGCCTGGCAGACCGGCTCCCAGTGACCTGCCCGTGCTGAAGCCGTGCTCCATCGCCTTCTCAATGTCGGGGATGCCAGGACCACGGTCTTCTACTGTAACACGGAGCCTGATTGTGTTCCGGTCCAGTTCGTCGGTGACGACACAGACTTTGTTTTTTCGATTTGTGGCCTCATCGGACCTTGCGCGGCGTGAAACGCCGCTAACATTATCATCCCCCGCTAAAACAGGACATCCGGATAGATACTTGTTTTACCACATCAAGCATAACATTTACAATCAAAATTATCAATTCTGCTACCCTTTTGAAGTTATTGGATCGTGATAGGCAATCCCCAGACCGACATGCGCTACGACAAGTACCCACATGGGATTCTTCCCAACCGTATACGTTTCCAAAGGTTTTAGCGCTCCGGTATGGGCATTGATGCGGTAGGAGGCGAGCTTGCCCGATGCCTGCCCGGCGGCAAAAAGGAAGTTTCCTGTCGTGTCAATGGTGAAAGCTCTTGGCGTTGCTTCCGTTGGCTGTTGTCCCAGAGAGGTTAATTGACCGGTGGTGTCGTCGATTGAGAAGCCTGCAATACTGTTCTGACCGCGATTTGAAACGTACAGGAATTTCCCCGAAGGTGTGATATGGATTTGAGCGCAGGTATTTTCTTCATCATAATCCTCGGGCAGCGTCGACATTGACTGGAAAGCCGTCAGGGTACCCGCTAACGGGTCAAAATTGTAAGCAGTCACACTGTTCCCCTGTTCGTTTGAAAAATAGACAATGTCTTTGTTCGGATGAAAGCAGAAGTGACGTGGGCCCACTCCTTCTTCAGGAACGACTTTGGGAACAGCGTTAGGTGTGAGTCTGCCTGTGTTTTCATCGAACGTGAATTGAAAGATGAGGTTGGGCTCAACAGTGTGAGACACGAAGGCAAACCTGTTGGACGGGGCGGTTTGGATGCAATGCGCATGCTCGGCAGTGGAGAGCCATTCAATGGCCGGGCTGTTTACAGCGCCGTCCTCGCCAATGGGGTGAACTGCCGCCTTGCCGGCACCATAGTAGGACGAGAGTAAAAAGTTGCCCTTCCTATCAGTGGTGATGTAGCATGGGTCAAAATCAAGCGACACCATCCCGATAGGGGACAATCCGCCTGTGTTGCAATCAATGCGGAAACTTGCAATTTCGCGGGTTGACCGGAGTCCGGCGTAAAGAAACCTGCGCTCAGGGGACACGGCAAGTGGACCGGGTGAACCGCTCACTGTTACATCGTTCTGAAACAGAAGTTTCCCTGTATCAGGATGCATCTTAAAGGTCGAAATTTTGTTCTCTCCTGCAATAGAAATGTAAGCGTAATATTTCATTCTATTTCCTCCCGTGAAGTTTTTTATCCTGATGAGTAGGCAATGCCCCATACGCTTAAAGCTAAGGAGATGACTATGCCCCAGAGGGGCTTTCTGTCTATAGAAAACCGATGCCTTGCCAATTCTAAGCCCCATCGGGGCGACATTAACGCAGACCAAAAGAACATGTCGCTCCTACGGAGCTAATTTGGAATCCCCTTGCATTCTATAAACATACCGCTCCTACGGGGCTGAGAGTAGTTAGCTTGATGCGTATGAGGCAATGCCCACCCTACAATTAGATAATAAAATCACGAGCCCGTAGCTGCCTTCTCAACGTCGGTAAGCAACACACGAGCGCCATCATTCATCGCCGAACGATGCACTGCTGCCTCGAACAACAGCTCATTCCACGCGGCTTCGCCGTCTGCTGGAAAAGCCTCGTCCGCCGGCATCGCTTTAATCACGCCGCCGGCCATGCGAGGGAAAGATTCACTCATCTCTGATTTTCCTTCCTCAACCTCCCAAAGCTCTTCCACTTCCCGCCCGTAGAACGTGTGGTTTCCTTACTCGTTCTACCCCCAACCCGAACGTGCAAGGCTGCCCGTTCTACGGGTCAAAGATTTGCACCCACGTGTACTAGCAGTTACTAAATAGTATGTCACATCCGGAGAAACTTTGCAACCTTTTTTTGGTATCATTCAGGAATTCCCCATGAGAGAATTTCATAAATCCCACTACTTTTTCGCGTGGAGGATTTATGGTTCCCTGAAATTTTTGTTGATTTGAGTAAGGATTTGTGTTATAATTGCCCCTAAACATTAGAGAAGAAAGCGCAAAAAACGATTTTGTCTTTATTCCGTTCTGCGGCGGCTCAGATAACGATAGGAGATGTTGACCGATGGCACAACAAATTTCAAAAAAAATTCGTGTACTCCCCACCGAACGGACGGTTATTTATCCAGAATCGGATGGTAAACCAATGGCTGAAACCGATATTCATCGCAAGTTGATGACTAATATAATCGAGACACTTGATAATCACTTTAAGGAACGTGATGATGTTTATGTTTCGGGAAACCTGATTTTATATTATGATGAGGGATATCCCAAAAAGTTTGTCGCTCCTGATGTGTTTGTAGTCTTCGGGGTTAAAAAGAAAGAGCGTCGGACGTATCGGCTGTGGGAAGAAGGGAAGGCACCCGACTTTGTCCTGGAGGTAGTCAGTGAAAATACGTTCAAGAACGATTTGGGAGAAAAGAAAGACCTGTACGCTTCTGTGCTTGGTGTCAAAGAATATTACCTATTTGACCCCGACAGGAAGTATTTGCCGCTCCCCCTTCTGGGGTATCGCCTTTTTGATAGCATCTATATCCCAATTCGACCGGTTGACAATCGCTTGCCTTCTGAAACCTTAGGCTTAGAGCTTGAGGAAGAGGTTGGCGTGTTGAGGCTATACAATCCCTTGACGAAAGAGTGGGTAAAAAAACCGGTGGAACAGGCCGAAGCAAAAGCACAGCAAGAATCTTTCGCCCGGCAACAAGCCGAAGCGAGAGCACAACAAGCCGAAGCGAGGGCGCAACAAGCCGACGGGAGAGCACAACAGGAATCTTTCGCCCGGCGGCAAGCCGAAGCCGAATTGGCTCGACTGCGAGCTGAACTTGATCGATTGCGCGCTACCAGTCAATGATGCAAATCGTGATGGGCGATGTGTACCTGGCGATTTTGGTCGTTGGCCATTCGTCGCGCATAGCGTATCATGCATCACATATCACGCATTACATTTCACCATGTAGCAGAAAATATGTTTGTTGCATAAGCACAAGTAACGCCACAGAGGTGTGCCGCAGCGTCATCCCTCCGCGGTGACACTGGCGAGACAGAGCTACTTTGAGAGACGGCATAACAACCGCGAGGCTCAAGAACGATTGAGCCACAAATCCACCCGGTCTTTGCCAGAATCGTAGGGTTTGCCGACAATATCGGGCAGTCCATTGCCGCTGATGTCACCGACTGTTGCGCCATGAGTCGGTAGGTTTCCGACTACCTCCATCTCGAACTTACCACCACCTTGATTGCGGAAAATCACCTCGCGCGGGTTGGAATATCCACGCAATCCCATTTCGCCGACGAAGATGTCAAGCAGTCCGTTACCGTCGAAGTCAGCCACTTCGACGCTATGTGGGTGGAAGAAGTCATCTGCCAACAGATGCGCTTCCCAGTTCGGGTTTTCCAGCCAGATTACTTTCGATTTGTCCCTTTCTCCTTCGGTCAACACGATGTCCGGCATGCCGTCACCGTTCAAGTCAGCCACTGCAAGGCAAGTACGCGGGTCAAAATCGGACAACAGTTCCGTGCGCGTCCATGTCCTGTCAGCATTGCGCTTGAACACATTGGGGCCGGCTACTATCTCGTTTTCCCCGTCGCCATCAATGTCAACGATACATACCCCTTCTACCTCTAAGTTTTCGGCGATGATGTGACAGTGGGAACCGGGCCAGGGCGATACCCTGGGGTCAATTGGAATGTCAAAGTAGGCTAAGACTTTCGCCCCCTGCGAAGCGAACACAATCTCAATTTGACCGTCGCCATCCACGTCACCGGCGGATTGGTCGTGATATTTCTTGAAATTCGACGTAATGAGATGCGTTGACCAGCGTTGGTTTGGGACTTGGGGACATTCAAACCAATACAACTCAGTGTTAGTATAACCTTCTGGGGCATCCATTGGATTGCCTGCAACAATGTCCAGCTTGCCGTTGCCGGTTATGTCAACAAGCACTCCACCCGCCTCCAAGTGAGTTGTTGCGATGATGTGGCGTTCCCAGGTGGGGTTCTCGTACCAGACAAGGTTGTTATCTCCGTATTTGGAGCCGATGACGATGTCGTTGCGCCCGTCTCCGTTGATGTCTCCGATTAGACAAACGTC
>CAZRLY010000002.1:16958-46947 GCA_964601015.1 uncultured bacterium
CGCCAGTTAGCGTGGGCAACAAGCTGACAGAGCAAACCTGCGACGAATGCGTCGCCACACCCCGTGGCATCTGCGGTATCCACGGCAAAGGCAGGAACGTGCTCGCCCCCCTCGGCGGTTCGGAAGAAACTGCCGTCGGGGCCGAGCGTCACCACACAAAGGTCAATTCCTTGTTCCAGCAGGGCTTTGCTGGCTGCGTCCATGTCTTTGCCCCCGGCAAGCATCTCTAACTCAACCTCGTTGACCTTTAGCAGATTCACATGAGGTATTGTCGCCATTACTCTGTCGTGCGCATCGGAACCGCTCCACAAATCAGGCCGGTAGTTGACGTCGAAGGAAATCAAGGCACCAGCCTCGCTGGCGATGCGCACGGCCTCCATTGTGGCATTGCGACTGGGTTCCTGTACAAGGCTGAGTGAACCGAAATGAAAAGCACGCGTGTTTTGTAACAATTGGTGTTCCAATTCGTCCGCGCGGAGACGCATGTCAGCACCGGGGTTCCGATAGAAAAGGAACTCGGACGAATTTTCATCCGGCATTGCTATGAAAGCCAGTCCTGTGCGGGCTTCCTTGTCAAACCTTACCCCGCGGGTATTCACTTCTTCTTGCTTCAGAACATTGACAAGGTAGTGGCCAAAAGCGTCGTCTCCTACTTTGCCGATAAATGCACTTTGCTTTCCCAAGCGCGCCGCAGCTACCGATACATTGGCCGGCGCACCACCGGGCTTAGGGATAAATGCGGATACTTCGTCCAGTCTCCTGCCCACCTCCGCCGGAAACATATCAACTAACAACTCACCAAGGCAAACGATGTCCATAGTGCCGTTCTCCTTTCAACATGCTTTGTTTCCTGTATACTTTGGTAAAATATGCACATTACTCAGTTGGGGTTGGTTCCTCTTCCTCCTCTTCTTCAGTTTTCTTAGCTTCCTCCCCCCTCTGCTGAAATTCCTTCCAACATTCGGCAAATTCGCTTAAACGCCTGTCCACTGCGTGATTGATACTCCCTTGGGGATAAGTTCCATCCGGATGCAACTCTCCAACTTCTTTGCCTGTCAGGATTTCGATTCCCTGGTCAATTGTTTCCACTGGGTAGATGTGGAAGTTGCCTTCTCTGACGGACTGGACGATTTCATCGCGCAGCATCAGGTTTTTGACGTTAGGTTTCGGGATAAGCACGCCTTGCTCGCCCGTTAGCCCTTTCGCTTTACATACGTCAAAAAAGCCTTCTATCTTCTGGGTTGCGCCGCCAATAGGTTGGACTTCGCCGCGCTGGTTGACAGAGCCTGTCACGGCTAAACCCTGTTTGATGGGAAAACCTGAGATGCTGGAAAGCAGGGCGTACAATTCCGTTGAGGATGCGCTGTCGCCTTCCACGCCTTCGTATAGTTGCTCGAAGCCGAGGCTGGCGGAGAGCGAAATCGGCTTATTCACACCGTGTTTGCCGTTGAGATAGCCTACCAGAATCAGGACGCCTTTGTTGTGTATCGGGCCGCTCATCCGCACCTCGCGCTCGATGTTGACGATACCACCCCGTCCTACATAAGTTCGCGCCGTAATACGAGATGGTTTGCCGAACATATAGTCGCCCAAACTCATCACGGAAAGCCCGTTTACCTGTCCTACCACTTCGCCTTCGGTGTCGATGTAGATGTCGCCTTTTTCTATCATCTCCTGGATGCGCTCTTCGACGCGGTTGGAGCGGCGGTTTCTGGCGTCGATGGCTTGTTGTACATCTCCCCGTCTGATGAACTCACTCTCATTTTTCTGTGCCCAGTAGTTGGCCTCTCTGGCGATGTCGCAGATGCCCGAGAATCGGGTTGATAGCTTCGTTTGGTCGCCCACCAATTCAGAGCCATACTCCACTATGCGGGCAATGCCGCTCTTGTCGAAATGCTTAAAGCCCTCTTTCTTACAGCGAGTGGCAAGGAACTGAGCGTACATCCTGGCGTTTTCATCGGTTCTATCCATCCATAGGTTGAAGTCTGCCTTCACCTTGAAAAGTTCTGGGAATTCCTCATCGAAATTGTGTAACATATAGTAAATCATCGGGTGTCCGATGATTATCACCTTGACATCCAACGGAATCGGTTCAGGTTCCAAACCTGCAGTGCTTATCAGACTTAACATCTCGCTGATGTCAGAGATTTTTATCTGCCGGTCTTTGATGGCATGCTTCAAGGCGTCGTAGGCGAAGGGATTACGCAAAATGTGGTCAGATTCTACAATCAGATACCCGCCGTTGGCGCGATGCAAAGCACCCGGCTTTATCATGTTAAAAGAAGTTGTCAGCATGCCGAATTGCGCTTGCCTTTCCACCCTGCCGATAAGATTCTGGAAGGTGGGATTGCTTTCTACGATGACGGGCGCGCCCTGCGTTTCGGAATTATCTACTATCAAGTTGACCTTATATCTGTTTAGAACAGCCGTTTGCTGGGGCATCATCATCATGCCAAATGGTAGTTGCTGCGGAGAACCTTGCTCTGGAGCTATGATATCTTGAGCGTTTGAAACGACATCTTCCTTCACTGCGTCAAGATAGCTCACCACTATAGAAGATTCGCTGTATTTTTCCTTCAAGGCATCTATGTGGTGTTCCACAGCAAAAAGGACGGTGTTGCGTCTCAACTCCTGCAACTTCTGCTGAACTTCCCTTTCCAGGTTGCGCACTTCGCGCGTAGTTGTATGCAACTCCTGCTGAAGCATCTGACTTTGCTCTTCAAGATGCTGTCGTTGTCTCTCCGGCAGTTGGGCAAACTGCTCACCAGTCAAAGGCTCTCCCTGATGAACAGGCACAACATATACCCCCGTTGAACCACGCTGGAGTGTAAATCCGCGCGTTTGGGCTTTCTGCTCCAACTCAATGAATCGACTGCTCTGTTCCTTTTGCATTTGCTGCATTATAGCATTCCGCTCCTTTTCGTAATCTTCTCTCTCCAGCGACTGTTGTATATCTCTTTTGAGCTCAGAAACGAGCTTTTCCATATCTGACCGAAACTCTCTGCCCTTGCCGGGTGGAAATCTTAGATGCTTAGGCTTGTTCGACTCAACGAAGTTATGGACGTAACACCAGTCATCCGGCACCGGCTTTTCTTTCGCCCTCGCTTGCACGAATCGCTGAATGGTAGAAGTCCTCCCAGCGCCGACAGGCCCCAGCGCGTAGATGTTGAACCCATCGCCATCAACGCCCATACCAAAGTCAATGGCTTCTACCGCTCTATCCTGCCCGATTATTTCTGCTAACTCAGGTAGTGTGACGGTGCTGTCAAAATCAAAAGTAGATTCGTCGCAAACACGTCGCAGTTGTTCTGGGGCTAACTCGGTTATTTTAGCAGCCATTTTTTTTCTCCTTTCTGTCAAAACAAGTGGATACATAGCTTGACTTTGTTACTTTAAAATGAGATACATATAAGCCTAACTTTTTGTAGGGGCGGTGCCTGTGTGCCCGCCCGCTGTTTCGCACACCGCCAAGATAGAATCTGTCTATGTTTTGATTTCACTTCCGATTAGAAATCAAAACAAATTGGGCTACGGGGAAATCTAACAAAGTCAAGATAGAAACCAGGTTTTTAAAAGGACGGGCACTGTAGGGACAATCCTGTATAGTCGCCCGTTGCCCGCCCCTGCTGGATTTTTGACCTGCAAAAGAGAGAAGCGTACCTCCCATTGTTGTTTTATTCAACAGCAACTTCAATCTTCTGCGGTTTGGCTTTTTGCTTCTTCGGCAGGACAACTTCAAGGATGCCACTTTTGCAGGAAGCTCTGATATTTTCTGTGTCTACTCCCTGAGGCAACATGATGTCCCTCCGGAATTTGCCATAAAAGCGCTCGCAACAGTAGTAATCGTCATCCTTGATTTCCTCCTCTGCCTTCCGCTCACCAAAAATGGTAAGCGTATTCTCCATAACAGAGATGTCAATCTCCTCCTTTGACATCCCGGGAACTTCGATTCTGACTACTACCTCATTCGCTCGCTCAAACATATCGACAGCAGGTGCCCAGCCTCTTACCACCGGGACAGCGCGCCGTTCGGGAACTCTTCTGCTGAAAGTTCGCTCAAAGAGTTTGTCCATCTCTTCACGAAGTTCACCTAATTCCCTAGGCCAGCTTCTTTCATGCCAACGCATCAGTGCCATAATTATCCCTCCTTTCAGATTGGATTAATACTGAAATTGAGCCCGGCCTGCCGCGCCACGCTGGCGCGGTCAAGAAAGAAAGGCCGAAGAACATAAAAATGAGAAGTTGCTTTGGAACAGAGTTTCGCTTCTCCAAAAGAAGCCACTTGATTACCATAATACCATCTAAAGTAGATGCTATCAAGCCTCTATTTCTTCGTAAACTGCGCAGCGAAATTACCCTTCCTACTCAAGGATTGGGGGCGACAAGCCTTCCATATCATCTCCATCTGTAACTATTATTAGCCTATCTGCAACCCGCAGCATTTCAGTTGATTTTGGTCTCTCGATAATCTCCTCACCCCTGATAATAGCTAACGGCTGATGGGGAAGAGCATCTACGGGTTTTCCTGCCATATCCTCTGTTACTGAGACCAAAGAAACCTGCTGTGAGCGTGTTGCACACAAATTTTCTATCCTTGCGAGCATACCAGGTCGAACAATCATTCGCGCAACTACCTTACCCACCACTATTTCGGGCAGAATGACATCATCAGCGCCAATTTTAATCAACTTATCCACGTTCTCATGAGAAGAAGCCATAGAAATGATCTTCAGATTCTCGTTGAGTGATTTTGCGGTGATAATGGTGAAAACGTTATCGGCATCGTCTGAAAAAGCAGTTATCAAGGTAGACGCCTTGCCCACTTTGGCTCTTTCCAACACTTCTTCTTTTTTGGGATTGCCGTGAACCACGAAATAGGGCGTCTCATCTCTGATTTGCTTGACGATGTCTTCTTTCTCTTCTATTATCACAAAATCCACCCCCAACTGTTGAAGTTCAGGCGCAACGATGTGTCCGAAAAATTCATAGTCGCACAAAATGGTATGATTGGTAAAATTTTTCTTTCTGTCCATCCTCGCTCTCCCCAGAATGTTCTTTAACACAAATTCCTTTCCGAATTCCGCTATCATGAGTGCGGTTATCAAATATCCCGTGGGCAGCAGAAACATGATAAGGATTTTGCTTGCGACATTGGCTGGCAATATGTCACCATACCCGACAGTGGTGAAACTCACAATTACAAAATACAGCGCATCCAGCCAATTTATATTTAACATCGCTGAAAAAGCGAAACTGGAAGCGAATACCAAAAATATCAAGATTGATAATAGATACAAAATTTTCTTCATAGTTGTAGAGTGACAAGGAGTTCTACTGACCAAACATTTATCCACCTTCAAACAGGCGATTGGCCTCCTATAATTTCAATTCGATGACTTCTTCCTCGCCCATCAGTTTCCCTACCAGCTTTTAATTTACCACAATTTTCTTGCCCATGTCAAATGAAATTTCATTTCCCGCGTAAATTTAAAATAGGTTAAAATGTAAACGGAAAAATGTTATTTTCTTTAGGTTGACATGAAGAAGCAGGCTGGGGTGTCCCTGCCTTCGTATTAAAGCATTTTTTAGTGGGATTTGATGTTTCCCCACGTTGTAGCAGCATTGTTTTTTAAGGATACGCCCATAGCGTAACCTTCATCAAAAACGATTTCACCCCAATTGCTGGCGTCGTGGTTGTTGGCGAATCCATTCACCTTTGGTGACCAAGAATAAGCGACCGAGGCACCGCCTTCCCTATCAGTATACAAAATATTCCAACCCATCGTCGTTCCTCTGACTTTCCTGCCGTCCACTTTCATATCAGCCCACGGCAGTTTGCTTTCTATGCGCCAGCCCTTATCAACGTCATTATTATCATTTAAGGTAGTACCCGGCTCAAGCACAACTTTATATTCTACATGGCTGTCCCAGTCAAAGTCATAGCCCGGATTACCACCGTTGCCGTCTGTGTCATTATAAGCGCCCGCTGCACTGAACAAAAGTTGGAAACTTTCGTTTGACCTACCGTTAAATTTTGCGTTATCTGTCTCCAGGTAGTATTCAACATCGTTGTCTTCCCAGACATTTTGGATGCCAGACTTATGTGTGCCTTCCACAATTGGGTCAAGCGTAACGCACCCAAAATAAAAATATGTTTCGTCCCACAAGACGTGAGCAGTAACTTCAAAAGACGGATTGCCGGCTTTAAACGTAAAGGTTTGCGCCTTTTGCCACTCCGGCTCATTGAGTTCTCCGTTAATTTTTACCGCCGCGAAACTGCTTGTCATGATAATGCTCATCATAATGATGCTTACAACGTACTTCATAGTATATCCCTCCTGATTTTTCCTTTTATTATATCATCAAACGCTGTTTGTGCAAAGTGGAAATGTTAAGCCAAAACCCATAGCGGCAACAAAAACCAAAACCTACTCAGGCTTTTTTTATTGTATTCTCTTTCCCTTTATGTTAAACTATATCCACGGACATCTTTATGTGGTTGAAATAGTTCCTAAATCTATGGACAAATATTCCATAGACATGGAACTAACAGAGGACGATAGGTAACTATCGCAGCAGATGGATAGGTTATTAGGAGAATGATATGAGAGAAGAATCAGTTAAATTTCTGCAAAAATTGGTTGATGCGCCAAGTCCATCGGGATTTGAGCAGCCTGCGCAAAGAGTTGTGCGAGAATATGTCGCTGCTTATGCTGACGACGTAAAAACAGATGTTCACGGTAACGTAATTGCCTCAAAAAATCCGGATGGTAAAGTGAGGGTTTTACTCGCTGGGCATTGCGACGAAATTGGTTTTGTTTTGACCTATATTAACGATGAGGGTTATCCCTACTTCAAATCAATAGGCGGGGTTGATACCGGACTTGTTTCCGGCCAACGCGTATATATTTATACAGAAAATGGCCCCGTCCTTGGAATAACAGGGAAAAAAGCCGTCCATCTTATGGAAGGCGGTCAATAACCCCTCCTGATTCACAGAATCAGAAGGGGCTTGCGAGAATGCTATCGCAAGGGTAACTGTTGAACTACGACTTAGCCTTAGCTATGTGTTTGAGCCAGGGTGGAGTTGTTGAGCGTTGGGTACAAAGAGGTCCAGAGTACACGCCCTCGCTACTGGAGACCTCTGAACTTGGCAGGTTCGTTGGCTCAAATACATTGTCGAAGGGTGCTAAACCAGTTACCATTCTGGACACTATATGTGTTAAAAATGGAGGTATATTATGAGAGTACCAGTATTACACAAAGACGGAGTACCACTGATGCCTTGCAAGCCAGCAAAAGCACGTAAGTTGCTACGAAGCGGTAAGGCAGTAAAGCACTGGACAAGGGAAGGTATGTTCTATATTCAATTAACGTTTGAGACATCCAAGCATACACAGTCGATGTGTCTTGGAATTGACCCAGGTTCTAAGTTCGATGGATATGCTATACTAACCGCTCAGGAGATTGTGACCTCCGCAATGGCAATATTGCCAGACATTAGAAAGAAAGTGGAAACACGCAGGGTGCTGCGTAGAAACAGACGACAACGCAAGAATAGAAGACGCAAAGCACGTTGGAAAGATACGAAGAAGCAAGGCTGGATTAGTCCTACGCAAAGAACCAAGGTAGAGTTCAGGCTAACTCTTGTTGGACGCTACCTGAAGCTATATCCTATCACCTACTTTGCTGTAGAAGATGTCCGCTTTAACCACTACAAGAGGCGATGGGGTAAGCACTTCTCTGGTGTAGAGATTGGTAAGACAATGCTTTATACTGAATTGGAGAAGTTAGGTAAGCTCTATAAGTTTGAGGGTTGGCAAACAAAGGAACTAAGGGATAGAGAGGGATTGAAGAAATCCAGCAGTAAGGACAAGTTGAGCTTTGATTCACATGCGGTGGACGCTGCTGTGATAGCAGCAGAAGCGATAGGATATGTTGGCGACTTCACTGTACCAGAGTTCTGGGTATTCAAGCGTCCTAACCTACGAAGACGTTCCTTACACCTACAGAACCCACAGAAAGGTGGAGTCAGAAGAGTGCATGGTGGCACATGGGCGTTAGGTATCAGGAAGAACACTGTGTGTATCTGGAAAGGCAGCGTATATCGTACTGGTGGTTCAACGAAAGGTCGATTAAGTCTGCACGATATGTCGCTTAAAGCGAAGCGAGTAACACAGAATGCGAAGGTAGAGGATTTGCAATTACTCTACCGCCAGACTATTTACGCAGAAAGGATGATTCATAGAATCAGAAGGGGTTTCCGTGCCTCAAATTGATGAAAAAAACAAGGCTCCATGGAATTTAGCGCGGCGGTGTTTGCGGTTTCAACGGTTCAGGAGGAGATTGGACTGCGTGGCGCGAGAACGAGCACTTTTGGTGTCAACCCGCATGTCGGAATCGCCGTGGATGTCACTCATTCCTCAGATTATCCCGGCTCTGATAAAAAGAAAAGCGGGGATATAAAACTCGGCAAAGGGCCTGTGCTATATGTGGGCGCAAATATCAACCCTGTGCTGGGGCAACTGTTGATTGACACTGCCAAAGCCAAAGAGATTCCCTATCAATTTAACGTTGTTACCGGTGGAACGGGAACTGATGCCAATGCCATTCAATTAACCCGCGCTGGCGTGGCAACTGGACTTGTGAGTGTTCCTAACCGTTATATGCACACGCCATTGGAGGTTATTTCACTCATTGACTTGGAAAACGCCGCCAAACTGTTAGCTGAAACAATCTGTCAGATTACTCCCGATACCGATTTTACGCCCATGTAATCAAACGTGAATACACGAGTTTTGTAGTTATATCAGAATACTCAATACTTTAAGTGCAAAACTCGTATGAAGAGTGAAATGTAGGGGAAGGATTCGTTTCACGCGCCACGCATCACGTTTAACGAGTGGAGATAAAAGTTGATGGAAAAAAGCCAAAACGAAAGATATAACAAAGGCAGAGCCTACGCTTTTAGGGATTAAATTCCCAACTATAATTAGTCAAGTAGGTGGCAATAGAGCGAGGCATCTGACCGATGGGGGTTTGGGGGGCAAAAAAAAAGTAGCTCCGAACGCCTCCGCCGACGGAGTAGAGGCTTGGGTTGAGTGCGACTTGGGTTGAGTAGGTTCGGAACGAAGTGAAGAACCGTATCGAAACCAAGTATCGAAACCTGCCGTAGTTCGCCCATTGAAGTTTACCTTCAAGAATTAAAAACCCCGTATTCATGGGCCTCATCATACATTGCTACGACGTTATCATAAGGGAACTCGTCAAGCATCAAATCGTGACTGGGTGCCAAACAGTATCCGCTGCCGGACGCCATGATGTCGATTACCCGACGGACTTCCTTTTTGACTTCCTCGACTGTGCCAAACGGTAGTATAGCCTGGTGGTCGACACCGCCGTGAAAGGTGAGTTTATCGCCGAATTCCGATTTTAGCTTCCTTAGTTCCATCCCCCTCGCACATATCTGGACGGGGTTCAAAGCGTCCAATCCTACCTCTATTAAGTCGGGAATTATCTTGCGGATAGCCCCGCAGGAGTGAAACATGGTATTAAGCCCGGCTTGTTTTCCCACATCAACGAAACGTTTAACCTCCGGTTTGCAAAACTCCCGCCACATCTCCGGGGATATGAGGAGCGCTTCCTGTGTGCCCATGTCATCTCCGAAGAAGAAGATGTCCAGCAAATCGTCCGCTTCCTCAAAGAATCTGACAGCTAATTCGTAGTAAAAATCGCTCACCCTCTTTATCACTGCTTTCATTACCTCCGGATGGGTTGCCATCTTTATGAAAAACTCCTCCATACCGACGAGTTCAGTAGCGTCCGTGAATACTACAACCCAGGGCCCGCCTATGATGGCATAATCTCGCCAGACTTCACATTCCTTTCTGATATGCGAAAAATCGAACCAATCCGGGTTGGGCATCGGATGAGAAAATACCTCTTCTACCGAAGCAACTCCCGCCATCGGGTGCGATAGTGGTTGTCCGTAGTATGAGCCGCCTCGCAAAACTCCCCAGATATTTTCGCGCGTTCCATCCTGATATGACTTCAATTCCGGTCCCATGTAGCGTTCACGGACACGCCGAAAATCAATGTGCAAACGCCGCATCAACGCTTCCTCGTCCGCTACATTGCAATGTCGTATCAAACCTGCCGTCAGCGCGTCGGATGCGCCGTACCATAAAGGAACGCGGTCAGGTTCCTCGTGTTCAAACGTCCTTAAAACTCTCTCTTTGCTGTTCACGTTTATGTCCTTCTAATGGTTTATTTTTTAAATTCATCAAAGGCACCATCGCCACAAATCTACTCTGGATTAAGAGAGCAAAGCGTATTCTGGTAAATAGCTCTTTCCTTCCCGATTCCCTGCCGCACACCACATCCTTTCTGTTAAGTTTATCATCAAATCCGAATAATGTAAAGACAAAAATCTGAATGTCGCCATACATAAATTGGTTGACAACTTTCCTTAGAAGTGGTAAAGTATAAACAAAAGATACCACCGATTGAACTGTAAATTCATCCTAAGATTATAGTAGGGGGTTGATAAAATGTTTGAGTATCTCTTACCTATCAAAGTTGAAGAATTAGAAGAGGGCGGCTATTTAGCGACAAGCGATGTGCTTCAAGGGTTGGTAGCCCAAGGAAGAACCATAGCGGAAACGATGGAAATTGCTCAGGATGTAGCGAGAAAAATTATTGAATCTTGTATTGAGCATGGTGCTCCGGTTCCATTCAAACTCCGTTCCAAAGAAAGACGGGTGAAAACATTCAGAATTCCGGTGGTGATAGATGATGAGGAAATTGCCTTCGCTGAATGCTAGAAAAGTCATCCGTAAACTAAGAAAAGCTGGATTCGTCTTCGATAGACAAGCTAAAGGAAGCCACGAAATCTGGTACAATTCGGAAACAAGGCGGAGAACAACCGTTCCCAACCACCCTGGAACTACTATAGCGAAAGGAACGCTCAGAGCAATCATCAAACAAGCTGGTTTGACGGTGGATGATTTTCTGAGGCTCTAAAAAAATCACTCTGGTCGAAACATAGAAATGGAGAAAAAACATGAGCAAATTAAAAGCAGGTTCAGGTGTCGCCGACATCACCCCGCCATTGGGTGTGGAGATGTCGGGATATGGTTACTATCTCAATAGAAGATGTACAGGTGTTTTGTCGAACATATTCAGCAAAGCGCTGGTATTGGATGATGGAGAAACGAAGGTAGCAATAATCGCAAATGCCCTAATTGGGGTTGACAAGGACATCACTGCCCGGACGCGTGAATTGGTCGGAACAAATACTGGCATTCCGCCTCACAACGTGCTATTGGCAAATTCGCATACCCATTCCGGCCCAGCGACTATATTTTTACGAGGTTGCGGCGAAGTTGACCAACCTTACGTGGAGATGCTGATTCGCATGATGGCCAGCGCGGTTATCATGGCAAACGACGCTCTGGAACCCGTCACAGCACGTTTGGGGCGTGGACATCTGGATAACCTTAGCCATAACAGAGTCGTCGCAGGCGGGCCGGTTGACCCGGAAGTTGGCGTAATCTCATTTTATCGGGAGGATGGCAAACCGCTCGCCTTCCTGACGAACTTCTCTGCTCATTCCGTCACTTTAGGAGGTTCAAATACTAAGATTTCACCCGATTACCCCGGCGCTGCTGCTGATATTATCGAATCGGTATTTCCGGGCGCAAAGATGCTGTTTTTGCAGGGTTCCTGCGGTGACGTAAACCCAAGGGTGAGAGATACAAACCACGCAGGAACGCTTTTTGCCGGGGAGATTCTGAAAACCATCGCAATCTCCGAAGAGATGGAATATACAACCCTGGGGGCATGTTCAAAGCAGATTGAGTTGCCCGTAATTCCGCCTGACAAATCTGAAGTCAAACGGATTTTGGATGAGAACAAACCCAAGCTGGAAAAGGCGCAAGGTGGCGAACTAATTGAGGCAAGGTTTTTAACTGGTTGGGCGGAGAACATGACAAGAAACTTCGCCCCTGGCGGGCTGAAAGAACCAGACGAAACCAAATTACAAACTGAAATTCAAGCCATACGCATCGGAAATGTAGCCTTGGCATGCAACCCATCGGAATTATTTACCGAGTTCGCCCTGAAAATCAAAGAGCGTTCGCCGCTCGTCACATTGAACGTAGGATACGCCAACGATTTCATCGGTTACATACCCGATAAAGGCGATTTTGAACGCAAAGGTTATGCGGCAGCGCGTGTGCCGATGATTTGCGACAATTTTCCCTTTGCAGTTGATGTTGGAGATGTGCTTGCAGAGGAGATGATTGGGCTTATCAGCCACGATTTTGGAGTGCAATGACTTAGTCATTGCCATTTTGGTGTAGTCACTGAAGGTGTTTAAGATGAAATTTAAGACAAAATTTTGGTTGTGGTATGTGATTGTGTGCGCGGCTTTTGCTGTATTATTTATCATAATTTGCCCTACCATTCAAGAAGACCCAAAAGTAGACAAATTGTTACACTTTATTGTATGCGGAGTGATAAGTTTTTTTATGCTATTAATCTTATTGAGTTCTGAACGAGTGTCAAATTCTAAACGATTATCTATGTGGGCAATATTATTTAGTATAACGTTCACAAGCTTAATTGGTATAATAGTGGAAGTACGCCAAATTTCTATTCCACATAGGAATGCAGATATAGCCGACTGGGCATTCGACGTGATTGGTGCCGCAGTTGGTGCGTGTATAGGGTGGATTGTTGGGAAGAGGAGAACAAAAGATAGTGTTCATGATGTGTACCGAACAGGGCAAAGGGCGCGGCCTCGCCGACGTCAAATACGTGGTGTAAGACGCAGGCGGACACATCGACGATACTGGGCTAAACGGATGAACAGGCCTAATAATAGCGATTAGAAGAAAACTATTTTGATAAAATACGGAGGAATTACAACATGGTAGATTTTTCAGTAGAAATAACACAGCCTTATGGAACCGTTGATACAATCGCAGCTTCAAAGTCAGATGTCCCCAGTCTTCGTGTTGAGGAGGCTGTTGCAGATTTGCGTTACAAAGATGTTCGTAGTACAACTCTTGAGCGGCTAAGAGTAACCTGGGAGGCAGATGTCCATGTCCAGGGATTGCCACAGCAACTTCAACTCGGCGAGGGGCTTTACTATCTGCTCGACAACATCGCCGTGCCAGTATCTCAACATGACTTAATTCTGGGGCGCATTTTGGAAGAAGTACCCGACGAGGAGGGGGAAAAATATTTCCAGGAGAAGATAAAAGCGTGGAATGGGAGGGCGATACCGCCGTGGATGTCCGACGGCGGACACGAATGTTTCGCTTGGGATAGGCTGATATGTCTGGGACTTCCCGGACTGGAAGATTTTGCTCAACGGGAACTCGACAGGCGTATTGCCGCTGGAGAGAACAGTGCGCACCTTGATTTTCTGCGAGGCGCAGTGCGCGTCTATCAGGCTTTTCGCAATTGCGCCCGACGCTATGCAACTGTCGCACGAGAGGCAGGGCTGGAGAAACCCGCGGCAAATTGCGAGGCTGTGGCAGAACGCCCGCCGGAAACCTTCGCTGAAGGATTGCAACTCTTATGGTTGGTGGGGAATGTCTACTGTACGATGTTATCTATGAATCCCACGCTCACCTTCGGACGAACGGATGAGTTGCTACTGGATTTTTACCGCAAAGATGTAGCCGATGGCCGAATGAGTCGTCAAGAGGCCGGTGATGTGATTGAGGATTTCTACTGCAAGAACAACCTCGTCCTTGGTCGCGGTGAACATCAGATGAGCGGGGGTTCGGAAATAGACACAGGTTGGCAGCGAAATCTAACTTATGACGCACCGCAATATGTCGTACTCGGCGGGCGGAGGCAGGACGGCTCAGAGGTAGCCAATGAGTTGACAGAACTGTTTCTCGAACGCGTCGTCCCACGATTTGAGAATCCTGTGATGGTGTTGCGTTATACGTCTGATATGCCAGCACACATCTGGCGGCTTGCGTGTGAGAAGATGCGCGCCAATTCAAGTTTCATGGTTTACAACGACGAGAACATCATCCCGGCGATGATTCACTGCGGCATTGACGAAGATGAGGCGGTAACGTATACGATGCACGGGTGCAATTGGCCCGATATTCCCGGCATCCAACGACAAGTCAGCGGGAATCAGGCGTTGTTGCCGAGGTATTTCCTCGATGCGCTGTTCAGCGGTGATGGTGACATTACAAACATTGACGATGTTTACGAACGCTTTGCATCTCTGTTCAGAAAGGAGATGGAGGGGCTATGTAATCAGTTGCGAGATAGGCGCAAAAACTGGGACAAAAATGGACCGGGCATACTGCGGGTTGACGACTGCTTCCTTGATGGCCCAATTGTTTTAGCCCGCTCTTGGGCGCACGGCGGCGTGAAATATCCCAACATCATCTGCGCCATAAGTTCCATCGCTACCGCCGCAGATTGTTTCGCCGCGCTTGACGAGTTAGTTTTTGTGTCGAAGAAGGTTTCGTTGGATACGTTCAAGCAAGCCCTGCACGACGACTTCGCCGGTCAAGAATCCCTGCGCCAACTTTGTCTGAACGCTCCAAAATTCGGACAGGATGATGATAGGGCTGACAAACACGCCGTGCGCGTCCTCAACACAATCCAGGAGGAAATAGACAATGCTTGTCGTCTTGGTTCGGAGGATGAGGTTTGCGTTTTCCGGTGTCTTGAGACAGACATGCGGCATATCGGCATCGGCAGAGGTACTGGCGCTACCCCCGACGGACGGCGCGCCGGACAACCCACCAGTGAAAACACCTCGCCGTATCCTGGTTCCTGTAGGAATGGGTTGACTGCGATGTTCAATTCCGTATCCAAGTTGCCACTCAACCGCATCAACTCAGGCGCGCTCAACGTCCGCATGCAACCCAAATTGGCTGCTGGAGAGGAAGGGTTGACAAAACTCGCCGCGCTCCTCCGCACCTACTTCGACAATGGTGGATTGCAAGTCCAACTCTCCCTCGCCGATGTGGAGGAACTGCGCGACGCTCAAGTCAACCCTGAACACCATCGCGACCTGATGGTAAGAATTACAGGCTACAGCGCTGTTTTCATCGACATGGCAACGCACGCCCAAGATGAAATCATTAGGCGCCAGGAAATGGAAAACTGACAATATACATAGAAACCGAGTTTTTCCGAAAAACTCGGTTTCTGACTCGCATAAAGGAACTGAAATGCCCAGAAAAAAACGTCCAGAAAAAGCATACAAAAACCTCGAATTTCTCAACAGCCCGGAAGCAAGGACTATCCGGATAATATGCGAATATACCGAGACGTTGACCAGATTTGAAAAATACGGGGTGAAGAATACTGTTGTTTTCTTCGGTTCGGCTCGCATTCGTCCTGAACGGGTTGCGCTTGCAGAACTCAGGAAGGTCAAGCAACTTATCGCCGATTCCAATCCCACTGACGAACTAATGAAAACACATAACATCGCAGAAGCAAAACTTGAAATGTCCAGATATTACGACGAAGCGGCTGAGTTGGCTGAAATGCTCACAGAATGGTCAAAATCGCTCTCGGAAGAACAGCGGTTTGTGATATGTTCAGGCGGCGGACCGGGAATTATGGAGGGGGCAAATCTCGGCGCAACACGAGCAGGAGGCAAATCCATCGGATTGAACATCAGCCTCCCGCAGGAACAAACGCCCAACCCGTACATTTCAGAGAATTTAGTCTTTGAATTTCACTACTTTTTTATGCGTAAGTTTTGGCTTGTGCATTTAGCCAAGGCCTTAGTAGTGTTCCCCGGCGGCTTCGGCACCCTTGACGAGCTATTCGAGTTACTCACCCTTGAACAAACCAGGAAGTTGCCAAATAGAGTACCAGTTTTGATGTATGGTTCAGAATATTGGAAGGAAGTTATGAACTTTGACGCTATGGTAGAACGGGGGATGATAGCTCAAACTGACTTGGATTTGTTCAAGTTCGCTGACACACCGCAGGAAGCTTTTGAGTATCTTAAAATGAAGTTACTATCCAAAGGAGACAACGATGATAATTGACGCTAACGCGTATTTAGGACACTGGCCGTTTCGGCGACTGTCACATAACACCGCGCAGGGGCTACTTGCGTTGATGGAACGCCACAAAATTGATAAAGCCATCGTGTCGTCGATAAACGCTATTTTTTACAAAAACTGTCATGCTGGCAACGAAGAGTTAGCAGTGGAGACACAGGAATATCGGGACAGGTTGATTCCGTTTGCTACGCTCAATCCGATGTATCCGGGTTGGGAAGATGATTTAGAACAGTGCGCAGAGGAATTTGGCATGAAGGGACTCAGGCTCTTCCCACATTACCATAATTACAAACTGACGGATGACGAGAGTTTGCGTTTGATAGATGAAGCTACCAAACGTCGCATGCCCGTCTCAATTCCAATCAGGGTGGTTGACCGGAGGCAGCGGCATTGGCTTGATAACGCACGAGATTTAACGCACTCTGAAATTGAAGAGATTATCAAAACACGCCCCGAAACGACTTTCATCCTGACAAATGGCACCGGTTGGCAAAACAGTCAATTAGCAAAAAAGGAAGAGTTCAAATCAAGAAAATTTTTCATTGAAATCTCCAGATTGACTTCCGTTTTGCAGGAGAGCATTCCTAAGTTGCTTGATGCTCTTGGGCCTGGAAAATTGGTCTTTGGCACAGGTATGCCCTTTAAATATCCCATGCCCGCACTGCTCAAAATGGACGTGCTTGAAGCTGAAGATGATGTTAAGGAACACATCTATTGGCGAAATATATTATCACTCAGTTGCGACGACTATTCTGCGGAAGCATCTGAAAACCGAAAACCGCCGTTTGCGGATTGACGCTCAAAAAAACAGAGAGTGCCAACGTCAACTACTGGAAGACATCATCATTCAGAACGAGTACCCGAGCTCTCTTCGTAATCTGGCAAGTTGAGGATAAGTGATTGGCTCCTCAATCAATTCGGTTGCCCATCTGGTTTCATCCCGAAGGTCAAACCATGCTACCTCCGAAATTGAGTAGATAGCAGATGCTTCTGGTTCCGGTTCATAACCGGGGGAAGCCACACCCCCAGTAGGTGAACATAGATAAGTCTTCCTCCATTGATAGCCCCCGTCCGGATGGCCAGGTTCGTCAAATACAAGGCGATTGACCTTAACATCAAGGTTAGTCTCTTCCTTCATTTCTCTAATGATGCACTGCTCTTCTGACTCATTGCCGTCAATTGCAACGGATTGTTAGGATCTTTTTGCTGACTAATTTTTGCCCCGTTAAGTTTCGCTTGAAACCCAATCAACCAACTATAGCGATTGGTTCAGCATTTGTTGTATCATCACCATTTTCTGCTTATTCCGTAAGCATCAAAAGCCGTGTCTACACCAATTATTGGAAATCCTTCGACGAGTGCTTGAGCGATTATCAAGCGGTCAAACGGATCTCGATGATGAAGAGGTAACGTGATTAGTCTTACGAGGCTATCAACTGTGATATCCAATATCTCAATGCTATTGAAATGCAGTTGCTCTGGAAACAACTCCTCGAACGGCTGGCCTAAAGCGAGTTTCCCTAAACTCACCTTAATTGCTATCTCCCATAGGCTGACGATGCTGAGGAAAATCTCGTTGCTCGGATCTTCGATTAACTGTCGTGCTCTGCCACTGAGTTGTTTGCCTCCAGCAAGAAACCAAAGCAGAGCGTGTGTATCAAGTAGATATTTCATTCCATGTACTCTCTGAAATCTGGGAGTTCAGCGTCAAAATCTTCAGCCATGACAATAAGTCCTTTGGCACTCCCAAAGTGTCGAGTCCTCTTCTTGGACACATGCGGCACCAACTGCACGGAGTGCAATTCATCTTTTGTGATAAAAACATCTTCGCCTCTCACAGCAGCTTCAATCAAATCAGACAGATGGATGACTGCCTCATCAACAGTAACTTGTTGCATGACAGACACCTCCTTCTTCAATTTAATAGATGATGCTTTCAGAAACAGCAGTCTTAGCTTCCTAACGTTTGAACTCACTGGTCTTTACGGAGCGCAACGGAGTAAAAATCCAGTGCAGTGATTTGTTATGTTTTTCTGATTTCCTCAAGATTAATTATATCTTAACATTCAACCACATTTCTATACACATAACGACCAAAGTTCAGTTGCGGCGGGGGTTTTGCCGAAACACGTCCGACAAACCAAAACCCGTCGCTAGCCAAAAAACATTATCAAAACCGCAGCTCCCCGCTGATTCCTCTCCGCGAAGGCGGACAGAATGTTGCCGGTCACATCGGCGTGATTGACAGACGTGACGAGAACGCCCAGAACTTCACCGCCGTCCCGGGCAACTAACTACCAACAATCTTAGCATGTTTTCAACTTTATGGCAACAAAAATTTCTCATTTCAAAATTGACAGAGCACTACCTGTCAGTCCCGTAATTCAGCAATGGCAATGCCATGCTCACCGGCTACGGAATATAACAGGTATGTCCTTCCACATTCACTGAAAATCGCAGGGTCGCGCAGTTGTTTGACTCTTTCCGGTGCCCACCCCCTGGCTGATGGTTCGAAAGGAAGTTCTGCGCCTTCGTATTCCATTTCCGGCTCCAGGATAATCGCAGGTGCTGATTTCTTCCATGTCATCCAATCTGGTGTCAGTTCTATTGTGGACATCAGAATACGTTCAGGGCAGTCGTGGGCATTGGAGTAGAAGACAGAAAGTATGTTCCCGTCCAATTTGAGAGCGGTGTGACGCATATCTTCAGTGAAAAGCGTAGTCCCCTGCTCGAAGTCTGTCAGCCCATCAATTGACCTGTAGAATATCCCAGGCATCCCCAGCGCATAGTAATATCCACTCCACTGGAACACCCGGAAATACGAAGCCCCCAGTATTTCCGGGAAGGCTGTGAAATGGATGCCATCTTTGGAAATGGCTGCCCTTGATATTTGACCTTTCTCCGGCTCGGTACCGTGATAATACATGCGTATTTCGTGTTTCTCGTCGTCTACATGCACATCAGGAGAGGCGATATGCCCTTTGCAAAACGAATCCTCAAGTTTTAACGTCCCTAACTCGTAAGTTTTCCATGGGCCCTCCAACCGGTCAGCATAAGCGAGGCGGATATATTGCCCCTTGTGATGGGCAAAGTAGAGGTAATATTGCCCCAGGGGGCTTTCCAGCCAGTCGGGAACTCGGATGAGTGATGGGCCGTTGATGTTGCTTCCCATCTTACCGTCCATGTTGGATGTGATGATGGGGTTCTGTTTAAATCGTATGATTTTCATGGAATGTTCTCCTGTTTTGTATTATAGCGCATTTTGGGGACGCAATGTTTTGCGTCCCTCGTATCACATAGTGGTTCGTTTCTTAATTCCGTGTAGGGTTTGACGGCAGATGGACGGACAGAGAAAGTCCGCTACGACAACGAAACAACATGTAGCGTCTCCTCGCAGATAGTTGCGACGAATATCACCAAAACCGCTAAGATGCTGAATAGCTTCATTCCGTCATACCTCTTTAGCTTCAGCCAATCTTGGACGAAAACTCCGGCATGCCTTGAATGCCAAGATTAAAACGGAACAACGCTCCAGCACCTGAACCCTCCGTCTCTTTGTTAGTTCCGCCCGCGGTTGTGACGTAGATGTCAGTATAGTTCTTGCCGCCGAAGGTTACGCTGGAAACCTTCTTGGCTGGGAAGTCAACGCGAAGGACTTCGGTACCGTTAGGGGCGTAGCGTACCAAACAACCGCCATCCCACCGTGCAGACCAAACGAATCCTTCTGCGTCCACCGTCATTCCATCAGGAACACCTTCGCCTTCGGGAGTCTGGACAAACACCCGTTGGTTTGTGATAGCACCGGTGTTTTGGTCGTAGTCGAACAGGTAAATTTCGCGTTGTGGGGAATCGGTGTAGTACATCTGCTTGCGGTCAAGCGTAAAACCCATACCGTTTGAACAACCGATTCCATCCAGCAGCTTGGTTAATGTGCCGTCGGTATTGAGGCGGTAGAGCCGGCCGGGCCGGTCTTTCGTTGGCATCGTGCCGCAAAAGACACGTCCTGCCGGGTCAACAATCACATCGTTGAAGCGGCTCTCGCGTTCGTCGGGAATTTCCTCAATGATGTAGTTCATTTCCCCGTCGCGCCAGAGAGCCACTGCTCCTTTCGCCATAAACAACAGCAAAGCACCATCCTCCTGAATGGTAAACCCGCCCACGACTTCGCCTTCATAAAACTGCTCGTGCTTCCCAGACGCAGGTTCATATCGAAACATCCGTCCGGCAGGTATGTCAGCCCAGTAAAGCCTCTGCTCACCGGGATGCCATAAGGGCCCTTCGCCCGTCACACATTTATAGTCGGCAATCAATTCAAGTTCCATGCTCATCCTCCTTTTCATCAAATACATTGGTAATTATGACACACACCCGTGTGATGGCCAAATATGCGTCGCATTTCACGATGCCGCGACTGTGCGGCGTCTATTGGCATCAACTTTAGCCCGGTACGGGCGCTCGAACGCAGTGAAGCGGCAAGCTCTACGGAGCAGGACAAATTTCGTTAAGTTGACGCGTATAGTAGTGTTGGTTTATCAATAATGTTCCGAATACTCAAAGCAAAAGCTGGAATCCATTCTCCTGCTTCTTGTATAGCATCAATCCCAAATTCCACAATCCATCTCAGGGAATGAATTTCCCAACAAAGAGCACCAATGTCTACTTGCCACTGATAGGTAGCATTGTCCACAGCATACTTTCCATTCATAATTGAGAAATATGCATCAATCATTTCCGTTTCGCTAACATTATAATCAGACGCTTCTTGCGCAATACAATAGAGATCTACTAAGTGAGGGCTTAAGCATGCAAGAGACCAATCGATGGGCACTATCCGTTTACCTTTGATGATGAGATTCTTAGAGTGATAATCATTATGGGTGATTGTTACCGGATAGTCTCTGTATAAGAGAGCCAAATTTTTGTCAAGTACATTGGGAACTCTTCGCAGTATCTCTTTGTAATCAGCGAGCTTAGAATCTTGTAGCGTAATTAAATAGCCTATATCTTCAAGGTATTGTTCCTTTGGTACAAAATGTCGCTGAAAATTTTCATAGGTAATGTCATCCCTTTTGACATAATTCAACACCAATAGGCGTATTCTTGCCAGTTGACGAGCAGCTTCGATAAAATGGTAGGATTGGGGTTCTTTCTCAACTGTTCGATAACCAAGATCTTCCATTAACATTATGTTGCCAATATCAGTGCGGAAGCTGTCAAAAATAGCGGGGATATCAATATTGGCAGGAATTAAGATGTCATTGTATATATCCAATTCCTTGGACATGGGGCCTTTACTAATTTTAGCAATAATGGTGTTACCATCATCTAAGGTTAGCCTTAAAACTTCAGAAAAAGACCATTTTCTCAGTACCTCTAATTTCACCACATTCTTTAGATAAGAAGAATGCCCGCATTGCTTAAGCCAATACGGTAATCTATCAATGGACATTGATTTTGACATAAATTTATATTGAATTTGTGGAATCTGACAAAGTCAAGCTAATACGCCCTGGCAAAGATAGCAACCTGTTCCGTTTTTTTGCCAGTGTAGAAACACATACCCTCGCCTTCAGGCACATCAAGCGGAAAACATCGAATGGTAGCCTTCGTTTCCTCCTTGATTCGGTCTTCGTCTTCATTGCTTCCAGCCCAGTGTACACGCAGGAAGCCTCCTTCTTCATCAAGCACTTCTTTAAACTGTTCATACGACGTCACTATGCGAATGTTGGCGTCGCGGAAGTCAGTTGCCTCTTGCAGTAGGTTTGCCTGAATGGACTCCAACAGTGTTTTGACGTGTTCAACAATCCCGTTCACAGGCACTCCAAACTGCTTACCCGCCTTTCCCGGTTGGTCTCGACGTGCCAGCACCACCGCATTTTGTTGGACATCGCGTGGGCCTATTTCTATGCGAACAGGTACGCCGCGCATCTCCCAGTCGTTGAATTTGAACCCCGGCGTGTATTCGTCACGCGTGTCGATGTGGACTCGCAACCCCGCGCTGTCAAGGATAGCACGTACTCGTTCGGTCATTTCAAGGACTTCGTTGCGATTGTCTTTTTTGCGCCAGATGGGTACGATTACCGCCTGAATCGGTGCTAACACAGGCGGCAAGCGTAGTCCTTGGTCATCGCCGTGTACCATGATAATTGCACCTACCATTCGTGTGCTAACGCCCCAACTGGTAGTATGACAATATTGAGTGGCGTCATCTTGGTCAAGGTAGGTGATGTCAAAGGCGCGGGCAAAATTTGTCCCAAGGTAATGACTTGTGCCTGACTGTAAAGCCCAACCGTTGCCCATCATTGCCTCAATGGTAAAACTGTCCACCGCTCCGGCGAACCTCTCTTGCTCGCTCTTGCGCCCTTTGATAACTGGGATAGCAGCGTCGTTGGTGGCGAAGTCTGCGTAGATGTCGAGTATACGCAACGTCTCTTCGACTGCTTCTTCAGCGGTGGCGTGGGCGGTATGTCCCTCTTGCCAAAGAAACTCCATCGTTCGCAAAAAGGGGCGTACGCGCAGTTCCCAGCGCACAACGTTTGACCATTGGTTAATCAATAGCGGTAGGTCGCGATAAGATTGAATCCATCGGGCATACATGTGGCCGATGATTGTCTCCGACGTGGGGCGAACGACCAACGGCTCCTCAAGTTCTTTACCGCCGCCAATGGTGACCAAAGCCAATTCAGGCGCAAAGCCCTCGATATGCTGGGATTCCTTTTGGATGAAACTCATTGGGATAAATAGTGGAAAATAAGCGTTTTGGTGGCCGGTAGCCTTGAAGCGTTGGTCAAGTCCATCGCGCACTCCCTCCCAAAGTTGGAAGCCATAGGGACGAATAACCATGCACCCGCGCACAGGTGAGTTCTCAGCCAGTTCGGCTTCACGTATGACATCAAGATACCATCGTGAATAGTCCTCATTTCTTGGTGTGATTTTCTGTGTCAATTTTGTTCCCTCTTTTAACCATGAGGAGCGCACATCAAAGGATGCGAACGGTTGCAGCTCAATCGACATCTGAGACGCCGACTCCTCTGTGTTATATTTATGATTATGCGTAATTCATTATTGAAAGATAGTTTACCAGAAGGGATACTTTTTGTCAAGTGCTTTTTGGGGTTCTCTGTGTTCCTGTGCCTCCATTTGCAGAAAAATCAAAATTTTTGTTGACCAGAAGTAGAAAAGATGCTAAAATTTGAAATCGCTACGAATTTTAATGTGCCAAGACTTATGCAACCAGGTTTCGATATTAAACCCCGTAGAGCTTGCACTGAGCTTGCCTAAGAGCGTGTGTGAGAAGTCCCTTGAATGCCCACGTAGGTTGGGTTGAACGAAAGTGAAACCCAACAAGTATCTGGTTTTCGTTGGGTTTCGTGCCTCAACCCAACCTACTTTTCACTTGCACTGAGCTTGCCTAAGTGTCCATTTTCGAAACCGACATAATTATACCAGGAGTAAAGACGATGCAAGAAGCTTTAGCAAATAATGAGGAATATAGTTTTCGATTAACGGTGACGTCGAAGTTGCCGACTAATTTGGGACATATTCCCACGTCCCCGGTGATTGACTTTGCCAAACTGATTGAGCAAGCCCAGTTGCCGGGTGTTTTTGACCCAAATTCGATTAAAGTTGTGGATATGAGCGACGGCGAGGTAATTCCGTATGCGCGGACGGAAGATTTCGCTTACAGCGACAAAGGCAGAATTGAGTGGGTGATAAAAAAACCAACGCATACGCAATACGAGATACGATTCAAGACGGCGAATAAACGCCCGCCACTGCAACCTCAAGAGTACGTTCCGATGATTGGTACTGGCGACTTGTTACGCTACAACGCAGGCAAGCCCCGACCAATCACCCTCTTCAACTCCATGAAACTGATAGATGTGACCGGAGACGGCAAGCAGGATTTGGTGGGCTGTTGGAACTACTACTACCGCCCCGGCTCGCCGATAAGCGGCGTCATCTGTTATGCGCGCGAAGGAAACGACGACGATTTTGCGTTCGGTGACTTGACGCGCTTGCGTTACGTCGAAAAGCTGGGGGCAAAAGACTTCAAGCATTTTGACGGCGTTTACGTGGAGGCTGACTTTGCCGATTTCACAGGTAACGGATTGGTAGACATCGTCTTTGCACAAGCAAACTCCGGCAAGGTAACCTTCTTTCTGAACACTGGAGAGCGTGAACACGGCGGCATGCCGATTTTCGTGCGTGATGCGTCAATATCTGCGCCCGTTTCACAGAGCAGCGGTGTTCACGCCGTTGACCTGAACCAGGATGGGGTAGTCGATTTGGTCGTGAACGCACACTACATCCGCAACACCAATCCCGACGGTTGGCCTTTTGAGCCGGCGGAACCGGTGAACCTCAAAGTTGGTCGCGCTTCAGCTTTTATTGACCTAAGTGGTGACGGAAGACTTGACGTGATAGCTCTCAAGGGCAAGGGCTGTGAACAATCTCTGACATGGCGCAAAAATTTGGGAAACAATCCGCCCACGTTCGGGGAGGAGATGTTGCTGGAGGGAATCAAGACGGATACGTGTACTTTTGTGGCTGCGGTGACGGATGGCCCGCAACATGGGCTGTTAGTTCAGCATAGCATGTATCAAAATATTTCCTTCTTTGAATTGGTCGGAGAAGTAGGACATGCTGCCAGCTTGTTCTCTACGAACGAGCAAGCTGCACGTTCTACGATGCAGCCGCTTTTCAAACATCGCTGTCGCGCTGAATCAATCTCCGCTATCATGTCGTTGAGCGACCAAGCCTGGCCTTGCATTTGCGACTGGAACGATGACGGCGTCAATGACATGCTGATAGGAGGCGGTTACGGCTGGCCGCGAATTGTCATCAACCAGGGCAGCAATGAACGCCCAGCCTTCAGTGAACCACAGTTGATATTCTCGGAAGGTAATCCCATCCGGCTTTTGCGGGATGAGATTCTGTCCAGCCAGCATTGGCATAATATGGGTTATCCTTATCCGGTCTTCGTCGACTGGGACGGTGACGGACTAAAAGATTTGGTGTTGCCCAATGAGACCAATCGCATCATCTGGTACAAGAATATCGGCACGAACAAAGAACCCAAGTTTGGTCCACGTCAGTTTCTTGAGGTAGACGGTTTTCCTGATTCTTTTGAGCGTCGGGCGGAATCCGGTCGCAAAGCAGAAGACAAGAACGTGCCCAACCACCCCTATCCCAAGGACGACAACTCTCCCTTCTTTTGGCGTACCGGAGCCGCCTTCGCAGATTGGAACGGCGATGGGCTGATGGATGTAATTACCCACGATAATGAAAGGAAGGCGACATTGTTCGTACAGTATCGCGATGTTGCGGGCAAGATTCGCCTCAAAAAACACGCACACGTCAAACTTGCTGATGGGCGATTAATTGATGATTCGATAGTCGGACGCCCAATGCACTGGACTGAATCGTTTCGCGCAGTGGATTGGGACGGCGACGGGTTGATGGATTTAATCTATAGCGTTGCTGGGACGGGCAAAATTTATCTTCTGCGGAACGTCGGTTCGGAAACGGAGCCGGTATTTGAGAATCCCCGAGAATTTAAGTGTTTCGGCGAACCGATAAGTTTCACAACCCATGGACCGAATCCCTGGGCTTGCGATATGAACGGTGATGGCAAACCTGACTTGCTGGGGTGCGTGGAGTGGAGCGTATACCCGTTTTTCAATCATGCTGCCCTGGAAATGAACGAACGTCCAAAATATCGCATAAGCGCCATCATAAAATTATAGTGAAAAAAAACGGAAACGAGCCCCCCGCTTGATTTGGTGGAGTTGTGTTGGAAAGTACCTGTGTCTGTTTAGAACGCTTTGTCGTAATCTTGATACACTTTCATGCACTAAAGGAACCCGTTTCCTTTGACAAAACAGTCTTCTAACGTGTTGGCATGCGTATTGCTTTATGCCAAAAAAAAATGACAATCAGAAAGGAAACTGAAAATGAAATCAAAATTTATCCTCGGCATTATACTGGTTATAATGGCAGGTGGGATTATCGGATGCAGTTACGATTTAAACGTGGAAAATCGCACCTCGCAAACACTTGATATCTATGTGGATAGTCAATACGAAGGAACTGTGGCTGGCGGAAACTCCCTTTCTGTTAGGAATTTATATCATGGTGAGCATCTGCTGGAAGCTCTTGATAGACATGACGATGTAGTAGCAGATGATATCATCCATCTTGATAGGGATATGACATGGGCTATCTATATACATTATCGTTAGCTTTTGCCATTGGAATGGAAACATAGCCTCCATCTCTTATAACTGATTTTGTAAAAACGAAAAAATCCCGATTTTGGTCGGGATTTTTTTCTTGGCAAAAACATTGGAATATGCTAAAATAAGGGCAGTAGCAGAGATAGCTGCTTTCTTTAATTATTGCCGTCGGTGAACTTCAGGAAATTATAATTAGGAGAATTGTTATGACACGTAAGGAACTGAATTTGGCTATTTTCGAGGGCAGTACGGATAAGGTTCTATGGCAACCCCGTCTGGAAACGTGGATTCATCACCACCGAGCCGCCGGTACATTACCGGAGCGATTTCAGGATTTGGATTATCTGGGGATATACGATGCTTTGGGGTGTTCAGTGCGGTATGCAGCATCGGCAGGTATAGATGGATATGAGGAGCCGGCTGACATCGAACGCACTGCCGAACAAGATGGTATTTTACATATCACTACTGTCCGTATACCGAGTGGAGAGTTACGCACAGTACACCAGGATATCTGGGAAGACGGAAAACTTCGCAATCGGCGGATTGTGGATTTTGCTGTAAAAACTGCTGCTGACTTACGAATCCTCACTGAGTTAGTAGAACGCCAACAATTTCGCGCTAACGTGGCATCATTCACAGCGGCGGCGGAAAGAGTTGGACATCGCGCTGAACCAACCGTGTTTTTGTCCAGTTCAGGCTTCACGGAACTCATCAAAGCGCACGCAGGACTGCCAAATAGCGTATATCTATTATTTGACCACAGAGACGAGGTGGAAGTATATCTTGAGGCTTGCCTCCGTCGCGATGACCGGTTGATAGATGCCGCTCTACAACTGCCTTGCAGGGTGTTCAATCTCGGTGACCACGCTACTAACGAGTTTACGCCACCACCGATACTTAAAAAATATCTACTGCCGCGCTGGCAACATATAAGCGAACGATTACACGCGGCAGGACGGTTTGTCCATACTCATTGGGACGGCAATTCAGCGACAATACTGCCATATCTCCAGGAATCGGGGCTTGATGGCGTAGAAGCCCTTACCCCCGCTCCTATGGCTGACATGACGTTACAACAAATCAAAGACGCGGTAAAGGACAACATGGTATGCTTGGATTTACTGCCAGCGATACACTTTCTGTCTCACTTCTCCCTTCAGGAGACTGTGGATTTTGCCCGTCAGGTGATTGATATGTTTGCTCCCCGGCTGATTTTAGGAGTGTCGGATGAAATATCCCAGGTTGGAGAGATAGAAAAAATCGAAGCTGTTAGTGAACTTGTGGATAGCATCTGTGGATTAGCTGAATAGAGCTTTCCAGAGTTCTCTCAGAAAGTGAAAAAAAAACGACAACGAGAAGACGGGAAAACGAAGAGTATTTTTGCGGTGCTTTTTTGCCGCAAAAACCATTGAGACACCCCACGCCCGTAGATAAATTGTTAATTTAATTTTGACTAACACCGTAGGTCAAGAAACAGAAATCGACGCTTTCCTGTCGAGATATGAATCTTGACCTACAACTCAAAACCTTTTTAACAAGGTAGTAGTATCACTCATTACTCTTTACTCTTTACTTTTTTTGGAAAACCGCATGGCTGGATGTATATATCTCCCTCTTTGTTTCGGAAATCGCTCCAAACGATGAATGCACCACCTTTGCCATCGGAAGCGGCGCGCGGACAAAGTTGCTGTCCGCCAGCGGTGCAGACAGCAACGCCGTCTTTCTGCCAGAGAAATTTTCCTGCGCTGTTGATGCGTTGTGCAAAAATCTCATCGGCACTTTTGTCATCATAATCTTTCCGAAAATCCTTCCAAAAAATCACTGCTCCCGACGCGCTGTCCGAGATTGATTTTGGTTCGCTTTGCATGCCTCCGGCGACACAGATTGGCACGCCGTCCTCCTGCCAGAGTGTTTTACCATCCTTGTCGACGCGTTGCGCATAAATATCCGCATATACGTCTCGTTCATCCCGCCACGCTAAAATTATACCCCCTGCGCTGTCGCTGATTCCAACAGGCTGTTGCTGATTCGATGGCAGTTTGCAGATGGCAATACCGCCTTTAGCCCAGAGATGCGTTCCCTTTGCGTCCAGTCGTTGCGCATAAATATCGCCTTCGACAAAGGACATCTCATCATCTCTGTAATCAACCCAAACCACGATAGCACCATTAGCGCCGTCGTTGATGAGGAGGGGATTTCCCTGGATGCCCTTTACGTCGCAAACCATAATCCCTTCTGCGCCCCAAACAGGCTTGCCCTGAGAATTTAGTTTTTGCGCGCCGATGTTCCAATCGGGAGTGCCAATATCCCACCACACGAAGATAGCACCCCCTGCGCCGTCCGTCGTTAAAGATGGGTCAAATTGGTCTCCAACCGCTCCACAAACGGGTTCCCCGTTATTTGTCCACATCGGTTTACCGTTTTTATCAATCCTTTGCGCGTAGATGTCTTGGTTGCCATTGCCGTTGCGCAAGTCTTCCCATGCGAATATCGCGCCATTAGCACCGTCGGACATTGCCACCACATCCTCCTTAAGAAAGTCGTTCACACAAACCGCCACACCCCCGACATCCCAGAGCAATTTGCCATCTGCGTTGATGCGTTGTGCGTAAACACTCTGACTCCCGTCGCGCGAATCCGTCCAAGCAATGATAGCGCCGCCTCCGCCATCGCTGACCGCGACCGGCTGCCCCTGGTCAAAATCCATCACGTTGACCGGCACACCATTTTCAGCCCACTGAATTTTGCCATCAGCGTTGATGTGTTGAGCGTATACGTCTCGATTGCCGTCGCGGGAATCATGCCAGACTACGATAACACCACCCTGTCCATCTTCTACAATGTCTGGAAGTTCTTGGTCGCCTTCTGCTACACATACCGGCGTGTTCTGTTTCGGGTCAACTTGCCAGTTAGCATGGGCGATAGAACCCCCTGTAATGAAAATAAGAAAAGATATTGTTGCCAAAATAACCTTCATCTTTAACACCTGCCTATTGTGTTTATTGCGCGGATAACATTATGCAAATAAAACGTAATGAGTAAAAAATAATAATGAACGTCCTCATTACTCATTACGCTTTTCGTACTGCCTTAGATGCCAAATTTCACGCGCCCCCAAGTAGTAGCGAGCTTGTTCTCAGGTTCAACGGACGAAGAAGGAAGCTCATCTCCTTCACCGAAAATTAGGTCATCATAGTAGCCGATAAGTCCCGCACCGAGGTCAAAACCTAACATGAGCCAACCCAATCCATGGTGATTAGCTGGATTTCGCCAAGAGAAATTTGTGGCAACCACTACATCGTCAAGAGATACCGTATACTTCTGATTATCCACATCAAGGACTGTAAAAATATGTTGCCATTGCCCCTTCTTGATGTCTCCAACAGGCTTCACATCGTCGCCATCGTGTACCCCAACTTTATTCGGGTCGCCAGACTGGGCACCGATTCTGATGACGGGGCCTGCGCTCCATTCCCTTTGCACCTCACCCATGTAGATGTGCAGAGTATTGTCTCCGCCCGGGTTTTCAAATCTAAACCAGGTGGAGAGGAAGTGTATGCCGTTTTTGATAATCGGGTCGAAATTTCTAATAACCTCCTGATTGGCGCTGACTTCCATAGATTTGCCAATAGCCCCGTGCTTCACCTTTGACGTGATTATTGTGGACGGCTGGTTAGCTGG
>CAZRLY010000002.1:47047-74446 GCA_964601015.1 uncultured bacterium
TTAAGGGAATTTCCTGTGTCAGATTAAAACCGGGCAGATTGAGTACCTCCGCTCTCTAAAATCTTGACGAATTCTACAGGTGTGACTATTTGTACCCCCTGATAACTTCCCAAAGTCTTTAGATGTTTGTCGCCGGATACAATATAATCAGCCTTTCCCTCAATAGCAGCAACGAGAAATTTATCATCCGCTGGATCAATTTCGATAACCTTGAGTTTTAATTGCGCCGGTGTTTTTATTCCAGCCGTCTCTAATTCATCTATTAAATCGTTGATTTCTTGGGCATTCATAAGACTATACTTGCGAACTTTTTCATAAAAAAGCACTCGACGCAACTCCTCAATAATCGGGGGCGAGGTGATGATGTCAATCTTTCCTTCTCGCCAAGCATCCAAGATTTTAGC
This sequence comes from uncultured bacterium, assembly GCA_964601015.1. Lineage (GTDB taxonomy): Bacteria > Poribacteria > WGA-4E > DTYX01 > CAZRLY01 > CAZRLY01. The sequence goes on from CAZRLY010000002.1 coordinate 47,452, forward strand.
ATGATATTATTATCAATAACTACAAGATACAAAACCGAGGCCATATAATTTAACCTTTCGCCTTTCATTCTTCCTGTTTGACAACATTGACAGCCTCATCAATAACGGCTTGAATGTCCTCCAAGGGTGCATCTTTAGTCCGTTCTCTTAATTCATCAACCGTCTCAAAGAATTTTTCTTTAGCAAAAGCACGCTTTTCTGCCTCCATCTTTTCAGCGAGCGGTACAGGGGTTAATATGAGACGCCCTGCTTGTATCTCTGCGTTCATAATATCTCCTTCTTTTAACCCTAAATCTTTGCAAAATTCCACTGGCAGGGATATTTGCCCGTTCTGTAGTATTCGAAGTGCTGGCATTTTTAATCCTCCTTGTAATGCAGATTAAATAGCTTTCCCTCTGTTAAAAGCCAAAATATTAGCTTCCAACGCTTTCTTTGGCACACTTTCCGATATGACAGCATTCCATACGTCATCGCTGAATGGCAGATAGTTGGACAGCGCGCCGAGCAGTACCACATTTGCAACTCTTATGTTTTTTAGCTCCATTGCGGTTGAAATGCAATCCACCATAAGGATGTTCGCGAATGTCTCTTTCAGGATGGAATCAATGTTATCAGGATAAACGGCCGCACCTGATGTCACCGTCGTGGGGATGATTTCCTGCATATTAACGAAAGTCCAACCGCCATCCTTGAGGTAGTCAGCGTATCTCACCGCTTCTACCTTTTCAAGCGCTATGAGAAAATCGGCATCGCCCTTTTTGATGAGCGGCGAGAAAACCTTTTCTCCGAATCGTATCTGGGCGATTACGCTTCCGCCGCGCTGTGCCATGCCGTGAACTTCGTTGGTTTTGACATCGTATCCGCTTGACAAAGCAGTATGAGAGATAATCCTGCTGGCAAGTAGAATTCCCTGCCCGCCTACGCCTGATAAGACAATGTTTGTTGTGTTGGACATATTATCGCTCCATAATTTTTTTTACTCTTTTAGCTCTACGGCGTGGAATTTACAAATCTGCACACAAAGCCCGCACCCTGCACAAAGAAGAGTATTCACATGCGCGCTTTTCTTATCGCCGTCAGACGACATTTCCATAGCCGGACAGCCTAACTTGAGGCAGAGCTTGCAGACTTTGCATACATCCTCGTCTACTTCAGAGTGGAGATTGGGGAGTGTGCCTCCTCTTCTTTTTAACAATATACACGGTTCTCTCGAAACAATCACGGATGGTTCATCCGCGTTTATCTCTTCGTCAAAGACTTCATGTAAAAGCTCCAGATTATACGGGGCAACCGCTTTGACCCTTTTGATACCGCAGGCAGCAGCGATATTTTCGATAGATGCGGCGATTGTGTCCTCACCCATCAGCGTTTTGCCGGTGCCGGGATGGTGCTGATGTCCCGTCATCGCTGTGATACGGTTGTCGAGTACCAGGATGGTGACATTCCCTTTGTTGTATGCGATGTCCAGTAGTCCGGTGATGCCTGAGTGAAAGAAGGTTGAATCTCCGATGACGCCGACTATTTTTTTACTGAGCCCGGATTTCTGCATTCCCAGCGATGCGCTGATGCCAGCCCCCATGCAGATGATAGTATCCATAGTTTCGAGCGGTGGTAATACCGCAAGACTGTAGCAGCCGATGTCGCCTGTGACGACAACGTCAAATTTTGTTAGCATGTAAAAGATACCCCTGTGCGGGCAGCCTGGGCAGAGGACGGGTGGACGCGGCGGGAGTGAAACCGCAGACTGAGAAAGTTCTTCTCTCGTTGCAAGAACAGGGCTTTCGTCCTCCGAATTTTTACCCTCGAATGCTAACTTAGCCGCCTCTACCTTATCAAGGTTTAGTTCGCCTATGTTGGGTACAAATTCCTTTCCTACAACGTCAATGCCGAGCGAGCGGATGTGTTCCTCCAGAAAATCATCCAGTTCCTCAACTACCAAAACTCTTTTTACACTAACGGCAAACTTTTTGATAAGTTCATCGGGGAAGGGATAGCTCATGCCGAGTTTGAGTATGCGCGTATGCGGGAACGTTTCGGCTACATACTGATATGCAATGCCACTTGTAATGACGCCCAAATCGCCGTTTCCATTTTCGCTTACAAAATTGCAACTGACATTATTTGCAAATTCGACGAGATGTTTGAGTCGTTCTTCCACCTTGACTCGCATCCTTCTCGTATAGAGCGGGATGGCAACATATTTCATCGGGTTCTTTTCAAATAAAATTTCGTTGGGATTGGGCGTCCTATCCTTTAACTCTACGACGCTCCTTGAATGTGAAATCCTCGTAGTTGAGCGGAGTATGACGGGGGTATCGAACTTTTCGGAGACTTCAAGTGCCAATCTTACAAAATCCTTTGCTTCCTGACTGTCAGACGGCTCAAAAATAGGTATTTTTGCAAACCGCGCGTAATGCCTCGTATCCTGTTCGTTCTGAGATGAGTGCATATTTGGGTCATCCGCTACGACTACTATAAGCCCGCCTTTGATGCCCAAATACGACAGCGTCATCAACGGGTCCGCGGCTACATTCAAACCAACATGCTTCATCGTAACAATCGCCCTGGCACCTGCAAAAGCAGCGCCCGCCGCTACCTCCAAAGCCACCTTTTCATTAGTTGACCACTGACAGTAGATGTCGTCGTACTTAACTACATTTTCTAATATTTCTGTGCTGGGTGTACCGGGATAACCGGTTGCGATGGTAACCCCGGCTTCATAAGCACCCCTTGCTATGGCCTCATTTCCAGAAAGAAGTTGTTTCACTCCAAATTTAGCTCCTTCTATTTCCGTAGCACCTTCAACAATCGTTCAGGACAATTTGTATAGATAGCATCTACGCCCATGTTGATTAGACTACGCATATCCCTTTCGTCATCAACCGTCCACGTCCATACAGGCAATGCGCGCAGATGCGCCCGTCTCACCAACTCTTCAGTAACATACTTGTAGCTCACATTCAGCGCGCTCAACTGAGCATAACATGCCTGGCGGATATATTCTCGGATGAAATCCGACTTATCCTCTCGTTTGGCGAGTTTCTCTAAGTCAGAATCAACGTTCAGAACGATTCTCAACTGGTCATCGTATTGGCGTACCTTTTGGGCGGTTGAGACGTAACAACCGCAGATTACCACGTCATCCTTCATATCCGCATTTTTTATAGCCTTCACCATCTCTGGGATGATGTCCTCATTCTTCACATCAACTGAAAAATGTACCTTACCCTTGACAAACTCCAGGGCTTCCGAAAAAGTAGGCACACGCTCACCCGCATATTTTTTGTCCTTCCACGAGCCAGCATCCAACTGCTTAATCTCAGCCAACGTCATGGACGATACCAAACCCTTTCCGTTTGTAGTGTGGTCAACTTTGGCATCGTGAATCAATACGGGTACTCTATCTTTGGTAGGATTCACGTCAATCTCAATCATATCCACACCAAGCTCAATAGCCTGACGAAATGCGACTAAAGTATTAGCAGGCGCTTGAGATGAATTGCCTCTATGCGCAACAACAATCGGTTTAGTTCTCATAATGTGTGTCCTTTGATAAACTGAATTTTTCTTTGATGATGATTTATTCCTGACGATTAGTTGGTATCACATACCAGCGATTCTAATGACTGTTCCCAGAATTACCATGACAATTACAAAGGAGCCAGAAAACAGCCAAAAAATCTTTTTATCTTTGTCTTGCCTTGCATAAAAAAAGAATGTCATCCCCACGAGCGCCAGTCCAATCGTCATAAGAAGCAGTGAAATCCACCAAAGGGTATTGTAAGCTCTCTTATCGTTAATCTGATGAATATTTATCAACACCAGCCCAATAGATATACACATCGTAAAAATAGCAGATGTTGTCTTAGATATCGTTCTGCCCTTTTCCGGTCTGAATATGAATAAAGATGTGGCGATAGCAACTATAACAAAGAGCATGGTAGCCAGAACAATTGTTCGAGATGATGTTGGTGTGGTAATTAGAAGAACAACAGTTAGAGCTACCGGAATGGCTATCATCGAAGCTCCAATTGTCCAATAGAGTTTGTTCATGAATTTATCCCCCTTATCTACGAGCATGCCTCCGGCCTGCTCTGCTAAAATATTTCAACACCTACATTATAATTAAAAACCGATACTTTTGTCAACAAAATGTTGACAAGATAGATTTTCAGTGCTAATATAACACAGCAAAACGGCAGGGAAAATAGAAGTACAAATTTTTAGACCGCGCCGATTAATAATTTTGCAAATCTGCTTGAGAATTTTTGGAACCGTGGCGGATTTTTTAACCAGCGTTTTTATCATGAAACTTGGAATTTTATCCAAAGATAAACAGTGTTATAGCACAATACGACTTCAAAATGTAGCCAAAAACATGGGGCATACCGTCGCTGTGATGAACCCCTTCGATTGTTATTTGCATATCGAAGGCAGAGGATACAAAATCTATCACCGCCAGTTTGTGGCAGATAACATTGATGTCCTCATCCCGCGCTTGAGTCTTGCGACTGCGCGTTACGGCTTGGAAGTAGTAGAACACTTTGAATGGGTAGGCGTATGCGCGATAAACAGTGCGGAAGCTATTTCCAACGCTCGCAATAAATTCAGGAGTTTGCGCATCCTCGTTGCGAACGGAATCCCTGTGCCTCCAACCTTTACGCTTGGGACAACGGAATTTATGTCCCAAGCCGTTAAACGCACGGGCAGATACCCGTTCATAATTAAACCCTTTGAAGGTACTCAGGGCAGGGGCATCATGTTGCTGGATACGCAGTATGCGCTCTCTTCGGCGATTGACGCTATGTGTGATTTGCGTCAGGATTATATTGTTCAGCCCTTTATCGCTGAAGCCGCCGGCAGGGACATCCGCGCCCTTGTAATCGGTGGCAAACTGGTGGGCGCGATGCAACGCAAGGCCCGCGAGGGGGAATTTAGAGCGAATATCCACCGCGGCGGGGAAGGAACGCTCATTGAACTGGACGCTGAATACGAAGATATCGCATTAGAGGCAACAGCAGCTATGCAATTGGATGTTGCGGGAGTGGACATACTGCAGAGCAAAAATGGCCCGCTCGTTTTGGAGGTTAATCCTTCGCCGGGCTTCGAGGGACTGGAACGCGCTACCAGATTGAACATCGCAAAGGAGATAATTAAGTACGCTGCTTCTCGTTGCGGAAAGAAAGAGAACAAAAAAGCAGAAAGAGGAAAGGACAAGATGAACAGCCCATCCCGCAGCAAATTGGTAGATGAATAAAACTAAGAGCGGTTCCTTTGCGTCCAGTGCCGCACCAGATTAGACGGGATTTCCCTGATAAACATTGAGCTTCCCCTCTCTATATCGCTTGTGCGTCGGCTTACAGAAGTAAGATACAATCTCTCTTTAGCACGTGTCATGCCCACATAGCACAAGCGTCGTTCCTCCTCCAGCATCTCCGGTGGTTGGTCAGAACGATAGATTGGAAACGTCCTTTCCTCCATGCCTATCATGATGACGACTGGAAATTCCGTGCCTTTGGCGGAGTGCAGCGTCATCATAGCAACCTTGCCCTCGTCGGATTCCATCTCGTCAATGTTGTGAACAAGCGACTGGTAATCGAGAAAGTCGGCAAAATCCTTTCGCTGGCTTTTGTCTCTCACGACGGTGTACACCCGTTCGAGACAGAGGCTGTTGGATTCATAAGCGACTACGTTGTTCATGAAGTTGCTTTTCAGGTTGCGCCACAGGGTATCATCTCTGGATTCTGGGGCGTTGGCTTTTCGCAGTTGACGCATAAATTGGTCTACCCGTTCGTTGTCGGTAGGTTGAAGTTTTTCCGTGAGCCAATCCAGTGGAACCTGGTGATGTACGATATATCGGACTGCTGCGTTGTATAACGTTTGTTCCTCGCGCTCGTCGTTCATCGGGATGCCCTTATCAAGCAAACTTAGAGCTACATAACAGGACATCTCCGGCAGAGATATTTGTTCTCTGCGTCGCCAGTCCTCTTTGCTCAAGCGTTCAAAAACCTGTCTCGTAACCTCCACATCTTCAAGGGCGCGATGCAATATCTCGTGTTCAATCCCAAATTTGTCCGCAAGCACTTCCAACTTGTAATTTTCTCGCGGATAAAGCCTTTTCGCTGTTATACAGGTATCGTAGAAGGGGTTGGATAAACCACGCCTCGAATAATTACTCATCTCCCTATCAATCACGCGATTATCGAATTCTTCGATGTTGTGTCCCACTAAGATTCTATCCCCGATGAAATCTAAAAATTGGGGCAACACTTCTTCGATTGGCGGAGCATTTTCTACGGTTTTGTCATCTATGCCGTGAATCCTTGTGCTTCCCCTTGGAATCGGTCTTTTTGGTTTTACCAGTTGGTGGAAATGTTTGTATCCTTGCCCTTCCGCGTTTAGCAGACTTGCCGCTATTTCAATTATTTCCGCAGATTTTGGTTCATTTGTGAGCGTCTCCAAATCGTAAACGACGAACCCGTCTAAATTCGTCTTTTCAAAATATCCCAAAAGCCGTTGGCAAAGTTTCAGGGCGATAGGAGACAGGGCAAAGAAGGAAGGCGAAGCCTGTCCTTCTCCTTTCTCCTTTGATGCTACGGTAATTTCGTTTTCGGGCGCACACAGTTGTATGACCGAATCTTCACTGGACGCTACATCGCCGATTACAATCTTCATGGCACCGCCTGCTGGAACAGTGTCATAAGAGCCAATTAAGATGTGAACCCCCTCGTCATAATCATCTACTGTTCCATCGTCAGCAGGGAGAAAATTCAATTCAGGTTTGACATCAAGGTAATCTTCCAACGTCTCGACAATTATCCGCGCTGCACAGTAGTTGTCTATCCCGTAGGTTGCGGTTATGTGGATTGGCTCTTTGATGTCGATTGCGCGATAGAGCGTATCTGTTGCATTCGTAAGCCACCGTACCTCCTTTGCAATTTCCAGCAATTCGATATCTTCGCTACTATAGGGACTGCGTTCGGCTTCGAGCAGTTTGAACAAATCCAGCACTATGTTGGTAATTCTACTGCCGTTGATGTCCTCCAAGAACTCTCCAAAACGTGTGAAAAAGCGTTTTATGTTCCTGCGTGTCAATGGACCAATTTCTTTTCGATAATCATCTATGTTTTTCAAAAGCTCTTCGAGGGTTGTGTTTGCTTTTTGAGCTAACCACTCCAACTTCACCATCGTAACTTCGTCTATGAGAACCTGGGGAAAATTCATAGCGAGTTTTAACTCTTTATCGTAGTGCCATTGCGCATACCGCAGATATGCGACGATATTTCTAACGTTCTCATCGTGGAAGGAACTCAGTTGTCGTATGCGCTGTACGCCGATGTTCTGGCGCAACAGGTGTTCTTCCAACCGTTCACCCAGTCGGTGGGTGCGATAAAATATTGCGATGTCACCGTAAGAATATCGTCTTTCTGTGACAAGTTTTCCAATCAGCGTGGAGACTATTTTGAGTTCATCGTCAGGAAAATCCAGATGATAGCATACCAAATTGTATCCGAGGGCATTTTCAGTTTCGAGTACGCTCTCGCCCTTTTGACGAGGGTTATTTTTTATCAATTCTTGAGCCGCTATCAATATCTTCTTTGTAGAGCGGTAGTGTTCCTTCAGCATGATAACTCTATCGCCAAAATCCGTCTTGAATTTGTCTATGAAAGCCGGGTCAGAACCACGCCAACTATAAATCGTTTGGTCATCGTCAGCTACCGCCATGATGTTCTTTTCTGGGTTACAAATCAGCCGAAGGAATTCATATTGTGCGAAGTTTATATCCTGAAATTCATCGACGAGGATATAGCGAATCCTGCGCTGATATTGTTCGCTGACATCCCCTTTTTGACCCAACAGTTTCACAGCGTTTAAGATTAAATCGTCAAAATCCAGCGCGTTGTATTCGGATAACTTCTCCTGGTATTTTTTTAGCAGGTTGACTATCTCCTCCTGTTCATCCGGGTCAATTATGACATCACCCTCGCGTGTGCGGATATAGTCATGCGCGTTGTCGGGGTTGTCTAAGCGGATTTTCATAGCGCTGATGATATCGCGCAGATACCAGACTGGATAAATCTCCGGGTTCATACTTAAATCGCGCACACTCTCGACGATAACTTCGTTCTGTGTTTCTTGGTCAAATATTGCAAAATTCGGATTCAGCCCGATTTCGTTTCCGTGTTCCCGTAAGATTCGCACGCACGTTGCGTGAAATGTGCCTATCCAGACATCAATCGCCGCTTCCAAAAGTAAACTAACCCGCGAACGCATCTCTTGCGCGGCTTTGTTTGTAAAGGTAACCGCCAAAATGCGTTCAGGAGGCACGTTGAACCTCTTGATTAAATATGCTATCCGATGAGTGATTACCCTTGTCTTTCCCGTCCCCGGTCCGGCAAGCACTAAAATCGGCCCGGTGTGATGGAGTACCGCCATTGTTTGTTCGTCGTTCAATCCTCGTAGTATGTTCATTATTCTCCTCCTTTTACCTATCGGGAGCAGTTACAATAGCAGGGGATTGAGTTAAAAAAGCGAACCACTGCTTACGTTGGGTGCGTAGAATCTGCTGGTATTCCTCTACCAGTTTACGCAAACGTTCAGGAACATTCGTATATTGAAGCAGTTGATTCGTCATCCAAATGGCTTGATGGATGTTTCCCGATTGTGCCCAACAGTTAGCGGCACTGAAAAAATGGCTGTAGTATTTGTCCATCAACCCTTTTTTGGAGAGTTCAGCACATAACGCCTCCTCAATTTGAGCGGCTTGAGCGTATTTATCTGCTGCCTCGTCAAAGCGTTTCTGCTGCTTGAGCAAATAACCTTCCAAGATAAAACCTGATACCTGCTCTTCTCCCTTAGCGAATTCCTCACTCAATCCCTTGCGACTGACTGAGTTCTTTTTTTGATGGCTCATAACATTTCCAATGTTCTCCAGAGCATATTTATCCTCATCAACAGATGTCAATTTGCTTTCTCCACACGACGTTAAGCTTTGTGGTATCCGCTTCGATGTTCGGCTCCAGCGAGGGAGCCTACTAATCGTCGCGGATGGTTTTTATGTTCGGCTGGGTGAAAGCCCAACACAGGAACGCCACCTTGGACATAAAATGCACACTCGGCGGGCATCTGAGCCGCACCGACTCTGGCAAATGGCAGAAAGCAACTACTGCCAAGAATGTATTCGGCAGCGACGCAACGAAAACCAACGTTGTTGTTCCTGTTGGTTGGTTCGTTGTTGTTACGGTTGGCGCAACGGACGTTGTTATTGTTGTTGTTCCACGCACCGCCACGCAGGACGCGCCTTTCAGTGACGTCCCTCCTCATAGCTATGTCGTGCTATGAGTCCTTTGGAGTTCGTAAACCCCATACTTTCTCAAAAAATCCAATCGCCGTCCCCCAGGACGGCGATACCTTCGGATGAAACACCAAACGCCATTCCCAACGCAACCGCCCGTTTAGCACAAAATGCTGAAGTAATAGGGTAATAGTGCTATAGTGTTAGTCCTCGGCAGCGACGCAACGAAAACCAACGACGTTGTCCCCGTAGGATGGTGCGTAGTAGTTACGGTCGGCGCAACGGACGCCGTCACTGATGATGTTATCGTCGTCGATCCACGCACCGCCACGCAGGACGCGCAAGTCTTTAACATTTGCGAAATCGTTATCAACGAACAGTATAGGCGTTCCGGGTCCAGTCGGATTTTTGGGAGAGCTTTTGCCGTAGTATTCTTTATCGTATTCATCAGCACACCACTCCCAAACATTGCCAGCCATATTGTATAAACCGTAACCATTAGGTGCGAAACTGCCGACGGGGGAAGTTCTATCCCACTTGTCCTTGCCGCCAGTTCCGTAAAAGTTTGCATCATCGTGGGTGATGTTGTCTCCCCACGGATAACGCTTGCCAACTAAACCGCCCCTTGCGGCTTTTTCCCACTCAGCTTCAGTAGGCAGTCGTATTTCATAAAATTGCGCATAAGCAGCAGCGCCATACCAACTGACCATAATGACAGGGTGATTTTCGTATCCTGCTTTTGGCTGATAGATATTTCCCCCTTTTTCGATTAAGCAGTGGTGACTACCAATGTCAAGTAACTCATGTCCCGCGGCATCCACGTTTTTGCCGTAGGCGTTCAAAAATTCGGCATATTGCGCATTAGTCACCTCGTATTTATCAATAAGAAACGCATCAAGGTGAACAGTATGAACAGGGCGTTCGCTACCGCGACCCCCGTTGGAACCCATCTGAAATTCTCCTGCGGGAATCAACACCATATTTTTGAGCCGGTCTTTTCGCAGGGCTTCTTGATATTTCTCCAATGCCTCCATTGCCTGCTTATCGCCAATCTGTTCTAATGCAATGGCAGCACTTGAGCGGACACTACTATCCGTATCCTTTAGAGCACGTATCAAGAGTTTTAAGACTTTTGATATTGCTTCCGTTCCTTTCAACGCCACTCCTTTTTCGCCTATTTTTTCAACAGCATCAGACCGAACAGCCGGGTCAACATCCGTCATGTTTATGGATAGTTGCTTCAGTTCCTTTCCCGTAGGGGTCTTGTCGAATTTATCCCCACAACCTACTAACAACGTTAGACTCAACATCAAGCCGAGTATGGCAAAAATCGTTTTCATTTGAAAAACCTCCTTTAATGTAGCGGCGTCTCTCCGTCCCGCTTGCTTTAGGACGGGCAGAGAGCGTCCGGTGGGAGAGTGCTCCTGCACTCAATAATGATTACCCCAAAATTAAATCAAAATCCACCCGCATCGGTAGAAGTTCCCTCAACCACTCTTTCGATTCGTATTGAGCTTGAATATCCAACAATGCCTTCAGTTCCTTTGGATTCATATCATCTAAAGAATCCAGTGATGACTCTTCTTCCTTTTCTTTTTCCAACCGCCTTTGTTGATTGCTTACGCTATCCCTAAAAAGCTGAACGATTTTGAGCAAATTCGGAAGGTAGGTGAGTGGAATTTGGCGGATTTCTTGGAGTAATTCCTCTTCATATTGTGATGATGGTTGTGTTGTCGGCTGAGTCATATTTGTTTCCTCCTTCGACGGTGCTTAACAAATGATTACATTCAATCGCCGCCCCACAGTGGGATGAATGGAATAGCGACAGCCAGTTCCGATTGCATTAATTCGATTTCACGCTGAATGTGGGCGATGACAACACGCTCATCGGCGGATTCTGGACACGATACGGTAGCTGTTCTCTTCTCCAGTCTTTCTATCAGAACCAACGCTTCAGCGAGATGAGCAGCGAACTCATTCCTCTCGCGACGCAACGCCAGCCGCGTCGAACGATTTAGGCGGAGTTTCAGGACATGGTATTCACCGCAGGGAGTTTGTGGAATCAGGTTGCCATCCTCGTTCTCAACAAAGTGAACACCGTAGTCTTGTTCTCGGCACGGGTCAACAAATCGATACCCTTTTCGGCGTTCAGGCGATGTCGGCCACACTGCCCCCTTAATGTGATTGCAAGACATGCAAGCCCAGTAGAGATTGTTGTAATCGTTGACGCGTCCACCTTTGCTGCGGGGTTTGAAATGGTCAATCCAGAATGACTCTATTCCGCCGCCTCGTGTTTCATGAATCATACAGTAGGCACAACGCTCCTCGAAGTCGCGACGAAGGTGTTCCCTGGCTTTGAGATACCCCCTGCGTCCCGTCATCTGCGGTGGGGTTTCTTTGCGTCTGATACGGGGTTGAAAAATTTCTCTATTCATGGCAAGTTGTTCAATGCTCGAAGTTTAGCAAGGATATCGTTAAGAACAACCATCCGTTGCTGATGTTCTTTGTGCGCCTTAGTTCTGATGGATTGCTCCAGGGATGTTGATATGTCCGCTTCATCCAGTCGGTTGTCAAGCAGAGCCAATTCTTTTTCCTCGTCAGCGGTTAAACCTGTCATAAACTTCTTATCCAATAAACGGTGGTAGGCAGTTAGCAATTCCGATGGAAGTTCATAAGATATTGCTTCCTGCGGCAAGGGTGTTGGTTTTTCAGGGTGGAGCCGCCGATATTCCTCCATCGGTACCACCGCTGCCACCGCCGTGCCCTCGTGCTCGATGAGAACAGTTTCCTTGGCATCCCAGGCGGTCCGCAACATCTGCTCAGTATCAGATGGCAACGCGTCGAGCGAAATGGTTTGTGCCATTGTTATCCCCCCTTGATTTGCTAATGGTACTGTTAAATTATTTTTCACCCTCTCAACTAACTGTAGTCGAAGTTTTATAAGAATTTCGTAGTTTTACCTGCATTGGTTCCTGTTCCCGCAACCGGTCTTTCGATTCGTTATGTAAACGATGTAGCGGCACCCCTCCGTCTCGCCAGTGTGTGGCACGGGTAAATGGAGGGACGGAAAGCCTCCGCTACATCGCTAATGTAAATACTTTTTGAGTTTTCATCTGTGCCTTCGGACTTGCCCCACACTTTAGCTGCCTTCCGTATACAAGTTCCGTTTCGGCAGAAATTGCCGCAAATACCGGCAGCCGAGGGCAAATCCATCTAAGCCTGGTATGCCTCTGTCCTCGTTTTCGATGCAGAGGACGTAGTCATAGCCTGATTCGACCAGCGCGCCGATTAGTGTCCCCCAGTTGAGTTGCCCGCGTCCGGGGACGCGGTACTGCCACCACCAGTTTCCGATGATGCCCTGACGGAATAGCATCTGCGGGCTGACTTCGCAGTCTTTGACATCTGCATAGTACCATTTTCCATCGAACATGCGGATGGTGTCTTCTGCGGGCAGAATCATCATCCAAACCCAATGCGACGGGTCGCACGAAAGCCCGAGGTTGTCCGATGGAACGGCATCAAGTATGCGTTCCCACATCTCAGGATTACATGCAATATTGCCCATCCGCACTGCAACGTCCAGCGCAATTTTGACATCCTTCTCCTCCGCTAATTTCACGACGGGCGTATACATCTGCTTGAATCGCTCTACAAGTTCAATTGACCTATCTTGCGGGTTGCCGGGAGTAGATGAGAACTGCCCGTAAAAATGCCAACTGACAGGGCTTCCCGCGTGCGTCACCACCACAGGTACGCCCAAAATGCTTGCCGTTTCGATAGCGTTTTTCAGGCGCGTTGCTGCGGCTTCGCGTTCTTCAGCATCGTCATCAAGCAAATTATTGTGGGCTGTGAGTGCGGCAAGGTAGATGCCGTGTTCCTTCAGAGAGTCATTGACTTCGTCCGGCCCTTGCTGTGAAATTTTGTCGTATGCGACTACGCCGCTTGCATGAAGGCGTATGGCGTCGAAGTCATTTTCCTTTGACCATTTTGCGCATTCTTCTAAACTCCAACCCCCTCCTCCTGCGCTTGTTGAGAAACTTATGTCCATGAATTTCCTCCTTTTTTAAACATCAAATGCCAAACGAATTGCCGCATCCATCTGCCAGAGGAATTGTTCTGATAGATGGGCTAACTTCCGCTGGAGCCGGCGTTTATCCAATGTCCGAATTTGGAACAGCAACGCTACGGAATCTCTGGCTAAACCGGTGGTTAAATAAGTGTTACTGTAAGAAGAAAATTAGCGGCTTGGAGATTCGCCGTCAGCGGAGCTACTAACACTGTGTCAAGAACATGATTGACTGCATCGTTTTGCACAATGACAACAGGACGTCTACCGCCTTGTTCATGCCCCATGACAGGATCCAAATTGGCTAAAAATACGTCTCCTCTACGAATTTCCACTGTTTTCCTCTCCAACGCATTCTTCCTCTAAAGAAAACAGAGCTTCATTCTGAACCCGTGTCCATTCCTCATCTGTGCCAATATCATCAAAATTCATAGCGGCAAGTTGACAGCTTTCCTCCGCTAACCGCTTATTCAATTTTTCGCGCCCTGAAATACCGCTTCGCCTTTTTGTTGCTGGCTTCTGCCGCGCGCTTGCCTCCTCAAACAGCACGATGATTTCTACTTTGCCCGGTGGCAAAGACAACGGGGCATCTAATACAAGATGCCCTTCATTGGTAATATAACCGTTGACTTTCGATGCTTGCACCGAACATTCCCTCCTTTGGAATAGTTATTTAAAAGGTAAATGTTTTTACTTGCGCTCTCCGAACTCCAGTTCACCCTATCCGCAGACTTCTATCTTCTAATGGCAATTCCACCTTAACTCCGCCGCGTCTGTGCGATTCGCGCAGGGCAATTGCTATTTCCAATGCCTCGCGTCCGAATTCGCCTGGGCAGATTTTCTCCTCGCCTTCCCCAATTGAATGGCAGACGCCTTCGATTGCATCCACCATAGAACTGCGTGGATGCCACGGGTTGGGGAATTGGCACTGTATGGGCCCACCCGTTTCAGGGTGTTTGCACCAGAGTTCAAACTGGGCGTGGGCGTTGCGCGAGAGAATGCGGCCGGTTTCGCCCATGAACTCCAGCGTCCATCCCGAGCCGGAAGTTTCTGCGCGCGAGTTCATGAGCGTGCGCACGCCGTTCTCATAGACGATGTACCCAGAACCAGATAAGTCACCATCGCCTGCGGCTCGTTCGTCGCTGTCCATGTGTCCAAAAACCCACTTAGCCGGCGCGCCAGCAAATAGCCGAAACAACGCCAACGTGTGGCTATGCAAATTCGACAGGCTCGCTGGACTGTGGCAAATCATTGACCGCAACTTGCCGATAGCTCCGTCAGCGATAACTTTCCGAGCGTTGGTATACCAGTTGTACCAGTTTAAGTGGCAGGCAATGGCGAGTATAGTGCCGCTTTTTTTGCAGGCTTCTATCATCGCGTCTGCTTCCGCCAGACTGGGACACATCGGCTTTGTGGCGAAGATAGCCTTGACACCCATTTCGGCTAAGGCTATGGTAATCTCTGCCCGCTCTTTGGGGCGAGTCGTCACGCTGACGATGTCAGGTTGCTCTTTTTCTACCATTTCGCGGAAGTCGGTATAGAGCGCAGTTACGCCCCATCGACGCTTAAAATCCTCCAGCTTTGCGCACTCAACATCGGCACCGGCTACCAACTCCACACCTGCGGCGGCTATCATTCCCGGCGCATGCGCCCACGGCCAGGGATAGTGCGGCATGCCGATATGTTCATCGTCTATGGTGCTGCCCATCCTGCCGCAACCGACGACAGCCCCGCGGTAAGTTTGCTGTGGACGGCTCTCTTCAATGACACGGAATGCTTCCTGTTTATTCATCTCTATTTTGGGGGGACAATCCAAAGGTATTGAAGATTGACTATTGAAAAAACGAACAATCTTCAATTGTCATCCCCCCAAACCCCCCTTCTTTTTGATAACTAAAATTGGAATTTCGACGAAAACTGGGAATTGCGAGCAAAACTTAGGAAATGACGTCTTCTAAGAAATTTGTAATTCTAAAATTGGTGGGTCAAAATCCCCTTCTAATTTAATTCGTAATTCGTTTTAGTTGAACAGCATTGGGACGGACGCTTCCATCCACCCCAAATGCTGTCTCCATTTTTGCATATCTGCGTAAGTAGCAAGGCTACTTTATTGCCTTTTTAATCTCGCCAACCTCTGGGAATCTTCCCGTAGCCAGCTTTGAGTATATCAAATCTCCATCAACGGTAATTTCAAAACGCCCACCACCAGATGGAACGAGGGTAATCCCGTCGATTTTGGTCTTGTATTCTTCTAACAACGCTTCCGTCATACTGACGGCTTTGGGCACGTAGCCTCACGCTGTGCAGTATTCAATTTTGATTTCCATGCGGTATCACCTCCCGATGAAAAGATTGCATTCAAAGGGTAAGCTCAATATTGACGCTTATTCCCTTTGTATGCGGGAATATTATAGCTTAAATTGAAGACTGATGTCAACAAAAACTTCGACTTTTTGGTCACTTATTTCTCACCCGGCCTGTATTATCACATATTGTTTGATAATTCAGAGAAAACCTTATGGAAGGAGAATTACAAATAGTGAAGAGTAATGAGTAAAGAGTAATAAGGCAGTTTACTCTTTACTTTTCACTCTTTACTATTCAGGGTAAAAAAACAAGTCAGCGTTACGGACGAATTATCAAGTATTTAGTGATAACACAGTCTTATCTACAGCAGTAAAAGCACTGATGGCTTCTTGATAATTTCCGTTCCAGATAGCAGTGACACCTTGCCAATATTCTTCCACAGAAAAAACTCCCCACTTGTGTCCTTCTAAAATTCGGTAGCAAGTTTTCCTAATTTCGTCGCTGTCAAATTTTCGCTTGACAATCCACGCGTGAGATGTTAAACTTAAATCAGAAAGTCAAGGTAATTAGTTTGAATCTATCGGATTTTGCGAGCTTTCGTCCGCATAGGTAGGAGGATATAAGTTAGCTAATAGCTCTATTAAAAGGAGGAAGGTATGAACGACTTTTTAGCATTTCGTAAGATGATAACTCCGATAATTATTCAGATAATTTTCTGGGTAGGGGTTGTCCTATGTATTATTGGCGGCATCGTTTTCATTGTCATTGGTGCTGCCTCCCGTTATGGGGGGGGAGTACAAGTCCTGATGGGCTTGCTGTACCTGCTCCTCGGACCTTTTGTTGTCAGAATCTACTGTGAAATCTTAATTTTGTTCTTTCGTATAAACGAGACTCTAACCGAAATCAAGAACAACACAGAACGCAGTCCGGAATAGTTGAGTTTTAAACGAGCTAAGCGGCTAACGGGAGCGAAGCCGCTTAGCCCAAATTGCTCCCTTTAGTCGCAACTTCGCTTAGCCCTACATATCGCATAGAAGTATGAAATTGACCTCAAAGGTTGTGAAGTATTTTACAGAGAGTAAAATGAAATTGGTCTTTCATTTTCGTACTTTCCTTTTACTTCGCTACGATAATAGTACCCACCGCAGGTTTTCCATCGCCAACCTGGATTTGATAGATGTATATTCCGCTTTCCACATACTCACCATTTTCATCTTTTCCGTTCCATTTCCAGTCTCTTTCACCGCCAATTGCCACAAATTCCTTCACAAGCGCGCCGTCTATGTCATAGATTTTCACGCTAAATTGCCCTTCGACAGCCCCTATCATCCCCGCGGCAAAAGTAATTTTATTAAACCTTTCGTTTGACGAAAGGGGCGTGAACGGATTCGGATAGGGTTTATCGAATACGCGATGCGCTCTGGATATTTCAGATTTATTATTTGCTTCATCCACTGCCACCACCGTGTAAATATACTCTCCCGGCTTAGATAAATCTGGTTTGTCGGTAAAGCTATACAGCAACCCGACTCCCTGTTCATCAGGTTTGCCCGCTTCTTTGAGCAACTCTCTGAGCTGTTGCGGCTCATTGTTTTGCGGCTTTTTAAAATACAAGATGTATTTTAAAACATCCGCTGTCGGACTGGAAGCCCATTTCAGTTCCATCCCGTAATCGGTCAATTTTAGTTCAAGGGAAGAGGGAGGCAATGGTGACTTTTTGTCGGTGCCGATGTTGACGGTTACAATTTTAGACGGTTCAGACAGCAATTGCCCGCCAGCCTTGTATGCTTTAATTGTATAATCATGTTTACCCTCTGGAACGTTGATGTCTCTGAATTTGGTAGTTTCAGCGCCTGGAATATTTATTTGTGTTCCGTCTCGATATACAAAATAGCCGTCCACATCCAAATCAGGCGATTTATCCCAATTTATCAACGCATCGTTTTCCCCCTCCGGGTCAACTTTTGCGGCAAATCCTGTTGGCGTTGGCGGAGGCTCATTCGCCACAACAATTAAATTTAAACTATTGTTGTTCTTCTCTTTTAGGTCAGCATTACCAGCCTTTACGTCGGACCCAATCACATCGTCGAAGGGATTCCGCAATCGAACCCGGAAAGCAGCACGTTTTGTTACTAAATTTGGCGTTTTGACTTTGAAGGAAATGTCAGCCAACGTGCTTTCAAAATCGAGTATCAATTCTTTCAACTCTATCAAGAGTGATTGCCCTGAGACTTTCGGCGTAAAAGCGGTTTCCTTTGAATTCAGAAAAACCTTCTCATCCGATGGATTGCTAAATCCAGCCGGCATTACTATCTCAATGGTTTTTATCTCTTCGCCTGGTTCCGCTCTTGACCTATCTATGATTAGCGATACGACTAAAGTTGCCGTGGATGACGCAACCACTTCTCCCTGGTTGCTTCCCTCTACGTTAATTTCTCCGATGGAACTCACTGCCGCAAACCCAGTGGCGACAGGCGCGAACATAAGAAAGATAAGCACTAAAACCGATGTTATATTTAGCTTGCTCATAAAAACCTCCGTGGGATTAGTGGTTCAATTTTTAAATTCATGTAGGATAAGAAGTGTCCAGACAGAGGAGAGGCACTACGTGGTGTTTAGCTGCCGTAGCGGACTTTCTCCGTCCGTCCACTGTAGAACCCTATACGAACTTATGAAATTAACCACTAAAAACCGAGCTTTTCGCAAAAACTCGGTTTCTAATTAAAAGATAATATTAGTCGAGATGCGATGCGCTGATTTTGCATCCAGTTCCCCAGTTATAATTTGGAAAGCGTAGTCGAATTGCAAAGCGAACTCTGAAATTGGAATTTTGACGCTTGCTCCCAACGCCATGCTTGAACTGCTTCCCACACCACTTTTGGCACCGTAGCCAGCCCTGAGTCCGATGGACTTTTGAATCCACGCTTCGGCACCTACGTGAATTTCTGTTTCGCCATTGCGGAAGCTCGCTTCAAACAACCCTTGCATATCTTCCAGCACATCCCGCAGGGCTTCTTGTTGAGCGCTTTGAGCAATCGCTGAAAGGTTGTACGCAAGTCCTATGCGAACATTTTTAGGGACGTATCTATCTTCATCCGGAACGTCTGCTGAAATATTCACATCGGCTGGCGCGAGGTTTTCAGCGGCAAAACCGATGCTCAAACCCGCAATCGGCTTCACTAAAACACCAAGGTCAATCGTAGCGGCTGACGTATTAGTTTTATCAGCAAAGTATTCGTTGCTGCTCACCGCCTCGTTATCTTTATCAAAGCTCGTACCCAATACCTTGACGTTCACCCCTGCCGAAACCCGCTCCAATATTCTCCTGCTGTAAGATAGAGTTCCCATCTGCTCTTTGTAGATGTTCTCCTTTTCACCAAGCTGACCAAAACTGATGCCAAACGCCCCTATTTTTCCGAAAGGCAACACAACGCCGAAGTAATTATGGTTTATCAGGCCGGCAAAGTGCCGCGCATGAGTGAAACTCAACTGGATAGTCTCGATGTATCCCAAACCGCCGGCGTTGTATACGGTTGCGTTTCCGTCATCTGCTACAGCGACGAAGGCACCGCCCAATCCCAATGGACGCGCGCCGACACCGATGTCATTGAAAGCTGCAAAGCCAAAATTTGCAACCATTATTGTCAGTCCTAAAATTATTACATAAAAGATTGAAGGTTTCGCCATACCAACTTCTCCTTAAAAATTTGTTCGGAAAATTAGTGTGCTTTGCGGTGTAAAATCTTCATGCTTTGATGTTGATGTTGGAAAATTGACCTACGATGTAAACCCAAAAAGCGTTTCCGCATTAGCCGTAGTAGCTTCAGCAACAGTCTCTAAGGGAACATTTTTAAGTTCCGCTATCTTTTCAGCGACGGCTTTGACATAAGCAGGCTCGTTGCGTTTTATTTTCTTACGTCGGTATTGTTGGGGAACAAGCCAGGGACAATCAGTTTCGATGAGTAGTTTATCCAGTGGTATTTTTCTTGCGACTTCTTGGAGGGAGTGAGAATTGTGGTAGGTGACAGGGCCGGCGATGGAAATGTAAAAACCGAGTTCACAGGCTTCCTTTGCCATCGAAAGATTACCTGAAAAACAGTGTAATACCCCGCGCATCTTCCCTGAATATCGGCGCAAAACTTCCATTATGTCGTCGTGTGCGTCCCTGTCATGGATGATAACGGGCAGGTTTACCTCTTGCGCAAGCTGCATCTGAGTTTCAAAAACATCACGTTGCTTTTTTTGCGGCGATAGATTGCGATAGTAGTCCAAACCGATTTCGCCAAACGCTATGGCTTTGGGGTGTTCAACTAATTTGCGAAAAGCATCCAAAACCTCCAGATTCAGTAATTTGGCATCGTGGGGGTGCATCCCTACCGTCGCATAGATGAAATCGTGTTGCTCCGCCAGCATCACCGCCGACTCGCTTGATTTTAAGTCGAAACCGACGACGATAATACAACCAACGCCAACACTCCTTGCCCTTGCAATTACTGAATTCCTATCATTTTTGAATTGCTCTAATTGTATGTGCGCATGCGAATCTACTAACATTATCTCCTTACTCCGGTTTACCTCTTACCTCTCATCAGAGACTTCCCTGATGATGTCTTGCCGTTCCTCAGACGACATTTTCAGCAACATTTGCTTTGCAATATCACGAGCTACTTTCTTCTCTTCAATTACAGATACCGCTTGAGCTAATACTTTTTCTGGTATCTGCATAAATACGTTTTCCCTTTGTTCCTCTGGCATCTCCGATAAAAACCGTACTATAACATCGTAAGCCATTTTATCTTCTCCCTCCTGTTCAAGCTGAAGAATCAAATCAAGGTAAACCTGGAATTTACTATCCCGCGCAATCTCTTGAGCAAGTTTTTTCCGATATTCATCGTATTTCTTTCCCGTAGAGAAGGTAAGCCAGGCATAGTAGGGTTCATCCACTGGCATATTATTGATAATGAGCAGATGGACTTCTACGCCACCTGCCCACCACTGACAGTGCCATTTTTCCTTCTCCTCGAAGTTGATTTTTGGCAGATTTCGCACTCTTTTGATGACGTTATTTGGGCTTCCGACGGTAATTATTGTCAAGGTGATTTCATCCTCATAGACATCATCTGACTTCTTTTCCTTTACCTCTACCGCCTTGGCGTGTAGCCACCAGAATACCTGCCCGATATACTTCCGGTACATTTCAAAATCTAACAAGTCCCTTGGAGATTTGAACTCAAGGATGTTGAATTTCTTGAAGTATGAAAATATACCGACAAGTAGGATGCTTATAATCTTCTTTTGGAGTACAAAGTCAATGCGAAATTCTCTTTGTAAAACAGTATCCTCCTCGCCTTTAAGGAGGATATTGTCTGTCAGTCCGAAGAGCAAGCGATAGATGGGGTGTTCAAGTCTCGTTCTGGCGATTTCTGGAATTCTACTCTTTTTCGCTTCTTCTCGCGCATTATCAATCCTCTGATGTAACGTCAGACTTGCACACCTTGGTGCAGAATAGCAGAGCGCCCGTAGCAATGTGAACCACCACATCGCCAAAAGCTACGCTACATGCAAAACCCCCACACACCAACAGGAGCGTGCTGAAAGGCTTTTCCTACTTTATCTTTAGCTTTTTAGCGAGCTCTTCCAACCGTTTATCAATTTTACTTCTGTTGATTTGCTCGCCCTCGAATACTGTATTTTTTATCTGCGGGGGCAAATTTGGCGGAATAAACTCTCTTGAATTAACCTCGCTGATAGCCAGTAGGGTAAAATATTCGCTCATTTCCGGGGTGGTGCTTGGAATGAAGTTATCAGCGGCTTTTAACAAATCGTCCTGGGAAACGGTGTCACGGCTGTTAATTTGAGCTATTTGGTAACTGCGTTTCACTATCGTATATAATTCTGCGGAGGTGCAATCATGGGTATATTTGTCATCGGCGACGAGGGAAAAATCCAGATTGCTGTCGAAAGGAATCTCGTCGTTGGCGAAAAATTTCTTAATGATATCTTCTCTATCGTTTTTATCTGGCATAAGGAAGAGCAGTTTATCTGGAAACCTACCGGAACGGCTGAAAACCGGGTCAATTTTATCCGGTCTGTTGCTGGCACCTATCCAGAGTACCTGTCCGCGCAGAGAAACGGCGCTCATAAAATCGAGTAACTCAGGGGGAATAGGAGTTTTGCTATCTGCTGAGTTTCCCCACTGAACGCCCTCAGGGTTGTCTATATCATCTATAAAAACTACCACTGGAGTGAACATTTGGAGAAGTGCCAATACCTCAGACGCGTTCGCGTCCGAGCAGAAATCTTTGAGTTTCTTCAGTTGCACACAGGTCATATTGGCTTCATTTGCCAGAGCCTTTGCCATAATCACTTTGCCGGTGCCTCTGGGCCCAATAAACAGTAGTCCCGCTGGTATTTGCGACCGGTCACCTTTTGCAATAGCGTCAGTAACGCCGCGCAGATGGGATTTGACGTTTTCAAGCCCGCCTATCTTTTCAAAGGTGCAATCTGCTGTTTCCAGCACTTCGAGCATTTGACGGCTTCTCGAGCCAACAAGCTTCTGTTTTCGCTTCTCAACCAAATCAAGGAAAAGCTGAGATTCTTGTCCCTCTTCCCTCTTGCCTTCACCGTACCCCACGGTCCACTTAGCGAATTGGAGTATTGTTTTTAACTCCAATCCACCAGTTATTCGTGCAAAGTGTTCAGGTTCAACTCCTACTTCAACTCCGCTACTTATAAGGTGTTTAGTAAATTCAAGTCTGTCTGTATAATCTGGATATGGTATTCTAACAATCTTTATATAGTCGCTATTGAGCATATCCCCAGGAATGCCACGAAGGTTATTTGCCATAGCAACGACAATGTATCCGCGATGTCGCAAGTCAAGATTTGTAGCCCATTCCACTATGTTGCCATGAAGGTAACCGTGTGATTCGAGTGGGTTGATTACTAACCCTAACTTCAGGTCGAGTTCTCGGTTATCATACATAAATTTATTTAAATGAGCGGGCATGTTTCCCCCTTCGTGGGCTTTATCCCCAAAACCCCTACTTTTCGCACCTTCAACATCGTCGTTGAACTTTTTACGCTGCTTTACCTCACCGTTGAACCTCAACTCTTCCAGTTGGTCTTTGGCTATCCAATTTGCATCGCGAATATGAATTTGTCCCTTCGCACCTCCCGGATGGGCATCGGCTGTTACTTCAATTCCCATCGCATTTAACTGTTCCATGATGTATGGCTTCATTGACATGTAGCCGTAGACTTCATCGCGCGCTAAGTCCGCAACATTGAGATATACAATAAATGTATGTAACTCTCCAAATTTGTAGACAGATTCTATCTCCTCTTTCCAAAAAAGCGAAAGTGCGCCTGGCATAGCTATGCCTCCTTTGATGTGTTATTCTCTGAGAAGTTCCGCAAATTCCTTCCTGGTAATGCCAGCTTGTCTTAACATAGCTGAAAAAATTGGGGCTGGAATATCTCTTCCCCTTTGATGTTTAACAATTACGCGGCGAATAGGTTGTCCCGGACTTCTCAAAACCCACGTTTCATGCTTTTTTACACGAGTTAGCTTAAAACCAAGTTTTCGCAGGACAATCCTGAACTGTCTATACGTGTATGCTGGCATATAAAAAATCCCATACCTCTTTTTCAGTTTTTCCGTAAATCAATTTGGCATAAGGGAGTTGCTTACGAAGTTCTCCATCCAGTTCAGGTTGGTGTTCAACAATGAATTCTGTTGCGGCAATTGCAGCGTCTACTAACATCTCTTTGGCTTCCTCGAAAGTATCCCCCCAAGTTGCAACATCCAATTGTGTTAGGAAAGCCAGCCAAACTTTTTCTTCTGTATTGTAATATATATCAGGCGTAAACAAAATGGATTCTACACCCAGAATATGAGTTTTTTCACTAATCATCTAAGGCATCCCCCATTTTGGTTGCGATTCCAGAGTTTTCGCACTCCGAAAAATAAGATGCAATTTGGTTCGCAGCCCTACGCGATGGACAAATCTTTCCTCTTTTGTTCGTCCAGCCATTCAACCGAGTAGTGGAGCAGATTTTCCATCACCTTAACGTTCGTCTCTATATCTTCGCTGGAAGCGTTGCGAAAAGCGGTTATTATATAGATTCCTTCGCCGTGTTTCAAACGTAACACAGCAGCGTCGCCACCACCGTTGGATTTGGCAAGCACGGAGAATGGCGCGGCATATTCTGTCCACGCGTCTGCGATTACAACCTCTCCGGGTTCTACCACATTCGGAACTTTAAATAGGGAATCGGCGAATATAGTTGGGTCAAATTCCCTTGTTTCCTCCCTGTCAACTCCAACGAGTCGTTCAGGTATCCAGCCAGCGCCATAGCGTCTCCTCGTTTTAGTAGCCAGAAACTGTCCGGATGTGATGACCAATCCGCCTTTGTTGACAAAATGCTTAATTTTGACCTCGGTATTTGTCTTGAGCCGGTAGCCATCGTTAAATATCTCACCTTGCCCTATCCAGAGAACGTGCGCTTTTTCCAAGCGCGGCAAGGAAACGTCTGAGGTTTCTTCGTAAATGATTCGATGTCCTCGGATATGCACAAACTGGCTCAATATTGGAAATTCTACGTTGCTTCCGTTTCCCGTAAGCGCCAAAATTTTAATCGGCAGCGTCTGTCCAACTGGCTTCCGATGGCGTTTTCCATTGCTTGAAATTGGGGCATACAACACTTGAGAGATGCCGTCTTTGGCAAGTTTATCGGGATGGAGTATTTCAGCAAGGGTAGATTGTCCAAGGACTCGCTTTCTCTTAGCAAGCGGAGTTATGATGTAGGGTGCTTTGAGCGGACGCAATTTCTTATCAAACCTGTTGAATACATGCTCTACATTCCACCGCAGGTTGTAGTTGTAATCAACTTCTTTTGGATCCATTCTATCCTGGTCAACGTTTGTGATATAGCCATGATAGAAGTGGATTCCGCTAATTGGATCACCGTTTTCGTCTGTTACCAAAAGGTCTTCTCGTTTATCCTCATCGCTGAGAAAACTTTCGGTTATTTCACTGAGCTTCATCGTTATCGGCACATACTTTTCAGCCGGTCCGATGATTTTATTTCCCGTGTCATTTCTGGCAAGTACGATATCTGCCATACGTTTGGAGCTGAACGTCAGTATCTGCTTTCTTCTATGTAAATCCTCCCAGGTAACAGGCTGTAATTTTGAAACAGTAAGCCCGAAGGGTTGTAGAGAACCAGCAGCAGGCCAATTGTCAAATGGTATTATCATCTGTTCATAAGGACCAACGGGCGGAAACGGATTCTTTAGTTTTCCTTTTTCTTCAGCCTCTTCTGTTTCCTCGTCTTCTTGGGTCAATTGAGCCTTCCCTTTTCCTTTGTCTTCTACCGCGGTCAATTGAATGGAGTGGGGAAGGTTGCTTTCTACGAGAAGCCCATCCTGAATTATGGAAGCCCTTATTTCATCATCGCCTTTTTCACCCAAAGATTCATTTTCATCTTCATCTATTATCAAGGTGATGGAGCTTTCATACTCCACTTCCATGAAATAGTAGAAATTTCTCGTATAATCCACAAATACCACAGGTTCAGGCAGGGCTTTATTCTTTATCTTCACGTTTACTTTGCTCCCAACCATTCGTTCCAGGCCTCTGTCATAATCGAAATCACCGAGATAAGCTGTCTTCAGATCCGCCTCCAGTTCCTTCATTTTATAGACTTTCTCTCTCTCTTTCTTTTGCGCTTCCTTGTCTTCTTCGGTTGCTTCGAGTTGCGTTTCGGCTTCTCTTTCCAAATCTGCGAAAGCTCCTTCGTCAAATCTCTTCTTTAAGATTCCTTTCGTTACATATTTATCATACAATGCTTTAAAGACGCTATCAAAGGCGTCCTGAAAGAAACCGTAAGCGTTTCTTATCTTTCTTAACACTATTGTGAGAGGTGATGGATGATACACTTTATCAAGTTGCTTTTCATGTTCCTCTTTTTCTCTATCCGTCATCTCGTCAAGATAACGGACATACACTTTCACGCCGGTATTCGGGTTACAACCTTCAAGGTAAAAGCTGGCCCTTCCGTCCTTCTCGCGCGCTTTCTCGGACATAATCTCAATTCCGTTAAGTTCTACGCGCAATAGCCCTTTGTAAGGCCCACCGTGGCTTTTTGTGTCAACCTCCACGTACTTTTTAATAAGCGGTTTTACTAACCTGTCCTTTTTCAACTGGCGTACAATCCGACTGATTATAATCATCAAAAAAAGGAAAAGTAGACCAAGTGGATATTTATATTTCTCATACCACGCTTGTCCCCCAGAGTCCGCTGTTTCTTCTTGGGCGTGAGCATTTGGAATAAAGAGGAATGATGTTATCTGAAAGATTAAGACTAAACATACGGTCAAAAACACAGCTTTTTTAAGCATCTTTACCACCTTCTAAGAAAGTTTCTTTTTTGACATCCCCAAGTGCTGGCAAATATTGAAGCAGAAATTTCGATTTAGAACTCCGCTTGACCGCCGCATTTCCTGCACAGAATGTAAAATTGCACATCTTCCGATTTTGCGTGTTGTTTCATTAGGCCAACGGTTCTTTCAGGCAAATCTGAACCGCATTTAGCACATTTATACAATGAACCGCCCAAATCCGGCATCTGAGACATATCGCCCAAGATGTGTTCCCAGTAGGTATATTCCCAGGGTACCTCTTCTCCTATTTCGGTTGTAATTCGATGGGCGTGTTTTATTATTCTTCGGCATAAGTCAAAATCA
Organism: uncultured bacterium; assembly: GCA_964601015.1. Taxonomy (GTDB): domain Bacteria; phylum Poribacteria; class WGA-4E; order DTYX01; family CAZRLY01; genus CAZRLY01. Next base: position 73,870 of record CAZRLY010000002.1, read on the forward strand.
ATATCTTCAAAAGGAAATACTTTGGCTATTTTATGGCATCTTTTTTCAAAATCCTTCTTAGAGACATGCGCATCCACAAAACAATCCCTGAGCCCTTTCTTCCACGCATCTACAAGTATAAACATCGCTTGCAAGTACCCGTCCGGCTTTTCACGCGCTACGACAATATTCAACATGCCCGTGTTCTTGGAATTGCTGATTTGACATTTGTATAATGGTAATTCTTTGAGGGGTAGGACGCTACTTGCCGTTATCAAGGGAGCGAAATACCGGCATACTCTATCGCAATTAGGAATTTTATTGCGCATTTCGCGACAACACACATGGCAAATCGCCATATTCTGGAGTGCTCTGCAAAGCCGCTTCCCTTGATTCATTTTGCAACTTCGACAACGGGTTTTTACTCTTTTTTTCTTCTGTACCTGGGTTGTCTTTGCTCTCCGCATGTGTCGCATCACCTAATTTTTTACAGGACACTAAGCTTCAGGTTGTCCTCGTTGGGGGTTAATATTTCCAAACAAACCGCTGAGATACTCCGCTATGTTTTTCGATACCGCATCGGCATCGACATCGGCAA
>CAZRLY010000003.1:0-15950 GCA_964601015.1 uncultured bacterium
AGTGATGTAGACAAAGTCTGGCGGCGATTCACCTATTGAGATAGCGAACCATAGGTCAAGTAAGCTCTCTGAAGATGATAAACCACAGAAGCCGTAGAGCCGGGTTCCATCGTCAGCGAATATATCCACCCAAGTACGGGAGGCATTCTCATTCAAGCCGCAAGGCGGAAGGTCAGGTGCTTCCTCGAAAAGTTCGTCTGGAAAAGCTTCCCAGTTGAGAACTGACAGGTTATACCTTGTAGTCGTCTCTTTCTCCTCTACTCCGGTGACACAGAGCTTTGGGGCAGGCAAATCAGGATAGCAAAAATATTTTGTTGATGCCAGGTTAGAGGTGTAGGTGATATCGCACCCTCGGTCTTCCAGGGTAATGTAGACAGAGTCTGGTGGCGATTCCCCTATTGGGACGGTGAACCAGAGGTCAAGTAAATTCTCTGAAGATGAGAAAGCACAGAAGCCGTAGAGATAGGTGTCATCATTAGCGAATATATCCACCCGGGTCCGGGAAGCATTCTCATTCAAGCCGCAAGGCGGAAGGTCAGGCGCTGCCTCGAAAAGTTTGTCTGGAAAAACTGACCAGTTGGTAACTGACAGGTTATACCTTGTCAGCGTCTCTTCCTCCTCTACTCCTGTGACACAGAGCTTTGGGGCAGGCAAATCAGGATAGCAAAAATATTTTAAGTTGAGTTGGTAGATGGTATCAGTGTAATTATCAGAGTTCCATAAATATCTACCATCCCAGGTAAGGCCTCCAGGCACTTTACCCGGCGGTTGATAGACAGAGAGGATTTCGCCGGACGACGAGACAAGATATATCTGACAGTCGCCGTTAACCACCGGTTCTTGCCCTGTAATCCAAAAGGACGTACCGTCAAATGTTAGTCCTGATAGCCAGAAGGGAAATTCAAAACTAAGGATGACAGAACCATCACTTGGGTTAAGCTTGTAAAGTCGACCTGCAAAAACTTCAGCACACCACAAATACTTACCATCCCAAGCTAAACCGAAGGGACTGCCTTCAGGCGAACGGAAAGAATTTACAATGGTTTTCGTCGAGACATTTAATTTGTATATCATGCCTCCTGACCAATCAGCACACCATAGATAACTACCACCCCATGTCAATCCTGCGGGGTCAGAAATCGGTGCAGGAGGCGTAAAAGATGTAATAATTGAACCATTTGCCGGACTCAATTTATATATCAATTTTGATGCTCTATCTGCATGCCATAAATAATTACCATCCCATGCTAAACCAAAAGGTATGGTACTTGGTGATGGAAATTCATTGACAACAATGAAATTCGATGCCGATGCAGTTACGGTTAAAAATCCTGCCATTAAAATCGTTATGATAAGTGTTAATTTTTTCATCTTATATACTCCTCAGTATAATATGTAGGTCAAAATTCATATCTCAATTGTCGGTTTCGATATGGATTTATGAAAATCGACCTACGGGGTTTCATATCTTGAATTTTTAGTTAAACTTTTGTTGCTAATGTCCAACATATTATAAAGAATAACATATTCGTCCTACCTTGTCAAGTAAAAATCTGCTTCTTCGCAAATTAGGCTAAAAAGAAAATCAAACTCAGGAATTGACTTTTGCTGGTGTTCTCAAAGACTGAATTTGTAGCTTATACCGCTGGAAAAGGTATCAAGGTTCAGAAAGGCAACAAGCACTTCTACATGGTCAAGAACAGAAATCCGCATCCCGCAATTGAATTTCTCGGCATCGTGTTCGAGCATGAGAGCGATAAATGGACTTGGAGATAAAGAAACACCTCCGAATAATCCAACAAATTGGTGATGACGCGCTTTAATCCAATCGGTACCATAGCCGAGATGGAATTCAATGCGATTGACGAAGGAATCAAGTCGAAAAGTTTTTGAAGTTGCCAGATATAGCACATTAAAGTTGTTACTTCGACCAAGCCCACCAAAGACTGCCATAAAATCATGGGCACCTAAAACAACTGATGGGAAAAACTCATTTTCTTTGAAAAGTCTTAGTCTTACACTTGGCATTCGATCCCCAATTGCTTGTGACGCAGGAAAATTAAGATGCCTTGTTAGACGAAGACTTATTTCAAGGAAAGGCAGATAGCCAAGTGTCATGAAATTCACCATTCCATGATATTCCCTATTAGAATCAAATAAAACAAGGTATTTTTTATTTAGCCAATTTGTTCCAAAAGAAATTTCGCCGTCTTTTGGCATTTCCGCTGTTGGGATAGTAACCAAACCGGTGGTTCCAGTGAGCGACTGAGTGATGCCATGCTCACATTGGAATATCAATATGAATGTAAGGCTAAGAGCTAAAATCCATTTTTTACTCATAAGTCTCAGATTTGTGGAGTTGAAATTGACAATTCCTTTTAGCTTTTTCATACCTGACACCATTCTGTCTTTCACTCGCTATGGGGTTCCTCCCTGATCATGACACGCCGCTATATCAGCTTGTAATTGGGCTTGAGCATCCAGCAGAGCCTGCGCCTTTGCATTATTGGCAGCCTGTATATTTTGCGCTTTGATATTGTTTGCTGTTTGTTCGTTTTGGGTCTTAGCATCGTTGCACGCTAGAATATCCTGTGAAAGCAAATTTGCGGAGTTTGCAATATCAATGGCTGCGGCGGCGGCGCAAACTGCTGCGCCGCATAGTGGACACCACCACCATGCTAGCAAGCAAGCGGCCGAGAGGACGCCAATTTCGGCAAGGCGTACGTTATGCATTTGGTTAGCAGCTTCTGTACAAGTTGCATGAGCATTATTTATCATGCTTATTAAGTTGTCGTGCTGTTGATTGATTTGAGTAATAGTAGTATTGTAATCATTGTCTATATCAATGACCGCCGAATTGTAGGTACTTTGCGCTGCCTGTACGCAGGTGTCGTACTCTGCACTGGGAGCAGCAAGTTCAGACTGAAGGAATAAACTCGATGGAGCTTTGGGATTGCCTTCAGGCCAAATGATTTCTGGGGGAGTAATCTCTGGTGGTATGACTTCAGGCGGAGACACTGTTGGTATTAGAAAGTTTAGTGTGGGCTCTTCTTGAAATACTTCAAAGATCTCATCCAACCAAGCTGGAACATCCCCGGTCTCCTCAATGAATTGCAACAATTCATCGAAATCCAAGTCTATCAAGGAATCAATCTGGACTTGGGTCAGTTTGTCTTCTATTGTTTCTAGTATTGCCTCCAGTTCATCAGGTATCTGTCCTTCTTCTTCCGCAGCTTGATTCATCAGATCTATCAAATGCTGGTGGCCAGAGGTGTCCAACTCTCCAAAGATTACCTGTGCGGGAATCAGTTCAGCCAGCCGGATTTCCGGGAATATAATATCCTTGTATCCCTTGCTGAACTCTAAGCAATACTTCACACGCTCCCTAAAAGCATCGTTTACCTCCTTTTTCCTTTGTTTATACTCCTCTTTTGAGATTTTTCCTTTGTACTGCTCATCTAATTCTTTTTTAGCTTTTTGGTACTCATCTACACAATCCTTTATGCACTCAGACGGCCCCCCTGTGTCTCCTTTAACTGGTGCCCTAACAACAGTTTGATCGAGTAGTCGCTCTATCGCTATGTCCAACTCCGCTTGCGTGTTAGCATTTAAAATTTCCTCCAGAATCTCGTCAAGCTTCATTTCTTCTGAAGGGTCCATCACTTTCTCCGTTCCACAACTCCACAATAAAAAGCATGCCACGCTAACTAAAAACATTAGAAGCACAACGGATTTTATGTCCTTTTTTGATTTCATTTCTTATTCCTTATACCCTTTTGGAACAACACAATAAGAATAAAGCCCGCAGAAAGCGCACGGCTTTCGCCTGTATCTTTCATCAACCATACGGGCTTTTTCTCTGTATGTCTCCTACCAACGCAGCATTCTATTATCGTGGCTAAACCACGCAGTAGAGCTACTTGATTATTAGCATGCGTCTTGTTGCAGTAAAGTTACCCGCCTGCAAAGTATAGAAGTAGACACCGCTTGTCACTTCTTCGCCCAAGTCATTTCTACCATTCCAATATGCCGCAGACTCTTTGCTCAGATACATGCCTCCTGCTTTTTGTCCGAAATCGAGATTTCGGATAAGCTGTCCTTTGGCGTTGTAGATACTGATACTGACAGGCGCGTCCTGTGCGAGCTTAAAAGGTATCCATGTTTCAGGGTTAAACGGATTCGGGTAGTTTTGTAATAGCGACATATTCTTGGGTAGAATAGTTACTGAACCGTTGATTTTTGTAACTTTCAGGCTTTCTGAAAGTTGCACATCTTCAAGGGTTAGTGGACTTACCCGTCCGTCTGTGTCAGAAAGGACTTCAAATTCAATGGTGAACAGGTTGCCGCCGCCGGCGGTTGGCTGAACAGACGCAAAGGCAAATCTAACTTCTCCTTGCTTATCGAAATTCGCTCTCCAGTAAGAGCCATTGAGTTTAGATGTCGGTAGGACATCCACTGCTTTCAGAACCTTTGAGTCGTATTTGAGGCTGATTCCTCCAGCAAAAAGTCCAGTTGCGTCGTCAACAACAAGAGGAACATGCAAGCGTTCTCCCGAGGACGCAGTCAATTTTGGCATGCTCACAGCATAGCTTCTCGGTTGTGCATCAGTCGGCGAAGTGAGTAATTCGCAGGGGAAAATATTTATCAACCCCACAACATATTGTAGAATCAACGAAGCATCAAACGCTGTAATGTCACCATCGCCACTCACATCGCCAGGCTGACATTCGCATTCCTCTGGAATTTCTAAGACAACGGAGTAACCTCCCAGCGGTTCGTTTTCACCCGGAAGCCAAACAGATACGCTCAAGGCGCCTCTCTGACCCGGTTCTGCTTCAGACGGATACGACATGGTCAATGTAGCATTGCGGAGAAGTTCTCTCTCATCAAACCGGATTATGTTGTCGCCCATCAACTCCGCTGTCCAACCAGCATCGGTGGGCCAATTTTCCAAGTCCAACTGAATTTCAACATATCCTCCCTGCGGATAGTAGGGATTGTAAATAGGCGCTTCATATTTAAACGGCTCGACCGGCGGGGAGAGCTTCGAAGCGCACCATTGGCCAAATTTGTGTAAGTTCTCTTGTGCGATGTTGTCGCTCGGGTTAACATCGGTGTTCTCCGGGCTCAAAACGGCAGCGACGCAACGGTGCAGCGGACCGGGGGGCGCTATCCACTCAACGTAAACCAATGCTTCAGCTCCAGCCGCCAATTCATCTACCTTACCATCACTATCAATGTCCGTAACTCCCGGATATGCAGCGTGAACAACAACCTGTGTCAAGGCAGTAATTTGGGTAAAACCTCCCACCATATCAGATATATCTCCGTCTCCGTTTGGGTCAATATTAGTACCTCCGGCAGCGTTCGGTTCGACATAGAAGGTTGCTTCGATGTTGAAGGCAGGATTCGCGCTAGTATTCCTAAACAGTGCGTAAATGCGATTTGTCTGCCCAATCATTACTGCTTCGTTGTCATACATTGGCGGGTCAGCCACTTGCCACCAACCTCCGCACTGATTGTCAATCCAAATATCGTAAGTTGTCCACGCATCTATTGTGCCATCGGAAGGAACCACCCACGGTTTAATGGAGATGTCGGTTGTGTTAACTTCTTTACTGCAATTGCTATCTGTCCAAGGCGTGAAATCGACGGTGCCAGTACCGCAAATGTGTATACTAATTACAGTCGCGTCCAGTGTATTCCAATCATTGTACTCAGCATTGACTGTTGCACTACCATCATAACAGAGGTCAAAATTTCCGTTATTGTAGATGTGGTTACAATTTCCCAGCGAACCGCCGATTATCGGTAGAGTATTCGAAGTATCAATGTGAATACCATCACCACCGAACGTGGATGTATTATTGGTGATAGTGTTTTGGAAGACCGAACCGCCTGAAGTATCAAAGAAACTAATTCCGCCACCATATCCATTTATCATGCTTGGCGCGCTGTTTTGTGTTATCGCATTTCCTGTAATCAGAACCGTTCCAGCCTGGTAAAGGGCGATACCACCACCCCAATCGGCGCATGTATTTGATTTGATGTTATTGTTGCTAATCGTCGCCTCTGAGTTGTCGATGCAGATTCCACCACCAACAAAAGTTGTCGCTGTATTTCTTTCAATCTTATTGTTATCGATTACGCAAGGGGAGTTGTTAACTACCATGATACCACCGCCGGCGCCCTCCGCTGTATTGCCAATATTCTGTTCGCCACCGATAGTATTGTTCCTAATATCAATACCACTGATACAATCATAAATGATAATCCCACCGCCGTTTCCATTTGTTGCAACGTTTTTCGAAATGGTATTTCCACTGACTTCGCCCGTACAATTTAAGCCGAAGCTTATACCACCACCAGACTCATCTGCTTCGTTGTTTTCGATGCTATCATTGTTTGTTATCTTTACATTGCTTTCATAAATAACAGCAATACCACCACCCCAATCGCCGCAGGTATTTGATTTGATGGAATTGTTGTTAATTGTCGCTTCTGAATAGTGAACGCTGATTCCACCGCCAATATCGTTCGTTGCAGTATTTGCTTCAATAGTATTACAATCGATTTCACAAGTGGAATTACTATCTACCGTAATACCGCCGCCAGAGCCCCCTGCTGTGTTGCCAAGATCACCACTGCCGATAGTATTGTTGTTGACTTTAACACCACTGCTACAATCGGCGATGATAATACCACCGCCGTTTTCTCCTGCAGTGTTATCCGAAATGGTGTTTCCACTAACTTCGCCTGTGCAGGCATTCCAGAAGCTTATCCCACCGCCCGATGTGGGTGTATTGTTGCCTGTAATATCATTGTCTGTTATCGTTACATCAGTGCTGCTCTCAGCAACAGCAATTCCGCCGCCCCAATCGCCCGGTGATGCGTTATTTGTAATTCCGTTGTCATTCATGTTTACTGATGAAGAACCCTGTATTAGGACACCGCCTCCACGGTTTCCCGAACCATTCTGGATCCAGAATCCATCAATAGTAACATTGCTGATGCCCTCTATTGTTACAGGGCGTCCGGTTGAAGTTCCGTCGATTATTGTTGGATTTGCAATCCTATCGCGTGGTGCTGCACCAGTGGCAGTATACCCACCTAAAAGAGTTACATCGCTGACCAAAACAATATGTTCGTTGCATGTCGAGGCAGCAACGTGGATGGTATCGGCTCCCAGAGTAACATTGGCTCGGTTTATGGCCTCTTGAATGGTAGCAAGGGCATTCCCTGCTCCCCAACCAGTCGGGTCAGTATTGGCATCATTACCCCCGCTTTGTACATAATAATCAGCCGCCCATACATATCCGGCGGATAAAAGAGTGATAAATAGAATTGAGGTTGTTATTTTTACGCATTTCATGACTTTTTTCCTCCTGTTTTCGATTTAACTTTTTGTTGCAAATGTAATACTCATTAATGCATGTACCCAGACAAATTTATTTAATGGTACACTGCTCGACTTGGATTGCTAAATCCAAGTCTTTCCCGATGGATTTAGCCGCTCAGTCTGGATTGCTAAATCCAGACCGGGAGCGGTGAATATGAAAATAATTGTGTCCGACTACTTACCACCCGATAGAAAAGTCAAGTGGAAAATATGTTAAATTGCTACTGCTGCACTATTAACATATTGGAGATTTTTGTGCAACATGATGTGATAATAATTAATCTATAATTCCTCTTGATTATCGGAGGATAATTTTAGCGAAGCTTCCGTGACACTAAACGTTTTTTATTTTCAATATGAGTGCTATCGCCGGTCTTCATTTTCGACGATATGTGTTTTTGTGTAGTCAGGATTGAGTCTTTTCATGAACTCATCAAGAGTGTTTCCGGTATTGTATTGAATACCGTTATTCGGGAATCCTTTATAACGATATTCCCATGGAAATTCTTTTGCAGTACCTATTCCAATGGGGCTCGCTGGCAGATATTTAGGCGGAAAGATAGGTATGCGAAAATTGAAACCGCCGTTATGTCCGGTTTCCGTTTTGAGTACAAAGAAGCCAATATCTACCTCACCAAATTGGCGAAGGATATCCAATCTCCATCCTTTATCCCCGTAAAGAAATTTTCCATAAGTTGCACTCAAACTTAAATCATACTGAGAAAAGCGGTATTCGGCGTTAAAAAGTGTGGTTAATAAATCTATATCAGAATAGTACCAAACGCCTTTAAGGTATGAAGCATAACCCGTATATCCCGCGTTTGCTCCAATAGACCATTTTCCATTAGCAAAATACTTTTTGATTTCTAAATCCGTCCCATAGCGATGTTGGGTAAAATATCCCATTGTCGCGGAAACAAAAGTATTATGTGGCAACCGGAGAGTTTGATTAATTGTCAGAAGTCCCGGCCTCCAGCAATGTCCTTCCTCGCCGAGCTCATTTTGAATCGGAATAATCAACTGCGCCGCAATAGACATTCCTTTCCATAGAGACGTATGAATCTCAGGTGCGAGATTTGTTTGAGATTCCACTGGCTCATCATAATTACCGAATTGCGCTTTGCATTGAGGATGAACGACAATATCGAATTTATAAGATGAATAGTTTGCTTTTGGGGCGTTCTGTATTTTTCCCCAGATTGAATCCACATCAAGAGAAACATCAATAGCAGATGCAAATTTTTCATCCGAAATTTTTCCATTTAACAAAGATAGATATTCATTCACAGGTATGGTAATGGCAACAAGGGGAACTTCTCTATTTTGCGGAATTAAAGTGATGTTTATTCCTTCTTCTACTACTGGTAAAAGAGTTGCCATAATTTTTCTTATCGCACTCATTTCGTGGCGGTGCATTCTGTTTTCGTAAGTAACTATCACACGTCTCTCTACCAAAATAACAGAAACATTTTCAAACCCGTTTTCAATAAGATTATCTTTAAGGTTATCTGACAAACTGTTTCCGTCGAGAGTAAACCCCAATGTGGATAGGATAATAAACATAAGACAACCGATATGTAGGATGTAGTCAACAAATTTCATTGCATTATCCCAGCATGACTAAACCGGTAAGCTTCCCCAAACTTCATCACGTCCCAGAAATTCCCCATGACATAATTTTAGTACCGTTTTCGTGGGGAATTTCTAATCACGTCCTTTATCAAACAAAGTGCCCGCCCCAATAACAGAGGCATTGGGGCGGGTATAATTATGTGTCTCCTATCAACACACACGCAGCATTTTCTTATCGTGGCTGCTGCAAAACCACGTTGTGACGAAGTTCAAATAAAGTCACGCAGTAAAACCATTTGACTATTTCAGTTCACTTCACTCATTGGCAAAATGTGGACTGGAATCATCCCTTCATTCAGTGAGACAGAAACTAAGTCTACAATCTTGGATAGGGATAGATTAGAATTGAGCATCTGGAACGTAACTGATGCTAATGTCTTTCTGCCTTTTTCTTGTTGTATATTGGCTGACACGATATGAATTTTGCCTTTTTGGTCGCTATACGCCAGATAATCGTCTGGGGTTTCGCCTTTGATTTCCTGAAGTTTCAGCGCGTTTGGGGAATAGTTAAGCTTCATATCCGTTTAACGTGGTATTGAAATAGTGTTAGCTTGTGCCCTCCTGATTGATAGCGTCATTATATTGTATAGGTTCAAAATAAGGAGGGCCCTTGTTTCACCGGGCCCTCCAATTAGGCAGCAGAAGTTGCTGCGAATTTCAATTTTTGCCATTGGTGTGAAAGATATCCTACTCCCCTTGTTCTCCTGGCTCTGGAATAGTACAGGTGAAGTAAGTGGCCCAGTTTTTGCCGTCGAAGGGTTCGCCAGCACCCCAGGCAGTTTCATTAATCACGATAGGATTGCCGTCTTCATCCAAGACGGGGTTGCCCTCTTCATCATAAACTACAGTTTCAACCACAGCGTGAGCGGCAATGTAGAGCGTGTCGCCTGGCTCTGCTCCTACATCTCCTAATTGAACAGTGATAGTGTATTCTTGGACTTGAGCAGATGGTTCATGCTCCATTTTGTAATCAAATTGACCAGGAATCGGGTTGCCTTTCTTAGTCTGTGGAATACCTTCAAGACTGGTGGCAACCTGCAAATGTGTCTCAGTCAGATACCAAGTGCCCCCAGTCACATCATACGTCACATAGAGACACCCTTCTTCCTTGTCGTACTCAACGATAACGCCTCCAACATTGGTGTCCTGTCCTGCTACAAGGTTCACCTCTGTTAATGTTAATAATTCCTCCTGTGCAACGGTCAAAGTGACCATTACCAGCAATAAAAAGCAGCAAGGGCTTACTGCAAGCAAAAATTTACGCATTTTGTTTTCTCCTTAAATGTTAAGTTTTTTTTTAAATAAGAAATCAGATTCAGTCGGAACCCAATTTTCTAATCTGGTTAAAAGAAAATTATCTTCAACGGCAAAAATTAAATACGCGGCAACTCCTGCTGCCAATTCTGTGAGCTTAACAGTATTCGGGATGGGATAGAAACCATCCTCTACGGTAGTATTACAACCACAATGCCGGTTTAGCGGCGAAAACAAATTGACCAGAACCAAAATAGTATCAGATTGCGCCCCTCATGGGGGCAAATGATACTACTTAGCTATCACCATCCGTTTAGTTGCTATAAAATCTCCTGCTTGTAGTGCGTAGAAGTACACGCCTGATGCTACGGACTGGCCTAAGCTATCCTGGCCATTCCAATAAACCGCTCTACCCTTTGTGAGATAAGTACCCGCTGCCTGATTTCCTAAAACAATGGTGCGGATAATCTGACCTTTTATGTTGTAGATGCGAATAGTTACCTTATTATCCTGCGCGAGCCAATACGGAATCCATGTTTCAGGGTTAAAGGGATTCGGATAGTTTTGCAGGATAGCAGTTCTTTGAGGCAGCACCTCAATATCTCCCGAATAGAGGTTTGGTACTATGTTTTCGTTGAACAGAGCCTGAAACAACCCCACAGGGATTTTGTGTCCGGGCGGAGCATGTCCAATCACCTTAAACTCAAGGTTGAGGATTGTTCTTTGGATTACTTCGGCTTCTGTTTTCGCAAAAGCGAAGTGAAGCATTCCATCTTGAACTTGATAGTCAATCAAAACGCGCGGAACATGTTCTTCAATCTTTGCTTCTGTGTCCAATTTCCCTGCAACCTGGGGCGTTACTCCAATCAGGCGGAGATTACCCATATCGTAAATTAAGATGAGTTGTCCGGAAAGTAGTTCCGTGGCATTGTTGAGATTCACAGACACCGTCACTTTATCCCCGTAGCGGGCTTTCAGCGAAGGAAGTTGCAGGGAAAAAACGCCAACCGCCTGTTGAGGAGCGGGTTGACAAAATAGCTCTGGTTCAGCAGGGAAGCAACTGATGATTCCCACGCTATGTCGCAACACGAGTGCAGCGTCGTAGCTGGAAATTCTACCATCATCACTGACATCAGCAGCTTTTGGCTCCGACGGATAGTTTGTATCACCAGGTAGAACTAACCCAACGACTATTTTCAGGATAAGCGATGCGTCACCGGCTCCGATGTGTCCGTCGCCATTGACATCGCCATAGTTGATGACAGGTGATTCAGGAGGGTACTTGGGCATAACCGGTTCTTCAGGAAAAGGTATAACCGGCTTCTCAGGGGAAATTATAACCGGTTCTTCCGGAGTATCCGGCACAATCGGTGTTCCAGGTTCCCCAGGCATAATCGGTTTCTCTGGTTCGGCTTTCACCGGTTCTTCAGGTGTCGGCTCTTCAGGTTCTTCGGGTGTGTCCAGTGTCACAGCTTGAGGTACGACAGCGAAAACGAAAAATAAAGTTAAAATGCCAAGCAATGTCACCCGGTTTTGGAAAGACATCTTTATAAATGTCTGCTTGTTCATACTCAATCATCTCCTCGCTCACCAGGAACGCGTTTGAAAAGGTCAAAACATAAAAACCCAACTCAAATGTAGAAGAAGAGCGGGAAAGCCTTCTCCTTTTTTGCTTTTTCGCGTTCCCGCTTTTCCAAAACATGGTAGGAAGCACTTTGAAGAAGTACGACTTCTCAGAAAGCCTTAGAGCGTGTGTGAGAAGTTCCTTGAATGCCCACGTAGGTTGGGTTGAACGCAAGTGAAACCCAACAGGTGAATATCTGGTGTTTGTTGGGTTTCTGTCTTGACCCAACCTACTTTTCACACAGCTTTGAAGAAGTACGACTTCTCAGAAAGCCTTAGAGCTTGCTACGCTTTAAATTGCCCCAGACTACAGCTTTCCTAAGTGCTTTTTTCTGTGTTGACCCCATATTCGGCAAGTCTCCTGCTTCTTTCTCAGGAGCAGCAACTGAAGGGTCGGAAAGGAACCACCAGAATTTCATTAGTGCTTCATCAATTACTACGTCTTGCTCTACCTTCTTTATAACCTCGGGCTGTCTTTTTTCGTAGTTCCATGTGTTCACGTAGGAAATGGTTTTTATAAACTCCGCTGGCACCAACCTATAATAATACCAGGGCCAATGCCAGTCCCACCGCAAATTCCAATGTCTGCTTAATCGCCACCACCAACATGGATTTATCGGCAACGGTCCTTTCACCAATTCCAGTTTAATCCCCCTAACCTCCTTGACGATTACCGCCGCACCCCAGATGGGTATTTCGGCTGTGAACACCTTCTCCTCTATATCCCTGGGGCTGTCAGGCCAGGGTTTCCACCAGGTGATGAAAAGAGGGTTGACGAACTGTCGTATTATAACTACCCCTTGGGTTACCTGTCCGGCTCCTACATCAGGAACAGTAGGGGGTTCAAGTAGAGCAGGGTCCTGATTGGCCATTTCAACCAAAGTTTTATAATACTGCACGAAATTTTCTACACGCAAAGCAGCATCTCTAACTTTAGAAGATGAATCTGTATTAAGAGCCAGAGATTCTGTCACACCGATTAAGGCATCCGCACGCTTGAAAAATTCGCCAAGTATTACTTCGGCAGCTCCAGTTTGGTCTGCTGCATTAGGGTCAACTGGTCCAACCGGCACGATACCTTGAGGAAAAACCTCGTTCAGCATAAGTGGCAGAAGTTCCGAGTCAGTTTTGGCAAGTAGTGTCAGCTTGTTGAACAATTCATCTGTGAACTCTTGAGCAAAAGACTGATGTGCAACTGCCCCCAACAAAACTAAAAGCCCTATTAATATTAAAAACCTTTTCTTGAACATTTTTCTTTACCTCCCTTACAAATTCGAGGTGGACGTATTTTGCTGCCAGCAAGTTCACTTCACAGCATGCTTACTGCATTGGATAAGCTGACAACACGCCCCAACCTCGGTTCGAGGGATTTATGTTTTCCAAAACTTATTTCGGTAATGCAATCTCCCACGGAATTGAAACTCATAAATCCCTTTTATCATGGCATGTAAAAAACATGCCCGATGAATATCACAGAAACACATGGTTTTCTTTATTTTCTCCGTGTCCCTGTGGTTTGACTTGTGGTCAGGTCGCGCGAAGTGGGTACGGAGACGTTTTGATTAACTTCGTCCTTGATAACTGTGAAACGTGCCCTTTTACCATAGGGCATGCTTGTTAAGCACGAACTTATGATATTTCACAAATGAAATGATTGCGTTACTTATTACCATGGCTCATCCTCCGGAGATAAGCGGCCAGTTGCATAAAGCTCCACACAAATGCAAAAGTTGCGGGTAAAAGTAGGAAATGGGAAATTAAAGTTAGTTTGAAATTGTATTATTTCCCATTTCCCTTCCTTTTCGGTAGTACCGAAAGGAGAACCTTGGGAGTAACAAAAAATTAGTATCGAGTTTTCAACATACTGTTAGTATTTGAAGTTCGAGCGTTTACACTACTCAATCATAAAACAAAGGCATTAAACACCATACCAAAATTGCAAAACTCAAGCCAGCGGCTAATCCGAATGCCATCGGAGTACTATTGACCAGCGGAAAACAACTACAGAGGAGCTTAAATGATAGGAATATTCCTATGACTCCGATTAACGCTCGCAACTTACTTTTGGCAATTAGAAATATCACTAACAAAAGTGCCACATACAAAAGAATTTTCTCATTCTGATGGAAAAATTGTAAGTCTTTTATTGATTCTAATAGGCTATTCATTGCCCTCATCCCTCTCGCATCCTATAGATTTTTTATCAGCGCAACATATATGCGCCATAATATTCCCTCCCTAAAAAGACACACTTATCCTCAATTTATAACCACCGATTTTAGATGCCAGAGACAAACTTGGAATTCTCAGTCAAGTCAGTCCAAGCATTTTCACCAATTCAAGTGCGCTCAGTATATAGATGTTAGCAAGAAGATTATCTGTTCAAGCCTATTTAGCGATAATACTGCTTATACTGCGGATAATCTGTGTCGTCAATCGGTAGCTATACGCATAAATCAGGAGATAGACCAAATAGTTGTGAATAAAAATTGGCAGGTATATTCATCTCCTGTAATTCGGCAGCGCAGCCAACTTGGATTTCAAGTTCTGTCGCTTTGCGTCCCACCCTCACGGATGGTTTGCCCTTTCGTTACAGGGAATCTGGAAGGAGAATCGGCAGGTTCCCTGTGCGGAATTATTTATTTTGGTTATCAGAAAGCAAAACTTACCTTTCGCATTTTTGGCTTCCAAATTGCCAGTAAATTTCACAGCACTGATAAACACTAATTTTGCTCAATTTATCTGAAAAGCCACTTACATAAATCCGCCAAATAATCTGTGCAATACATCAATAGCTATAAGTGTGAGTCAGGAGATAGACCAAATAGTTGTGAATAAAAATTGGTAGGTATATTCATCTCCTGTAATTCGGCAGCGCAGCCAACTTGGATTTCAAGTTCTGTCGCTTTGCGTCCCACCCTCACGGATGGTTTGCCCTTTCGTTACAGAGAATCTGGAAGGATACCAGGCAGGTTCCCTGTATCGGAAAACATTGTCTGGTTTTATTATCGGAAAGTAAAAATAAAACTTTAGGGAAAAATAAAAAAAATCAGGCTTTGTTAAAAATCTGGTTTCTATGTAGGGGCGAAGCATCCTTATATCCATTCGCATCAACTTAAGGAGATATTCACAGTTATACCGCTGTTCCTCTTGACGGTTGAGGGGCAGACAGGTAATGGAATGAGTGAGCGCCGGTTGAGTAGGCGCCGGGTTGAGTAGACTCGGAACGAAGTGGCTTGGGTTGAGTGCCGAAGGTGTATCGAAACCAAGAAGCGACGTATCGAAACCAAGCGAACGGGTAAGTGAATATCCGCTCACTTGGTTTCGATATGGTTCTTCTCTTCGTTCCGAACCTACTCAACCGGCGTTCGCTCTTAAGTTGATACGAATGGGGTGAGGCATCCTTATATCTTATTTCAAAATACTCAAAAAAACATCCTTATCTTTTAGTCACAGTTAGGTAACTTTCAGTATTAAACTTTACATTCCGGGTAGCAACGGTGGTTTCGATGGTTTCGATACGCAAGCTACTCAACCCGGCGCCACCTTCGGCACTCAACCCAAGCCTCAACCCAAGCCTGACCGATGTGGTAGCAGTCACCAGTAGTCAGGGACTACTGCTACCCAACGCTACCCAAAAGGTTAGGGTTGTTTTTGAAAATTACCTAATGCAAAATGCCTTGCCCTACCTTTATTTTCCCCCACGCCGAAGTCAGCTTTTTTTGTAGTTCCATTCCAAACTGCCCCGGGCCAGTTGAGGGTATTTTAGTACCCGTGATGGCAACGTCATCAAAGTGTGCCCTTGCATTTGCAACGACAAGTCCAATCTGACCTGATTCTATCGGTTCACCTTTGTCTTCGAGTGTGAAAGGGTTTTCATCGTTAATTATAAATTCTAACTTTCGCTCCTTCACCGACGCCTTCAATTTATACCACACATCCTGTTGAGAAGCGAAATGGTAAATGATTCGGGTCCATTTGCCCTGAAATTCCTTGGCGATAATGACCAGTCCGAAGTGGTTTAGATGGTCCTGGAAGGCTA
>CAZRLY010000003.1:15960-56053 GCA_964601015.1 uncultured bacterium
TGACCAATTCCATAGATAAATTGATAGAAAACAAGTACCGATTATTGTCGTCACCGCCGTCATAGAGGGACAAGCCTAACTCCGCCCAGGCATCCTTAGATGTTTTTACAAATTTTGCTCGACACTCGACCGAATAATCCCTCCAATCCGGAGCACCCGTAATCAGTAGACTCATAAACCCAGGTTGAAAAATTTCTCCAACAGCCTCTCCATTTTTTATAACCCACTTTTCCACGGTTCTATCTAAGTTATATATCTCCCAATCGTTGCTGAAACTTCTATGTTCAAAGTCATCAAACCACGTCGCCGCTAAACTTGCAGAACAACAACACACTGTAAGACTTAAAAGTGTTAATATTTTGCTAAGACATTTGAATCTCATAATTTGAATCACCTGATTTATTGATAAAAACTTTTGCTTGAGATTGTAACAGACAGATGTATCGCTGTCAAGATAAAAGCGAAAAATTTTACTTCATCTCTATTTTGGCAGAGCGCACCATGAGCATAGGGAAGAGCCTCTCGGCATCTCCCCCTCTTTCCTATTTTGGGCCTGAACCCTAGCCACGGATACCCCAAAGTATTCGGAGAATCAGGGGGTTCGCTTGTTAAATCAAAGATTTAATTACGCTTCACCCAAAGGGGAGGAAGTGGCTATCTCGTTTTCCCGTTTTCAATCTTTTTTAATGTTATTTTTGCCTTGTTTTTATCTATCCCTTTTGTTAGAATAAATTATACAAATTTGCATTATAGCCCGGTCAGGGAGTGAAGATTATTTTAAGGTAAAATGTGAAAAAATATACATTTGCAATATTGAAAAAACTACATAAGTAATTATCAGTAAATTTCTTGTACTTTTTAATAGAACGCTGATGACGCTGATGACGCTGATTAGCGCGGATTTGGTGTCTTTATCCGCGAGAATCTGCCAAATCAGCGTTATCCGCGTTCTATCAATTATTTTTGAAAACTACTTAGAAACCGAGTTTTTTGGAAAAACTCGGTTTCTTAGACACAACTTTCGAAAGGAGAGAATGTTGATGGACATCGCAGAGAAACCTATCGGAGATTACTTATCCACGGCAGAAATTTCAGCATTGTTGGAAATCAGTTTAAAGATTAACTCATCTCTTGATTTAGATAAGATTTTGGACTATACGCTGAAACAACTTGTGAGAATAGTCAGCGCTAAAGCAAGTTCAATCTGGTTAATAGATGAATCTGCGAATCAGTTGTATGTCGCCAGCGCTACGGGTGAAAAGAGCGAAGAGATAAAGGAAGTCCGCATGGAAATGGGAAAAGGTATCGTTGGGACGGCAGTCACAACAGGCGAACCCATCCTGGTTTCCGACGCGCGGATTGTCCCTGAACATGCGCGTGATGTCGCAAAAAGAGTCGGTTTTGAAGCGAAATCAGTGTTATGTGTGCCGATGCGCTCAAGGGAAAACATCATCGGTGCTATTCAGGTGTTAAACAAATTCGGCGGGAGCGATTTTGACTTGAAGGATATGCATCACCTTGAATTGTTCGCTAATTTGACAGGGATAGCCATTGATAATGCCAGGCTTTATCGTCTGCTTCATCAAGAGAACATAGATTTACGAAGGGAATTAGGAGGTAAAAAAACGTTTGAGTTTGACGATATTATCGGTAAAAGCCAAAAGTTAGAAGAAGTGAAAGAAATATCAAGGAGAGTGGCACAGACAAATTCTACTATCCTGCTTCGCGGAGAGAGCGGCACAGGCAAAGAACTAATAGCGCAAGCCATTCACCGCACCAGCCAGCGTGCAAATGGGCCTTTCATTGCTGTAAATTGCGGCGCACTTCCAGAAAATCTTTTAGAGAGTGAGCTTTTTGGACATGAAAAGGGCGCGTTTACGAATGCAATCACAAAGAGGGAAGGGCGATTTGAATTAGCCAATGGTGGGACGATATTTCTTGATGAAGTGGGTGATACCCCGTTATCATTGCAGATAAAATTGTTGCGCGTACTTGAAACAAAAAAATTTGATCGGGTTGGCGGCACCAAAACTATTGCCTCGGACGTCAGGGTGATTGCGGCTACAAATCAAAACTTAGAGCAGAACATAAAAGAAGAGAAATTTCGTGAAGATTTATATTACCGATTGAACGTGATTGCAATCTATCTCCCCCATCTGCGAGATAGAAAGGAGGATATTCCACTATTAGCAGAGTATTTTCTGAGAAAGTATAATATAGAAACAAATCGCCGGATAAAAGGATTCACAAAGGGTGCTATGAAAATATTTATGGATTATAATTGGCCCGGGAATATCCGAGAACTGGAAAACGCAGTAGAACACGCCGTAGTCTTGTGCGACGACGAACTCATTAAACCTTCTGACCTACCGCTCAACGTTCATATAAAGGACGAGGGAGCTATAGAACACGACGGTACTTTGGAGTCCGCCCAGAGAGAATTTAAGAAGAAGTACATAACAAGAGTGTTACAGCAGACAAATGGTAACCGCTCAAAAGCGGCTAAAAAACTCCAAATTCAACGTACCTACCTATCGCGGCTCATCAAGGAATTGAATGTCGATGCGTAAATTGAGGAGTGCAAAAATCTTTGTGTGTATTTTTGCAAAGGTGGAGTGAATTTTATGCGCGGAAGAATTTTCGGAATAGAAACTGAATTTGGCTGCCTGACGCCATCGAATCACCTGATTGGCTCTCCTGAATCTGTCGCTCACAGGATAAAAGATAATATTTTTCAAAAGCAGCGTTTGGGCCTACTCGACATGCACCATCGGGATTGGGGAGAGCCACCGGGCAATGGCGGATTTCTATTCAACGGCGGGAGATTATATATCGACATGGGGCATTTGGAGTACGCCACCCCGGAATGCCGCGGGCTGTTTGACCTGATAGCCCATGATAAGGCGATAGAATGGGTACTACAAAAGTCCTTAGTAGAAGAGGGCATCAGGGAACAGGTTTCATTCATAAAAAACAATATTGACCACTCTACAGACGCTACGTTTGGCTGTCACGAAAACTATCTGGTAAAAAGGCGCATCCCATTCTACGAAACCCTGGTACCTGAGTTACTGCCGTTTCTTGTAACCCGCCAGATTTTTGCTGGAGCCGGGCGTGTGGGGGGATACGACGAGTTACTTTTTGACTTCGACGATGACGAACATGAAGAGCCTTCCTTTGTGGGTTACCAAATCTCTCAGCGCGCTGACCACATTATCACGGAAACCTACGAATGGATTCAATTCAGCCGAGCCATCATCAATAGCCGCGATGAACCGTTGGCAGACTATTCTAAATATAGGCGTTTGCATTTGCTCATAGGCGACTCCAACATGTCCGAGTATGCCGCCGCACTGAAAGTAGGGACTACAAATTTAGTTTTGGATTTGATTGAAACGGGCCATCACCCCGCTCATCTGCGCTTATTTGACCCAGTTTCGGCTGTTAAACGGATTTCCCGCGACCAAACTTTTAAGTGGGTGGTAAGACGGGCATCGCATAGAACGATTTCTGCGATTGACTTGCAAAGGGAATATCTTGCTCGCGCACAAAGATATTTGAAGGGTAAAGATAAGGAATCGAATTGGGTACTGACTGAATGGGAATCTGTGCTTGACGCTTTGGAACGCGACCCGATGATTTTAAAAGATAGGATTGACTGGGTTGCTAAAAAATGGTTGCTGGAAACTTTTATGGATGCTGAAAAACTCACCTGGGATGACCGGTGGCTTGAAAGTCTTGATTTGGAATACCACAATGTTGACAAAGAAAAAGGGTTATACTATGAATTGGAGCAAAAGGGGATGATGCAGCGAATAGTCAACGATAAGCGGATAAAAAACGCTATTTTTGCCCCCCCGCAAAACACCCGCGCTAAAGCCAGGGCACGCCTTATGCGAAAGCTGCATGAATACAAAATACCTTGCATCATAGACTGGGATGCAGTACATCATATCCAAGGCACCCCCCTTAATATAATTGACCCATTTAAGACTTATGACAAAGAGGTGACATCGTCGATTAACAGCTTGAGTAAAATCTCCGCCGAACCCGTTCGACCATATCGAAGAAGACGAAGAAGAGTTTAAAAATTATCCAGTGCGCTGCCGTAAAAGTAATGTCCCATCAAGGAAATGAGGTAGTGAAGGTGGTAGAGTTTAATCATGATAACACGTATTGAGGTTTTGAATTATCAGTGCTTACGCTTCGTAAAGCAAAATCTGGAGCCATTTCACATTCTTATCGGACCCAACGCCAGTGGCAAGAGTACGTTTCTGGATGTAGTTGATTTTCTGGGAGATTTGCTGTATGAGGGCCCGGAAGGCGCTATGGAAGAGCGCGCCAATACTATTGAGGAATTAGTTTGGAATCACACCGGGCACTGTTTTGAACTGGCAGTCGAATTCAGCATCCCCGAAAGACTTCGCAATACCAGGCAAAAGGTGGCTTATACCCATTGTCGGTACGAAATTGGCATAGGGCAAGATGAAAATGGCGAAGTGAGCATCCTGAACGAGACGTTTTGGTTGAAGGAAGAAGCAAAGTTGCGTGAAATACCATTGCAACGTGAACTTTTTCCTGCCGAACCGGACGTGCCCAAAACTATCTTGGTACCTCGGCGCAGAAGGGCTCCGAGGGGCTGGAGGAAAGTGGTCACCAAAATAAGTGAATCCGGTAATGACTGGTTTCGAACCGAAGTTGGAGATTGGAACAATAGGTTTCGCCTCGGACCGCGCAGGGCTGCTCTGGGAAATCTTCCGGAAGATGAGGAAAAGTTTCCCGTTGCAATCTGGGCAAAGCGTTTGCTCATGGAAGGCGTTCAGGAACTTGCGCTTGACAGTGACGAAATGAGACATCCTTGCGTGCCTTCTTCGTCTCGGTTATATGAACCGGATGGCTCAAACTTGCCAATCGTCATCCGAGAACTCAAGCAAAAACACCAAGAGCGGTTTAAATTATGGCTTCGCCATATTCAGACTGTGTTGACAGATGTGCAAGAGATAGAGATTATCGAACGCCCGGAAGATAGAAATTTGTATATTTCCATAACTTATGATACAGACTTGAAAGTACCGTCGTGGCTTATCTCGGATGGCACATTGAGGTTGCTGGCATTAACGCTCTTAGCGTATATTCCCAGCGAAAGTGCCATTTATCTAATCGAAGAGCCGGAGAATGGACTTCATCCCAAAACCGTCGAAGCCGCTTTTCGGTCTTTTTCTTCGACTTACGACGCGCAGATTCTTGTTGCTACTCATTCGCCTGTGCTGCTGAGTTTGGCAAAGCCCGAGCAAATTCTGTGTTTTGGGAAAACTGACAGCGGCGCGACAGACATTGTTAGTGGGATAGAACATCCCGCTCTGAGAAACTGGAAGGGCGAGGTAAATCTTAGCGTTTTGTATGCTTCGGGGGTGTTGGGATGAAGGATTTGGTTGTACTTGTTCCAGACATCAGCATGGAGGCTGGCGTTGGAGGTATCCTTAAACGTGACAAGGCGCTGAAAATTCGACCGGTTAAACACGATATTTTTGTCCATACTGAACGCGACCCGGGTGTCTTGAACAAAGCGCATGAGTTTTTGCGTCCTTTTACAGTCCAATACAGTTTCGCTATGGTAATGTTTGACCGGGAAGGCTGTGGGCGGGAAGCAACTGCTGAAGCATTGCAGATGGAAGTACAGGGCAAGCTGGATAGGGTGGGTTGGCAAGGACGCTCGTTGGTTGTCGTACTTGAACCGGAACTGGAAGCCTGGGTATGGAGTGATTCTTCCCATGTTGCTAAAATCTTGGGGTTAAAAGGAGACGCATTGTCTGAACTCTTAGAAAATTACTCACGCCCAGGCTATCCCAAACCGGTTCGACCAAAAGAGGCGATGGAAGAGGCATTACGGCAATCTCATATACCGCATTCCGCTTCACTCTACGCTGAATTGGCAAGCAAAGTAAGCTTAAAACGCTGCACGGATGAGGGCTTCATTCGATTGAAAACGACTCTGCAACAGTGGTTTCCAACAAGTCATCTATAAATTACTATTGTCGCATATCCACAACAACCACGCCATAAACCAACACCGATGGCACACGGAAAGTAACCCGGTCTTCCGTTTGTTGCCAATCAAGCGAACAGCTTTGTGGGTTATCCGGCGACATCAACGTCACTTTCTTGACATCGGCTCCCGCGGGGAGTTTCAAGTTTACGTCAATGTCCGGAACCGCAATCGGCTTTTCATTGTCCGGCCCGCTTCCGCCAGTTTCATCGCGGTTGTAGTTGACCAGATGTAACACAATCCTTTCTGGTTGGGAGAAAGCGGTAACCCGTACCATCCAGGGAGCGTTGAACTCCGAGATACCCCCCGGAACATCGTCTCGCAGGGAATTTAAAATGGACTCCCGGTCAACCTCGTCGGTTATCAACACTCCACCTCGTTCTGTATATTCAGCTAACAACTCACACTGTTCTGAGCTTAACGACTTGGCGTTAGGGAGGATGACGGCTGAATATTGGCTCAATCTTTCCTCTGAAATATTCTCATCAGACAACACATCAAACAGAACGTGTTCGTCCAGCAAGCCCTGCCCGACTTTGCGAAAATCCTCGACCGGTTCATCGTCGCCTACCTGTATTGACTGCCGGGGAAAGACAAGCGCAACTTCCGAAAAACTCGCAACGGGGTGATAGTAATCATCGTATTTCCGAGCAAAGTTAAAATAGTCAACGAAAGCCTGCCTGCCGACCGGGTTATTCCATGAGCAGTATAACCCCATTCCCGGTCCCTGGTTTGCCAGCGATTCAGCGATGCTCACCTGAGTGCGCGTCCCCTCATACCTACCCAACACAGGCAATTTGTGTCCCGATAGTTCCCATATCCACTTGAGGTTCAACATGCGTACCCCCGCGTCGCCATCAGCGACTGTGCCTGCCTGCCCGCCGGTACTATACCAGAAGAGATGTTCGTCGCGTCCCCAAAGTTCTTTTTCAGTTACGTTTCGCTCATCCGAACCCACCGACAGAAACCCTAAATGGTTCCACGTCCCCAAAATTAAGTTGGGCTTCAAACGCCTGCCGTATTCGATAAAAGCCTCGTCGAAAGCCTGCTTCCACGAAAGCTGCGCAAACCGCATAGATTCTATTTGCAATGGCACAGGATGCGGACTGCTCTCGTCTATCCAGCCCGTCACACGCGCTAAAGTTCCATCCAGCCTGAAATTATCCAAATCCTCTATTCCGAACCGCTCAGACATCTCTTCAGGCGAATACCTTTCCAAAAGATATTGCCGAAACGCCCCGTTGCAGTATTCGCAGGCGCAACCGTAGTCGTAGTTGTACAACGTAACAAAACCGTCCACATTGCATTCCTCGATTGCCACCTGTACCATCCGCTTCTGAAATTCCCGCCAGTAGGGGCTGTTGTTGCACCCCGCCGTGCGCGGAAACCCGTACCGGTCACCTACATGAATTTCTCCGTCTGGCAATCGCATCAGAAGTTCTTTGACATCCTCAACGGGCTTTTCACCGAGAATATCCTGCGGCCAAAGTTCATCGTAGAATTGAAAGAAACCTTCCTTGGTGGTAGGTTCGCCCCACGCCACCGTCATCGAAAAATGCCCAAGGACTTTGCCACCCATGTCATGAACCTTCCGATTGAACTCCTTCTGCCAGTCCAACGCCTCCCGAATCCCGCGTACAGGCAAACTCATCGGATAACCGCCTCCTTTATCCGTTTCAGCAAGCGCATAAAGTTGCGGCCCATAGAATCCCATCTGCACTACTTGCGGCCGAATTTCAGCAAGAAAGTCAATGAACTCCGGCTGACCGGCCATCGACAGTAGCGCAACGTACCGATTGAAATATACTGCTTCGTTATTATTTTCCATCTTATTCTTCATCTCTATTTTGGGGGAGGCAAGCCAAAGAAATTGAATATTGTAAGGCTAAACAATAGTTAATCGTCAATTGCCACCCCAAAACCCCCTCTTTCTTATTTAGGACAAAAAGATACCCACTTACCCCCTTCTTTAAGGAGAATACTAAGGGGAGGAAAAAAGTGTAGGCTTTGCCTGAGTGGTGCGTAACCTGACAAAGACATTACTCACTTTTTGGTCCCTCATCTGTCTCACAGCTTTTCCGCTACAACAATGGTAGCCTTTGCAGTTGTTGCTTTTTTGCCCCCTCCCACGGCAGCGATTATCTGACAGATGTATACGCCGACTGGCACTTGATTGCCTTTTTCATCCGTACCGTCCCACTGGATAGTTTGTTTGCCGCCTGCTTCCCGTTTTTCCAGTAGTGTCTTAGTGAGTTTGCCGGCGGAGTCGAAAATTTTTATTGTGACGATAGAATCTGTTGGAGTGCGGTATTCAATTTTGGTGGAAGAGACTTTTGGGTTGAATGTGTTTGGCGTGATTTTCAAACCTGGTTTGCCGTAGGGAATTAAAATGCTCCGGCTGTTTATCCGTCCGGGTGTCGCTCCTGATACATCTATGGAAAGCCTCCAGTTGGCTGGTGAAGCGGAGGGGTTTTCCGGCGATAGTCGTTCCAGTGAACGCCCTTTAACCGAGCCTTTGCTTTTGTATTTAACAGCGTCCACAGTTTTATTTGCTCTGTTCATCAAAATAACCGTATCCCCCGTATTGTTCAAAGCCGGCAGTTTCATTTCAGCGACAGTTTTTACTTTCGGAAATTGCGCTAAGAAAGCTGAACTATTTTTCGTTAAAATCACAAACCCCTTTGGCGCAACGATAGTATTCTTTGGAATAGCGACCGGCTTGTTTCTTGCGTCGGCAATTTGCCAACCAGACAGGTCAATTTTTTCACTGTTGGGGTTATAAAGCTCAACCCATTCCACATATCCTGCTTTGGTGTCGGGCGCGTACATGATTTCATTGATGATTACGCGAGCGCTGGAAGAGGGTATTGTGCGAACACTTACGATTTTTTCCGCAGAAACCTCTGGTGTGGATAGCGATTTTGCCGTAAGTCGGATAGTCTTCTCTTCTGTTGCGAGCAGTTGGAATTCAGCGGTTCCGTCTTTGAGTGTCAGCGTCAGCGAACTGCTTTTTGATTCTTCCGTTTTTACAAACAGTCGAACGGAAAGCACATCGGTTTCGATTTTCACCTGTCCCTTCCAATTGACATCTTTAGTGCCGTTTATGCGCATCTCGACAAGAAAAATTTCTGCGCTGTCAATTTCGATACTATCGGGGCCGGTAATGACAAGCTCCCTGGTGGGTTCGGGAACAATTGGGCTGTTTTTCCTGCCTGGTGTTGAATTGGATTTGTCGTTGCTGGCTTTCCAATTATCGGCGGCATCGCCTTTGAGTGGGTCAATTTTCTCTACGGAGATGCCGTTGCCCGGATTGAAAGGATGAGAATAGGTATCAACCCTTTTATGGTTTTTATCAAAGAGTGTAATCTGGTCATTTGTGGTAAATCCGTCTCCAAGGGTGGTGTTTTTTGTGGTGAGCAAAATGGCTGTAGGGGGGCTGTCATATTCTCCAGCGTATTCCGAATCCAAAATGACGCCGTAGCCTTTGGGCGGGATGATGGCTTTACCACCTTTTTTGAAAGGTTTGATAATGTCCGTAGCGTCGCCATCTGTGAACTTCCAATCCTCGACATCAACAGGCTCGTCACCAGTGTTATACAATTCGATAAATTCACCTGTGTCCTCGTCAATGGCATTAGCCATCACTTCATTGATGACAATGCCAGCGGACGCTTGGGACGAGTAGAAAGAGGATAATAGTATTAGAAATATCAAAAGTCGCATAGTTGTGTTAGAAACCGAGTTTTTGCCAAAAACTCGGTTTCTAGTATTACTATTTTCTCAATATTCTCGGCGTTGGTCGTTTTAAGATTTCCGAGAAGATAACCCCATATCGGATATTCTGAGGGTTCAAGGGCATTCCCACTATCTCTACAAGTTTTTTACGCATCTCTTCCGGTGATTTTACTTCGGCAGTTACTTGTTCAACAGACGGAACGGGTTTTTCTTCCGGTGCTTCTGCTGGTGCTGGTTCAGGTTCGGGTTCAGGTGTTTCAACTACTTCTTCGTATTCTTCATCTTCTTCCATACCAAAGAGCTTCTGCATTGCTATTTGAATTCCCGTCGGCTTCTGCTCAGTGGATGGAGTTTCGGTCGCAGACTCTTTGAGAATGGGCACGCGCTGCTGTCCTTGCTGTTGTTGTGCCTTCTTAGCCGCTTTGAGAGCCCAGCTTATAAGCGCGATAACACCCATTATGATAATACCTATAAGATTGCCCCAGTTGTCCATTTTCATCGACTCCTTATCAGAAGTTCTTAAGTAAGTTTCAGATAATACTTTGAACTTTTGGAGTAGCACGGCTTATAGCCTGCGTGCTGAACCAACGCAGACTGCAAGTCTGCTACTCCGTAGTAAGTTTCAGATAATATTTTGAACTTTTGGAGTAGCACGGCTTATAGCCTGCGTGCTGAACCAATGCAGGCTGCAAGTCTGCTACTCCGTCTGCGAAAACTAACGAAACACGAATTATCACGTCAATGCAGTTCCGTAGGCTGAAGTTGGTCTATCAATATCTGGGCCGGCGATAGACTGACGCATCTCGGTATCTGCGATGATATTTTTCAGGTTGTAATAATCTATGACACCGAGTTTACCTGTGTTAAATGCTTCAGCCATCGCCAAGGGAACTTCAGCCTCCGCTTTGACCAATTCGGCTTGCTTTTCCTGGACGAGTGCTATATTTTCAGCCTCTTCAGCGGCAGCCATAGCGCGTTCCTCTTCGGCTTTCGCGCGCGCTATTTTCAGTTCCGCTTCCGCTTCAGCCTGTTGGAGTTTTGCGCCGACGTTTTCGCCAATGTCAACATCGGCGATGTCTATGGACAAAATCTCGAAAGCGGTTTCAGCCGCTAAACCTTTCTCAAGCACTGTTTCCGAGATTTTGTCCGGATTTTCCAGCACCTGCTTATGGGTAGCGGTAGAGCCAATGGTGGTAATGATGCCTTCGCCCACGCGTGCTACAATGGTTTCCTCTCCAGCGCCGCCGACCAATTTTTCAATGTTTGCTCTAACAGTGACGCGCGCTTTAGTTATGAGTTGAATTCCATCCCTGGCGACGGCGGTAATGCCCCTCGGATTGACCTGTTGGTCCGGGACGTTGATAATCTTTGGCTCAACGCTCATCTGCACAGCCTCCAAAACATCTCGTCCAGCTAAGTCAATTGCCGCAGCCCTCTCAAAAGTCAGGTCAATTCTCGCCTTATCAGCGGCTATCATAGCATTGACAACAGTTACAACATGTCCTCCAGCGAGGTAATGTCCCTCAAGTTCGTCAACCTTCAAATTGAGCCCAGCCTTTGTAGCCGCAATCTGTGGGCGGACAATGGTAGCTGGCGGAACTCTTCTCAAACGCATCCCCACTAAATCTCCAAAAATTCTCACCTTGACACCGGCTGCGCGGGCTGAAATCCAAAGCCCAATGGGAACTAACCAGATAATGAAGATTATGAGAAAAAATAGTAGCACAGCGAGAATTCCTATAATTGGACCGACCATTTGTTTACTCCTTTCTGTTTTAAAATGTTTAGTTTGTAGCCCAAATTTCTAATTTGGCCGTTTTGCATACCTACCATATCTCGCTGGGGAATGCCAAGATAGAATCTTAGGCTACATTGGATTACCTATGGCGCTTGTAAATTACCTGTACGGAAGGCTGCCGCGAGTGCCCTTGGCACCTGTGCTTCAGCCTCTACTACCTGCGCTCGCATTGCTTGAACCTGAGCTTTCATTTTTTGCTCTCGCGCTTCAGCCATGGCGCGCCGTTCTTCTGCTCTTGCTTGCGCTACCACCAGATCGGCGTCTGCTTGTTCAGTTCTGAGACGCGCGCCGATGTTTTCACCGACACTTATATCGGCGATGTCAACGGATAAAATCTCGAAAGCTGTCCCCGAATCAAGCCCGGCTGACAAAACCTTTTTGGAAATAACATCGGGATTTTCCAAAACATCTTCGTAGGTTTCGGAAGAACCGATTCCACTGACGATTCCCTGCCCTACGCGAGCGAGGATTGTTTCGTCTCCTGCTCCACCTACTAATCTATCGATGTTTGTCCTAACGGTAACGCGAGCAGTTGCTATCAGTTCAATCCCATCAAGAGCCATAGCCTTTATCAGTGGCGTTTCAATAACACGCGGTCGGACTGAAAGCTGTACCGCGTCAAATACGGCTCTGCCTGCCAGGTCAATCGCCGCTGCTCTTTCAAAATCTAATTCGATGCCGGCCTTGTCAGCAGCAATCAGAGCTTTTACTACATCATCTACATTACCGTTGGCTAAATAGTGCCCTTCAAGCCTGCCCAGATTTAAGTCTAATCCCGCCTTAGTAGCGTTGATAATCGGATTGACAACTCTTTGCGGGACGACTCGCCTGAGCCGCATGCCTACTAAGTCTCCGAATATTCTGACCTTTACGCCAGCGGCGCGGGCGGCTATCCAAAGCCCAACAGGCACCAGCCAAAATAACATAAGCAGAAAAAAGAACCCTAATACCGCTAATATACCTACTATTGCTGTTGGATTACCCATCTTCTACCTCCTTGATAATATGTAGGTCAAGATTCACATCTCGACTAATGTGTTGTAGGGGCTACCCGATGTGGTCACCCGAAACTTGACCTACTTTCATATTGAAACTTTGGAGTGCGAAAATTGAAATTTCGCATTACTTTGGACTGCAAAAATAAATTGTCGCACTCCTTCCCGTCCTAAAAGTACCTGGGGTAGCAAAAGGCTACCCATTTTCAGGATGAACACTTTGTACGACAACTCTGTATCCTTCTACCTCAATTACCTCAATCTCAGAACCCTTGTCAATAAATTCGCCCAAGCTGACTACATCCACTCGCTTTCCTTCAATTATCGCTGTGCCTGAAGGACGCAAGGGTGTCACAGCTTTCCCGGATTTACCTGCCAAATCTTGTAGTTCTTCCGATGGCGCGCTGAAGCCCGCTTCGTTGCTTTCCAATATCATCTTTTTCCCGACTGTTGTTCTGGGAACCAGCCAGAGCGCTATAATCGACAGCGGGATGGTGACGCCAATTGTAACACCGGCGTAAATGAGTCCAAGGTTCCAATCTTTAGTCATTACCCATATCACCCCCGCTGCCATGAATATTATGCCGGGAACGCCGGCTGCGCCAAATCCGGGCAGAAGAAATATTTCGATAAGCAACAAAACTAATCCCAATGCAATTAGCAAGATTGCAAGTATATACACGGATTCACCTCCCCTTAAAACAGGTGGGAAGCCTTAGGATTGACTACTGACTATTGAGGATTGACTATTGTGTCCTTCTACAATCTTCAATCTTCAATCGACAATCTTCAATTGGGAACCTTCCCTTCACCCTTCCTCTGCTCTCCGAACCACTACTCGCATCCCTTCCACCTCGACTACTTTTATGGGTGTATCTTTGTCTATGAAATCGCCCTCTGTTACAACGTCTACCCTTGAGTTGCCTATCATCGCCGTTCCTGCCGGTCGAAGAGCGGTTATAGCTCTTCCTGCCTGTCCCATGTAGTCGTTCCACTCTGCTGGTGGCGCTTGATAGCCAAGCTCGGATTTTTCCTCCGCAGTCAATACGAACTTTTGCCATGCGCTTGTTTTCGGCAATGTGTAAAAGAGGACAATCCCCAGGGCAAACGTCAAAATAAACGAACTTGATAGCCAGAGAACCGATGTTCCCGGTTCGTAAGACCGGCCAAAAATGAAAAGAATACCGCCTATCATCAGTATGATTCCGCTGATGCCGGCAAAACCAAAGCCAGGTATTACCAGGATTTCCACCATCAACAAACCACACCCTACGAAAAATGCCAAAGCTGCGTAGGTAGCATTTATGTTCGGGTTTGCTACCATGTGCCCGCCGAAGAATATAGCTAAACAGATGACGCCGATGATGCCTGGAACACCAAATCCGGGCGTTCGCAGTTCCATGACAACACCCAACGTTCCGAACATCAACAATAAAGAACTAATTATCGCGCTGGTTATCCAACTGGCAAGTTGTTCTGCCACCGTCATCGGAATAATCCGCAGACGCGTGCCTTTTAAGTCCTTGATTTTTTTGACCTCTTCCCCACCTGCGCGTTTCTCTTTTATTTGCTCATCAGTCAAAGCCATCGATTCTCCCCTGACACTGACAATCGCATACTTTTCGAGTATTTCACCTCTGGACTTAGCTATCATGTCTGCGAAGTTATATTCCATAGCCTCTTCCGCTGTTAGAGTTAGCAAGTCATCCTCTGGCACTAAAACTTCCATATCTTCGTCATCTATCAGCTTTTTATCATATTCTTCAGAATTCAGCGAAATAATTTCGCCATTTAACTCAACAAGGATGCGCTTCTTATCTACCATCGCTTCCGCTATATGCGGGTTTCTGCCTTTGCTTATTGCTATTGACTTGAGAGTCGCCCTGATTACGGAAACCATTTTGGGCGGCGCTTCCTGTCCAGTTATTCCGATTACAGGCGCAGCAGCGCCAATCCTGCCATCTGGCCTCATCACAATTTGGTCGCAAGCTATTGAAATCATCGCCCCTGCGGAAATAGCTTTGGGGTTGACATACGCTATCGTAGGGATGTCTGTTTGGGAGACGCTATCCACGATGTCCTCTGCTGCATCAACCGCCCCGCCGTAGGTTTTGATGTCAAAAATAATTGCGTCGGCATCTTTCTTCTCCGCATACCGGATAGCACGTTTGATGTATTCTCTCAGCCCCTTGCCGATGTCTTTGTCAATGCTCACCACATATACATCCGCAGACGCCTGGTGTGCGAAATAACATGTGAGAAATAAAATGGCTATAATAAAGATTTTGTTGCCCTTCATTTTTTACCACCACCTAAGTTAGATTTATTATACCCCTTGCAAAGATTTCTGTCAAGTTTTTAGTTACAAAGAAACCGAGTTTTTTTTGGAAAAACTCGGTTTCTGACAGTTTTCCAAAAAGCCTGGTTTCTATGTCTGCAATTCTTCGTGAATCCAAACCCCAATGATGTGGTCAATAATCAGATGAATATCCTCGACCGGGCCGTAATCGTGGCTATCTACGATGATGCTCTCGTCCGCTATTTTGGCAAGTTTGCCGCCGCCGAATCCCGTAAGCCCGACGGTGGGACATCCCATCAAGTTGGCGTATTCAATCGCTTTTGTGACGTTCACAGAATTGCCGCTGGCGCTGATGCCGATTACCAAATCACCCGGATTCAGCAGATTCTTGAGTTGCTCGACGAAGATGTCCTCATAGCTTAAATCGTTTGCCCACGCGCTCATCAACGCTACGTTATCCGTAAGGCTTATCACCCGCAAACGCGGTTTGCCTTCTACAATTGTTCCTTTCCCCAAATCGCACGCAAAATGCGACGCTGTGGACGCGCTTCCGCCGTTGCCGATTACGAAAATCTGCTTGTCGGCTCTGTAAGTTTGCATGATTAATTCAATTACGCTCCTGATTTTGTCAATCGACAAAGCGTTGATGGCTGCCTGTAAGTTTGCGATGTACCTTTTGATTCGTTCCATGGAAAACCTCCTCTATCTTCAGATAAACCTATTACAACGAGACTTTTGCTTACTAGAAACCGAGTTTTTGGCAAAAACTCGGTTTCTTCTCCCATCCTCCAAACACCCGCTTGTGAAGCTCAATGATTCGACGCCGCGCATTCTCTGTATCCCGTCGCACTCTCTTTTTGACCAAGGCGCAGGGATTGGCAAATTTACCGTCGGTCAGCAGGTCATTTTTAAGAGCCGAATCCACTTGCCCGATAGCATCTATCTCATACTCAATAACGTGTACATCACCTTCTATGAGCCTTTCGTGGGTAGCTAAATCCACCAAATTCCTGTATTCCGACACTGAAAGGTATTCCTCCCTTTCACCTTTTCCCTCTTCTCCCTTGCCAATTGCCACTCTGACGTCATCGCCAATGATTTCATCTACTACAACACGCTCGACCCATTTCATTTTTGTTTGCCTCCTTTATTTTTGGGGAAACCGCTGTCAACGGATGTAGCCGAAGTCGCCAGACTTCTTAAGAAATCCGTTGACAGCGAATAACCAAAGCAACCGCCGCCAAATCCCCTACAATCTCTCCCAACTGCGCGGGAAGGATTTTCACAACTTCGGCAGAGCGATTCATGGCATATTTGACTACATTTTCCCGAATTGGGTTTAAAAGCAAATCGCCTGCCGCGACTGCTATCGTACCGATTATCACCACGTCGGGGTTCACAATATTCACGATGTTGGCAATCCCCCAACCCATGTAAAACCCTGTTTCCTGAATTAATTTGTTTGCGAGTGCGTCGCCTTTTTTCGCCGCTTCGACGACAAATTCACTTTTGACCGCGTCAATATCACCGTTGGCGAGTTCGAGAATCAGCGTATCTTTCTCTTTTTGGATGGCTTCTTTGGCTCGACGTGCGATTCCCGGTCCCGCGCACAGGGCTTCCAAACAACCATGTCGTCCGCACCTGCAAAGCGGGCCATCGGGTAGCAACATCTGGTGTCCTACTTCTCCCGCTGTATCGCTTGCGCCGTGAAATATCTCCCCGTTGGCGATAATCCCCCCTCCGATGCCTGTCCCCATCGTCATATATACAACGTAGTCATAGCCGCGTCCAGCCCCAAACATCCACTCGGCAAGCGCGCCGGCGTTCGCGTCGTTTTCGATGATAGTCGGCAAGTTGAATTCAGCCTCAATTTTATCCTTGAGGGGGACATCGTCCCAGCCTGGCAAGTGAGGATATACAAGCCCTGTCTTAGTATCGGTTTCGCCGCCGAAGCTCACGCCTATGCCGAGAATGTCGTTGAGCTTCAAGTTCGCCAAATCCAGAGTTGCGTAAACCATCGAAAATAACGTCGATATGACGTGTTCCGCACCTTTTTCAGCCTCGGTAGGTTGCTTGACTTTTTGTAGAATTTGCCCTTCAGCGTCGGCAACCACCGTCGCCAATTTCGTCCCGCCGACATCCATGCCGATTATATATTTAGTATTTGTATGCTTCATAGATTATTACCCGTTCTTCAAGCCGTCTGGTTTTCTCCTCAAGGTATGCCATCCCAAATTTCACAATCTCCGAAGTCAACTCCTTGAATTTGCCTTGAAGTTTACTGATAGTATCTCCCGTAATTCCAAGTTCATCTGGCGTTTTCTTCAACTTTGCCTTAATTAAAAGTTGAATAACAGTACTAAGCGGCATGTCCATCGCCTTTAGCTTATTGAGGTATTTTTTAGCAGTTTCAATCAAATCCAATTCCTGCTTCTGGTATTCCTCCAGAGAACCCCACGCCGCCTCAATTACGATAACATCGTGTTCGGGAGAATTCACAACCTCGCGCGCTGGGCGATTGTTCTCTTCACAGTATTTCATTAGCTCTGCGAGATAGCTGTTTTCTGTGGGGAGCACTTCTTGGGTAATGACACTTAGCCAAATTGGCCCATTTTTCCAAAAATCGCTAATCGGTTGCGCCTTATCAAACAACTCTTTATCACCCTGAAATCGCAGATTTTCGCAGAACGATAGCATGCCAACCAAAAAATACGGCAGAGCTGCACTATCCAAGCTTGCCCGTAAGTCCGACACGACTTTATCGAAAGCCTCTTGATTGCGTGTCAAAGTGCGCTCAGTTATAGCTCGCTTTGCATTGTCATACTTGTCATCTGGAATCTCTTCAGGCATTGCTTCCTCCGTGAGATACAGTCTTGACATATTGCTGTGAAATGATTAACTTGACAATGTTCGAAAGGGATACAAATATCCATTGGACATGCTCTCATATATGGTTGCTCACTCTATCCTTTCCTTATACAAAGCATCCTTGAGTACACCGCCTCTTCTATGCCACTCAGCAGCGGATAACCCGACATATTCCCAATCCGAGATTTTCTGATAATGCCGCCGAATCCACCTCGTTAGAGCGTTAAACCAGTTTTCAAATTCTTTCCCCTTGTAGACGAGTTTATCTCCATCCAGATACTTAATCTCTGCCCATATTCTCCCTCTAATGAGTAAGTTATCCTGAACAAAACTTCTGGTAAATTCAATAACGGGAGACGTTGACGAATCAACCAAAAAGTACCCTTGTGTTTCGATGTACTCTGTTTTCAACCTACCGTTTATGTTTTTAGCCCAAAAGTATATAGGGTTCCAGGTTACTTCAGAGAAGGGCGCAGGTAAGTTTTCAATAATCTTAGGGGACACAGTTTCAGAAGGCACTGCTACCATTAGTACATCCTTTTTTTGCCCTAAGACGTAATCTACGAATTCTTCCTCATCTTCCGGAAGCATGTAGAAATTTATTTGTCTTCCCATTTTCAACAACTCCTACCTACCTACCTATCATAAGGGTGGTAAATAACTGTTAGCCCCATCACCATCTCGATATCTTGTATGGCTTCGACTTCCCTCGGAACAGGCAATCCCTTGCTGGTAGTTTTTCCAATCTGGTGGATTTCTACAACCCGCTCTGTAAATGAATCAATCGCCACAACATCAGCAAGCCTGTATGATTTTTTACCGAAGGGCGTAGCAATAGCGAATTCTTTTTTGGGTATAAATCCGCGTCTTTCGATATCTGACACAACCTCTTGAACTTTTCTTTTATGTTCTGGACTTTCACGCCCCCTACCTGACTTTCCAGCTATCCCGCTGAAGAGGCAATCTAACAAAGATACTGCGTATTCCATTTACTCTCCCATCAAACCATTTTTTCAGCAAGCCAGAATAAACTCTTGTTTACAATTTGCGACTGATTTTTTGAATGGCTGGATAAATTTCCGCATACAATTTCAATCTTTCATCGTACTGCTTTTTAACATCCTCACGCGGGAGATACGTTTTTTTCGGTTTGACGAGTTGTTTGACAGCTTCCTGGACGGAAGGATATTTTCCGATAGCTGTTCCAGCAAGGATTATAGCTCCAAGGCAAACGCCTTCGGATACGTTGAGGGCTACAACATTTTTGCCAAACATATCCGCTTTGAGTTGCAGCCATTTTTCCGATTTTGCGCCTCCGCCGATTGCACGGATTTCGTTGATGGTTACGCCTGCGTCTGATAGCATCTCCAGATTTAGCTTGATTTCAAAGCTGATGCCTTCTAAAATGGCTTTGATGATATCGCCTTTCGTCGCCGCAAGGGAGAGCCCAAGTATAGCGCCTTTGGAGCCGGAATCGAGATAAGGCGTACCTGAACCTGTGAAATGGGGGAGTAACACCACTGGGGAAACGCCGTCGGTGACTTGTTCCATCATGATATCGTAGACATCTTTTCCCGTTGCTTCAGCTTCGGCTTTTTCCGCCTGTGCGAAAGTATCCCGATACCATCTCAAAAGCACCCCGCCGCTGGCTACAAATGCCAAAGTTACATACAAACCATCTACGACGTGACAATAACAGCAGAAGTTCCCATCTATCATATTCTCGTTTATCACGGGTTCGTTGAAGGCTGGCGCGACACATTCAACTGTGCCGGTTGCGTCCATGACTTCACCGCTACGGATAATGCCTGCGCCCAGTGCGCCACACGGTTGGTCGTGTCCCCCTGTAACGCCGACTACGCCTTTCGGCAAGCCCAATTCTTCCGCAACGGATGCAGGTACTTCGCCAATAATCCTTCCAGATGGTTTTGCCTCTGGAAACATGCCTACGTCGAGCCCGGTCAAATCGAACATATTCTCCGACCAATTTTTGTTGATAATGTCAAACAACATCGTGCGAGAAGCTAACGAGTAGTCAACAATAGGTGCCAACCCCATCTTGTAAACGATAAAGTCTTCAAATCCCAAAAATTTCCATGTGTTCTTGTATACTTCCGGTTTGGTACGTTTTACCCAAATCAGTTTGGCCGCTGTCGTAACCGGACTGAGTGGCATGCCTGTGATTTTCATGATGTCAAGTTTGCTCATCTTCTCGCCGATTTCTTCATCAATGCCGACGGTTCGATAGTCGAAAGTTGTGATGGCGTTGTCCAAAATCTCGCCGGATTTTGATACGGGCGTAACCGCTTCACCTTGCGATGAGACGGCGAAAGCTTCAACCGGGTCAAATTTGGTTTGTGCAACTACCTTTTTAATAGCGTTAGCTACGATGTCCCAAACCTGCTTTGAATCCAATTCTGACCAACCCGGCTGCTGATGAATCAGCGGATATTCTCCATAAGCCTGAGCGATTATTTTGCCATCTACGTTGAAAGCTATTGCTTTGCATCCGGTAGTTCCTACATCTATGCCTAATAAACTCATTTATACCTCCTCATAGATTGAAGAATGAAGAATGAATATTGAAGATTGACTATCAAAATAGCATACCTGATAACACAAATCAAGCAATTGATAAACAGCGAGATAGCGTGCTTGACAAAAGTTTGCCAAACATAGTACAAACCAGGATAATACAATCAACTTTCATTATGGATGGGAAACAAATCTTTTTCTATGAGTAGCAGTCGGTTTGCTACTGCCAAAGTCTCATTCATGGAAAGCTCTTGCGCTGTCACTCTGCCGATAGGGGTGCGTCCCTCAATTTTCCCTGTGCGAACATTGAGATGGAAATGGACATCCCAGTTGTCCAAACGCGGATTGAATAATCGCGCTCTTTCGCCAGTAATCAGGTCAATGCCACCAGTTTTCGCCAGCTTGTAAGTATTGCAGCGCGAACAGGCAAGCGCCTGATTATTGATGTGAGTTATACCGCCTTCCGCTTGTGGATAGATGTGGTCAATGGGAAGGGGCGCATTACTAGCGGACGCCGGATAATGGCAGTATTCACACCGATGTCCTGCTCTCTGGTTTACTGATTGTCTGAATGGTGCCGTGCGTGATGTCATTTCCTCCTCCGAGTAGGTAGACGCTGTGCCAGGCGTTGTAGGTTTGCAGTTTGCTGGGTTTCACTTTCCAAAAAGAGAGCATCCAACTCCGCTTGCAGAGATTCAGTAAGTTCACCCCGATTGCCCAAGTCCAGTAGTTCACTCAAACGGGTTTGTTTGTCTGCTGGAAAGTCCTCTATTCCCAAAAGTTCTCGAAACCGTTGAAATAAGGAAGAAAAGGAAGGCGATTCAATAAGCACACATCCTGTAGAAGCATCTATTTCCAATGTGCCCACCTCAGTCCAGCCTTCCGCAATCAGTTCAATAGCAATCGGCATCTGCCAAACAGCGCGTTTTTTGTCAAAGAAAGGAGTTTGAGGCACAAGCGCACCACCAATGCAGGATGAAAGGAAATCCTTAGCAATTCGATTAGCCCGAGCTTTGCCACTGACCGGTATGCCCAATTCTGCTACCAGTTTTTCCACCGCAAGTTGTTCCGGCGGCTTTTGTTGTTGTTCCGCTTGTTCAACCAATTGTTTGTAGGCGTGTTCAGGAAGTTCAATGGTTAATTGATTCATTATTCAACACCCTTTTTTCAAATCTCTACATTGTTCTGTCGAATTTAGAAACTCGCCCTACACCTTAGAACCAGTAGCCCAACTTTCTAAGTTGACAGTATTTCATGATGGCCAAGATAGAGTGAGTCTACACTTTAGAACCAGAAAGCTGGAAGGTTACTGTCTCACCTGAAACTGAATAGGAACCTGAAAGTTTTAACCTAGATTTAGCCCAAATAAGCGAAATATCATACCCAGATTTTGAGCTAACGGATTTATGGCTAACGGATTTTGTTCTTTTTCTTTATCCGCTAGCCTAGAATCCGTTAGCTAAGAGAAAATTTTTTATCAAATTAGGAGTATTTGGACAAATTTTAGGTTAAGACATCACCAATCACAGTACCACTGCCTTGAATTGTAATCTGTACCGATTCTCCCTCAATTTTGACCGTTGTGTCCTGTTTGTTAATGACGAAGGATTCATCGCCGGTAACAGTAGCTTTAAGTGTGCCGAAATTTTGTGTTGATATAGACAAATCAGATGTTATGCCATTTTTTATTTTCACTGTGTCTGTTATCGGAGAACTATCGCCCTCCACGCTCTCAGTGCCTGCTACGTTGTACGAACCGATAAAGTTTTCGAGTGAGTCGTCATCGTTTATTTCGATGCAACTGATAAGTCCGAAAAGTATCCCGATAATGCAAATTATCAAAAACGTTTTAAAAATGCTCATTTGGCGTTCTCCTTGCGCTTTGCATAAAATAAGGTAAAAAAAAACTTTTTTGACCGAAAATATTATAGCATACTTGACAACTCAAATCAAGCAATTGATTAAACAAAATAGAATTCCTGCGCTTAAAATAGCGCGCTTGACAAAAGTTTACCACAGATGGTATAATGTGAAAGTTTTGTTTTTCCAAGCGTTTTCTGGAGGTGATGTACCGTGATAGCGTCCGGCAAAGTGCAGGAGGTAGCCAGCAAACTTCAACAGTTAAATGCTGAAGAGAAACGCCAACTATTCGCGATAGTGCCTTCGTTGTGGGAATCCCCACCCGTTGAAACCTTGAAGACAGTACTTTCTCAAGAAGAACTCGCCATCCGACATGGCGCAGAATATCGGCTGGATAAAAAGAAGCAAAGGCGACTGAGTCAACTACTGGAAAAAAATCGCTCTGGAATTATTACCCCTGCCGAGGAAGGGGAAATGGACAAACTCATCGAAGAGGGGGAGGAATTGACTCTACTCAAAGCTCAAGCCCTATATGCCCTCAAGTTGCTTGGAATCTCCATTTTGGAGTGCAATGACTAAGTCATTGCATTAGGCAACGTTGCACTCCAAAACCTGGTTGCCTGGGGTGAACACCCACCGCGAGTTTAGCATACTGTTTACGAGGAAGTTCTAAATTCCAACTTTTTACCTTGCCAAATTGACTGTTTTTTGTTATAATCTCAGACACATAATGGAGGAAATCAAATGCGCGTAATTTTATATACGGGCAAGGGTGGCGTGGGGAAAACCAGCATCGCTGCTGCGACAGGTATGAAGTTAGCCCAATTGGGATACAAAACGATAGTGATGTCCCTCGACAGAGCACACTCCCTGTCCGACTCTTTTGACTTAGATAAAGGACTGATGGACCAAAATGAAGGCAAACAGTTCCAGATAACTGATAACCTGTGGATGCAAGAGGTGAACGTGCAGGATGAAGTGCAGAGCCACTGGAGCGAGGTATATGACTATGTTACGTCTGTCTTGAACACTTCGGGGCTGGATGAGATGGTAGCGGAAGAGTTAGCGATATTTCCGGGTATGGAGGAGATATGCAGCTTGCTTTACATAAACAAATATCTGCGTGAAGAAACCTACGATGTCATCCTGCTTGACTGCGCCCCCACCGGCGAATCGCTCAGATTTGTCAGCCTGCCAACTACTCTGGAATGGTACATGGATAAGATTTTTTCACTGGAACGCAGTTTGACTAAAATGGTT
The DNA here is from genome assembly GCA_964601015.1 of uncultured bacterium. GTDB lineage: Bacteria > Poribacteria > WGA-4E > DTYX01 > CAZRLY01 > CAZRLY01. Next base: position 39,357 of record CAZRLY010000003.1, read on the forward strand.
CGAACATTTATAAAGAGTTACCATTCCGTCCCATTGCCAAAAGATAGCTACTTTCAGAATATACAGGATTTATTCGAGAACCTACAGGGAATTGATGTAAGCCTTAAAAACCCATCTATCACAACAGTCAGATTGGTTACAAACCCTGAAAAAATAGTCATCAAAGAGACGCAACGGGCTTTCATGTATTTCTGTTTATACGGTTTTTGCATTGACGCAGTAATCATCAATCGGATATTCCCTGAAGAATTAGAGGGTAGCTTTTTTGAAAATTGGAAGAGTGTTCAGGAAAAATACATCAGCAGCGCCGAGGATTATTTCTCATCAATCCCCATCTGGCGGGTACCGCTTTTTGAAGACGAAGTTTTGGGACAATCGGGCTTACAAAGATTGGCTGATACATTGTATGCGGAAATTGACCCGGCGGAGATTTTCTGCTCTGAAAGCCCATACAGATTTAGTAAAGTTGATAACACTTATCAAATCAAGATGAAACTGCCGTTCATATCGAAAGAAGATATTGCCCTATCGAAGGCCGGAGATGAGCTAGTAGTACGCATCGGAAACTTCAAACGCCATGTTTCCTTGCCGCGCAGTTTGGCAAATGTTTCCCCCACAAGTGCAAAACTCACGGATGATGATCTGGTAATTACTTTTGAATCATCGTCGTTATCGGATTTAAAAAGTAAAGAGTAAAAAGTAAGCGGCTATCCGCTAAAGTTACTCTTCATAGGATATGGATAATCTATCAGTTTTTGCTAACATACCCAAATATTCTGACCACAAGGAGATGTTCTTCAAGCATTTGATGCGCTTGCCTGGCAAGCTGTTTTTGGACAGGCTGGTAGCTTTGGCGCGCATACGGACGGAGGATGATTGGCTGGCGAGAAAAGCGTATCTGCTGGAAAGGTACAAGGATATTCTAAACAAATTTCCTGAAAAAACGTCGTTGCATCCACAAATTACGGGGCGGATTGAACGTGGCGATTACATAATCGAAAAATTGATTTTCGAGAGCCGTCCCGGATTCTACGTGACAGCGAACATCTACCTTCCTAAAAATAGAGATTTTCCTGTGCCTGCTGTGTTGTGTCCGTTGGGACATTGGCAGAAGGGCAAGGCAGAACCGCAAATTCAAGCATGTTTAATAGGACTTGCCAAGAAGGGATATGTGGCGCTTGCATTTGACCCGATTGGCCAGGGCGAACGCCTACAATATTTGGACGAGCATATGTCCAAATCCATCGTCGGCGGCGCTGTGGAAGAACACACGATGTGTGGCAACCAGTGTTTTCTAACGGGGACGAATTTGGTGCTTTACATGATATGGGATTGCATCAGAGCGCTGGATTACCTTTATGAACTTGAGGAAGTCGATGAGATGAAACTCGCTTGCACAGGCGCGTCGGGAGGCGGCACGCTCACAATGTACCTCGTACCGTTAGAGAATAGAATAAGCGTTTCTGTTCCTGTAGCGGCTGTTGGCAATGCGCAACGAAGTTGGGAGTCTGGCGGAATCTCTGACGCTGAACAGAACCTCGCTAAATCTGTGTTGTATGGAATTGACCACGGTGATTTATTGTCTATGGTAGCGCCACGCCCACTGATGATTATCCGCGAGGCAAAGGATTACGTGAGATTGGGTACGCGCGATGCCTATTTTGAAGCTCAGAGGATATACGAACTGATGGGCGGGGAACATCGCATCCAGTTGGTCGAAGTGAACGCTGAACACGGCTACAACAAAGAGATGCGCGAACAGATGTACGGTTGGCTCAACCGATGGTTTGATAAAGAGGACGAGGGTTCAGAAGAACCTCCGATGGAGTTTTTATCGGAGAAAGAACTGAATTGTACGCAAACCGGGCAGGTGGCAACCGACTACAAAAATAGCGAGACGGTTTTTTCGATAAATCGCGCCTACGCTGAAAAGATAGCGCCAAAGTTCAAAATGCCAGAAACCGACGAGGAATATTTTGAATATCGCTTGAAAGTCAGGAGATGGATAGAGGGGTGCGCTGGGTATGCCGATATCGTATGCCCGTTAGCTCCGGAAATTGTCGGTAGAATTGAGCAGGAAAAGTATTTGATTGAAAAAATCATCTACCAAAGCGAAGAGGGGGTAAACGTTCCAGGTTTAGCTTTTATTCCAACGCATTCCAAACCTCCGCATCCTGCAATGCTTTACATACACGAGGATGGAAAGGGTTCCCACCCTGAACAACTAAAACGCTTAGTGGATGCTGGTTATTTCATCTTTGCAATTGACCCGAGGGGCATGGGCGAGACTAAACCGCAACGAACGAATGAATTCGATAAGCGCGGCGGTTACTCCGCTCAACTACTGGGTTTTGAAGCGGCGCTCGCTTACAACGGGCTGAAAGCCGGGGTGCCATTGTTTGGCATGCGTTTGCTGGACGTAATCAAAGGCGTTGATTATCTCTGCTCCCGAGAAGACGTGGACATTGACCAAATCGGGTGTGTCGGACATGGTGTAGGCGCACTGCTGGCGATGTACGCCGGTGCCATAGACGGGCGAATAGAATTCGTCGTAGCTTACGAACCGTTGCTCTCCTACCGTTCGCTGGCACAAAGTCAATTTTATACTCATCATTTCAGCACGTTCCTCCCCGATGTTATAAAGGCTTTTGACCTACCTGATGTGGCGGCGATGATAGCCCCGCGAACGCTGATATTGGTATGCCCAGTGGACGCAATGAAAAATCAAGTGCCGACAGAAGTGGTCGAAAGAGAATATGCTTGGGCAAAAGAGATATATCGGTTTCTGGAAAATGAGGAAGGGTTAATTTTGAAGTGGAATGCGGAAGTGATTTTTCAGGAGTGCATTGAGAAAACAGATTTAGAGAAAAGAACCGCGCGAGGCAGTTGGGAAAAATTTCAAAAGGAAACTTACCTTTAATAGAACGCTGGTTAGGCGGATTTAGTGAATTTTTCTTATCCGCGAGCATCCGCGTAAGGAGCGTTCTATCTTTACATGAAAGGCAGGGATGATACTCTGATTGAACACAAAGTTTTCGTTTTAGGCATAGACGGAGGCACATTAAGTCTTGTCAAACAATGGGTCAAAATGGGAAGACTGCCTGCGTTCGCGTCCATAATGGAAAAAGGCTGCTACGGCAACTTAATGTCAACGATTCAGCCAATTTCCGCAGCATCCTGGTCAAGCTATATCACCGGGAAAAATCCCGGAAAACACGGCATCTTAGATTTTGTCAAAGTAACCCCGTTCAGTTGTGACGTTCATTTTGTAAACGCCACTAAAAGAAGCGGCAAGTCGCTCTGGCGGATTCTGAGCGAACACGGAAAAACTGTCGGAGTTATGAACGTCCCTGTGACTTTCCCACCAGAAAAGGTCAACGGGTTTCTCATCGCTGGAATGTTGTCCCCCAGTCTCGGCAGCAATTTCACGTATCCCGAAAATCTTTACAAGGAAATCAAAACCAACGCCGGCGAATATATCATTGATGTAGATGTCACCAGCTTCTCCGGCAGAGACAGAAGGGATGTTTTTCTCAGCAAGGCGATGGAGATGATGGAGAGGAGGCATTTAGCCATGTCCTACCTCTACGACAAATACAACCCTGATTTTTTCTGTTGCGCCATTACTGCTTCGGATAGAATCTCGCACAATTTCTGGAAGTACATGGACGAAGAAACCCCCCAGGAAATTTCTGAGCTTGAGAGAAAAAAATATGGCAACGCTATCCTTGACGTTTACGTCAAAATTGATGATATCCTAAAGGAAATTTTATCGCGGCTTGACGATAACTCTACATTGCTCGTAATTTCTGACCACGGCTTTGGGCCCGTACACAAGACAGTAAGTACACACCGCTGGCTTGAGAAACAAGAATTGATGAAAATAAAGAAGAGGCGATTGGGGGTTGGGAAGGCAGCAGATAATTTTATACGCAAGGTTCAAGAGGTTATGCCAGTGGGTATGAAGGGGGTTGTAAAGAAATGGCTTCCAAAAGCGGCTAACAGAGTAGCTTCCAGAGTATCGTATTCTGGCATTGAGTGGAGCGAAACGCAAGCCTATCCTGTTGGGCATTTCAGCGATATTTTCATAAATGTCAGAGGCAGACAGCCCGACGGCATCGTTGAACCGGGTAGAGAATACGAGGAGTTGCGGGAACTCATCTCGGAAAGGTTGCTTTCAGACTTTGTTGACCCGGATACAGGCGAAAACATCGTCGAAAGAGTTTACAAGCGGGAAGAACTTTATCATGGCAAATACCTTGAAGAGATGCCCGACTTAATCATCGGGTGGAGGGGATACAAATATCTGCGCATGTTCAATTACCCGCCGTCAGACGACGACGCTACCATCTGGACTATCCCGCCAACGTTGTCGTTGCTCTGGGATAGGACGGGTGGACACCGCCCTGAAGGAATCTTTCTGGCAATGGGCCCGAATATCAAACAGGGGATGGAAGTAAAGAAACCGGACATCACAGATATTGCCCCCACAGTCTTGTACCAGATGGGCATGCCTATCCCAGATGACATGGATGGTAGAGTTTTAACGGAGATTTTCGACGAGGAATATCTTAGAAAAAATCCGCCCCAGATTGAAAGCGTCGGAAATGTGGAAGATGACGGGGAATACAGCTTTTCAGAAGGTGATAGCAAAAAGGTTGAAGAACGGCTGAAGGGGTTGGGGTATTTGGAGTAAACCGAAATATTGAATGTTAGAGACGAGGAAAACTATGCAAAATCAGGATAGATACTGGGCCTACTTCGATGAGGCGTGGAAGAAAATTATAGAACGCTTCTTTCCCCAGCTTTTGCGATTCTTTGTTCCTGAACTTTATTTTGATGTAGACTTTTCAAAGGGCGTTTCCTTCCTGGATAAAGAAATGGAGCAGTTGTCCATAAAAAGCGTGAAAGGTGCAAAGTACGTTGACAAGCTTGTGAAAGTTTACCTGAAAGATGGAAAGGAAAAATGGCTCCTGGTTCATATAGAGGTTCAAAGCTATTCGGACAAAGATTTCTCTCTCAGGATGTACCGATATTTCTATCGTATATTCGACCGACATGGTAGAAGAATAGTGAGCATGGCAATATTGACGGGTTCAGAGAAAATCGCAGAAGAGGGAATATTCAAGCTCGAAGCCTATGGTAGTGGGGTGGAGTTTCGGTACCTTTCCTTCAGGCTCATGGATTATGATAGAGAGGAGTTGGAGAAAGATTCGAACCCGATAGCGATAGTGGTTTTGGCATGTCAGGAGAAAGAACGGGCCAAGCGAAAAGGAGAGATGTTCAATGTCAAGCGATATCTGATAAGGAAATTGTATGAGAGAGGATATGGAAGGGATGAGGTAAGAGGATTGTTTGAGTTTATAGATTGGGTTTTACAATTGAGCGATGAAGAGGATAAGATAGTATGGGAAGAGATAAAAGAGTTAGAGGAGGTGAAGGGAATGCCATACATAACAAGCGCGGAAAGAATCGGAATGGAAAAAGGATTGCAACAAGGATTACAACAGGGTTCCTTAGAGGAAGGTAAGGTGATGATATTTGAAGCATTGGATGAACGGTTTGGTGAAGTTCCATCCTTCATTTCCAATGCTGTAAATCAGATAGAAAACAGGGATACGTTGAGGTACCTCCTGCGCCACGCAATACGATGTGCGTCACTGGACGGATTCAAACGGACGTTGAATGAGCAAGGGCAATCCTAATAGACAATTTCATTAGAAGCATCCCGAACATTAAACGATTATAATGCGAACTTTAATCAACATTTTGTTATTATTGTGCGGACTGGGAATCTTGTTCGTACTGGTTTGGCGCGCGGGCGCGGGTGACATCTTAGCTGCCTCAAAAGATGTTGACCTGATATACATATCTGTCGGCGCGCTGGTATTTTTAGGGGCAATTGTGATGAGGGCTTTACGATGGTATCTGATGTTGAAATTCATGAAAGGAGATACCACTTTTACGAGGTTCTTACCACTTTATTTTCTCAATTTCATGATAAGCAACGCCACTCCTGCTCGAAGCGGTGAGGCTTTAGCGCCCTTCCTGCTGAAACAACACATCGGCTCATCAACAGGAGAAGGTTTTTCAATTGTACTCGTCGATAGGATAGTTGAACTGATATTCATAGTCTTTATCACAATTTGTGGATGTGCTTACTGTCTTTTCTTTGCCGATTTGCCAGCGAAACTTTACATAGCCTTAGCCGTTCTTCTTGGGTTGTTAGGGTTGATGTTGATGTTGGCTTTGTCTAAGAAAGTTGGATTCTTTACTCTTAATATTTTGGGTAGATTCTTTTCCGAGAGGGTACTGACAAAATTGAAAGACACTTTGACCTCATTTTACGATGGATTAGATGCGCTCAAAAATCAGCGGGTTTTGTATACTTTATTGTTGTTTGCCGCGCTTTCCTGGGTGTTCGTGGCTTTTTCATATTTCCTGCGCGCAAAAGCGATACTGGATGCTTCATTTTTGCCCATCACATCGAGTTGGGCAATCTCCATCGGCGTCGGAACAGCAAGCTTCATACCAAGCAACCTCGGAGTAGGGCAAGCTAGCTTTGCCTACTTAATTTCTAAAATCTTTAAATTTGACCTTACACAAACCACAATATTCGCACAGGCTACAGCAGCGGCATTGATGGCTAAAGTTGTAGCGTTGGGAGTAACTTACGTCGCAGGACTAAGCTCGCTTTTATGGATTAGACGGCGAGGATATTCAAAAGATTGACTATTGAAGATTGACTATTGTTTAGCCTTACAATCTTCAATCTTCAATCAAACGTTTGCCAATGAATCAACCTTTAGTTTCAATCATCATACTCAATTGGAATGGCATGGAACATTTAGAGGTTTGTCTCAAATCAGTGCTTGCGCAGAACTACGACAATCTTGAAGTTATCGTAGTGGATAATGGTTCCACGGATGGCTCCATAGAATATGTCAGGAGGGAATTTCAAGGCAAAGTCAACCTAATTGCAAATACTGAAAATGTCGGCTTTGCAAAGGGGAACAATATCGGCTTTGAAAATTCCTCCGGCAAATATGTCGTTGCGTTGAACAATGATACAGACGTGGATGCCAATTGGATTCGCTCTTTGGTGGAAGTTGCCGAAGCTAAACCTGACGTTGGCATGTTAGCGTCGAAAATATTATCATTTTTTAACCGTGAAGAGATTGACTGCGTGGGACATCTTATCTATCCAGATGGTTTGAGCAGAGGGCGAGGACGGGGCGAAATCGACCGAGGGCAATATGATAGTATCGACGAAGTTGCATTTCCCAGCGGGTGTGCAGCATTTTACCGAAGGGAGATGCTGGATGAGATAGGATGTTTTGACGATGAATTTTTTATCTACGTGGAAGATACTGACCTAGGCATGCGTGGGAGATTGGCTGGCTGGAAATGTCTCTATGTCCCTAAGGCTGTCATTTATCACAAATATTCCGCCACAATGGGCGGATATAGCCCTCGCAAAGCGTTCCTTGTGGAAAGAAATAGAATGTGGTTTGCGATGAAAAATCTGCCCTCTTCCCTGCTTATCACAAGTTTCTATCATACTCTGACACGTTATCTTCTTCAGGGCTATGGTGCTTTATTTCACCGCGGTGCCAGCGGACAGTATACCAGCCAATTTTCCAAGTTCAGCTTAGTATCCATCCTTTTCAAATCCTATTGGGAGGCATTTGGCGGCATGCGCCACATCATAAAAAAACGGCACGAAATTCAAAAGCGAAGGAAATTGACGAATAAAGAGATTAGACAGTTGTATGAAAAATTTGGCATCAGCGTTGAAGAGATTACTTTGAAAGAATAGAGGAAAAATTATGATTCCAAAGGGGATAATGATTATCATTTTTTCTACTTATTTTTTGACGCTGGCTTGCGTAATCGGCGTTTTCTTTATATCAAGGAGTTGGGTACGGCAACAACCAGAAGCATGCGACAGGCTGATTAGAGCAACATGGATTATTAGCATAGCCATTACCATAGTTTTTGGGGGACTTGCTGCAACTGCTGTCACGTTGATAATACTTAGGGGCGTTGGTTTTTATTAATCCGATAGGAGTCTTTCATGGAATATTTAACTGACCGGGGTATAATATTGATGGTTTTGATAAGCGATGCGTTCATCCTAATCAGCGTATTCGCAATTCTTCTCATAGCGAAATTATGGGCTGGAAAACAACCAGATGCTTCTGAACGCATCATCCGCCTGACATACATTCTGAGCGTTGCTGTCACCATCGTATTTGGCGTTATTGCGGAAACTATCATCGTCTCGTTAGTTCTCATAACCGTAGGATTTTTATGAAATCAAAAACACTTAGGGGGACATAGATGAAAGGCAATCACGAAAAACACATCAGGAAATTACTACCGTCAATTGTCGTTTTTACGGCTATTATTGTAGCCTTATCTGCATTCGGTTTAGGCAAAAAAGAGGAATTGAACCGAGGGTTGAATACAGGAGTCCATATTTACAAATACCAGTGGGACAAAGAACAATGTGTCTTTTACGTCGCAGAGATTGACAGAAACTTCGCCAATTTACACTTCAAAGTAGCCGTAGCGCATGACACTGTTTTGGTAAAGGAAACCGTTCGCTCGTTGGCAAGGCGGCATTCCAGAAAAGGGCAAAAGGTGCTTGTTGCAGTAAACGGCGGCTTTGGAGTCTTGGGAAGCAAACTCGCTGGTACATTGCACAATTTGTTCGTTCAGAATGGCGAACTTATCACCAGTCCCATATCAGAGCCGGATTGGGTGTGTTTTGGCGTCGCCAAAGATGGCGAATTTTTAATCGGCAATGTGCAGATGAAAGCGGCTGTGCGATGGAGTAGTCAAGCGGCCCCCATTCTGGGCATCAACGTGCGACGGGGAACTCACAAATTTGGAGGTTGCCAATCAGTCCTCTATACCCCGCGTTTCGGAGAATCCACGAGAACCCCTCGCGCCGGATACGAGTTTTCTTTGAAGGTGGATTCCCTTCCGTTGACACCCGAGTACAAGAGCAGATTCACAGTTACCAGCACTCGAAAAGGCGGGAATAGTCAAATCAAACCCGGTGAGTTTATTCTCTCCGTTGGACGCAGATACAAGTCAGAATTGTTCTCGCACCTCAAAGAGGGAGATGAGGGAGAGATTGAAATTTCGCTCGAACCCGAGGAGTGGAACCATGCGGTAGAGACAATAGGTGGAAATTTCAGGTTGGTGGCGGATGGCAAGATTGCCCCGGCGATTATGGAACACCATCGCAAGGAAAATAAACACATCCCCGGCTGGCGGGGCGAACCGGGGAATCCTCTGAACCATGAACCCCGAACCGCGCTCGGATACAACAATGAAAAATTGTTTCTGATGGTAGTTGATGGCAGACAACGCAGCTATAGCGAGGGGATGTCGATGTATGAGGTAGCGGAGGTGATGATAGAATTGGGCGCTAAACAGGTGATAAATCTGGACGGGGGTTCATCAAGTACGTTCGTCGTTGACGGGAGGGTTCTAAATCGCACCTCTGGCAGGGGAGAGCGCGCTGTGTTGAATGCTGTGCTTATCGCGGTTGATGAAAAAGGAATTCTTCCTGAAGATTAATTGGGGGTAAAACCACACAGCCCGACCAGGGGAAATATTAGGTAATTTTCAAAAAAAAAACTTTACATTTGAGACAACTGCTTTGGGGAAAAGCAGGTTATGGGGCGCTGGGGCACTGGGGCGTTGGGGCAAAAACAAAACCCAAAAGTCTTAGTCTTTTGCCCCATTTCTCCAATGCTCCAACGCTCCAATGCCCAGGTGCTAATCACAGTCCCAATATAGTAAACTGCTGAAAACATAAACTTTAATATTGAAAACTACCTAAATGCGGAATGCAGGTCAAATTCATGTCCAAAAACCGTTACAATTTTTATCTTGCGGGCTTTTTACTGCTATCAATCAGCTTAACCTCTTGTTGCAATAAAATTACAATAGAACCGTATTTGCAAAATGTCGGCAGAGAACACATCACAATCATGTGGGAAACAAAAAAGGACTCGGAAAGCCGTGTGGATTATGGGATAACCCCACATTTGGCTCTGTTCGCGCTTGATGAAAAAAAGTACAAAAGTCACGAGATAACCCTATCACAGTTGAAACCGCAGACTCTGTATTATTACCAGGTCAAAAGTGGTATTTCAACCAAAGAGGGAACCTTTTTTACTGGGGTAGACTGCGATTCGGTTTTCAGATTCGTAGTTTACGGGGACAGCCGTAGCAACCCTCACACGCACAAAAAAATCGCTCAAGGCATTTTGGCTCAAAACCCTGATTTTATCCTCCATGTCGGCGACATAGTACCAGATGGCTCAAAACGGGACAAATGGAAAAACCATTTTTTCAAACCGCTTTCCGATGTCATTGCCCACATTCCGATATTTCCATGTTTGGGAAACCATGAAAAAGGCTCTGAGTTATATTTCAGCTATTTTGCACTTCCTGATAACGAAAGGTGGTATTCATTCGACTACGGAAACAGTCATTTCGTAGCCTTAGATAGCAACAGCGAATACAAACGCGGCAGCGAACAGTACAGGTGGTTGAAACGAGATTTGAGAAAATCTAAGTCCCAATGGAAATTTGTCTTCTTCCATCATCCCCCGTACAATTCAGGGGCTCACAAAAGTTTGCTCCCTCTCAGGGACGCACTCACTCCGCTCTTCAGAAAATACGGTGTTGACATGGTTTTCAGCGGACACGCGCATACTTACGAAAGAACCTACCCAATTAAGGCCTTCGTAAAACCGAAATCTCACCCGATTACCTACGTCATCACCGGTGGAGGAGGCGCAAAACTACACAAAATCAAACCAGGACTGTGGACAGTTAGCAGTTCTTTGAGACATCACTTCTGCTTGGTTGACATTTCCGGCGACAATTTGACATTCACAGCCCTTGACGAATATCACCAAATTCTTGATACATTCAGCATTAGCAAGTCCCAAAATCAGTATCAAGTTATGGAGTTTCGTTCAACGAAAACTCAGCGTGTCGTTGAGCCATTATCAAGTGAACACATAGAATTTGAACGGCGAATGCCCAATAAGATTAAGCCGCCTGAACTCGGTTTTGTCTCCTCCGAAGAGATAAAAAATAAGCGAGCGTATGCCAAACTCAAAAATCTTTTTCCCGGTTCAATTCAGATAGAAATAATCTGGGGCGATGTTCACAACTGGCAGATAGAGCCGGCAAAGAAAAGCCTGAACATAAAAAAAGGCGGCATCGCAAAAGTTCCGTTTACCTTTAGTACACAAAAAATCTATCCCGTTCCGACTTTTATGGTTAAATACAAAACAGAATTCGGCGAAGGGGAAATCCAAGGTAAACCGATAAAAGTCGCAATCCGTAAAGAGTTAAGATGCGAATATGAAGGACAGTATCCCAAACTGGATGGGAAGCTAAAGGAAAAATGCTGGCATACCGCCGATATAGCCGGCGATTTCGTCAAGGCGGATTGGCAAGAACTCGCCCTCGCAAAAACTACTGTGAGAGGCGTATACGGCGATGATGCGATCTATTTTGCTATCGTATGCTATGGCGATTCAACGGATGAGTTGTATGCGAAGTCTAAAAGTCGAGATAGATTGCATTCTAATGATGACATACTAACTATCTTCATCGCTCCACAAAGAAAAACGATATACCAATTTGATTTCAATTGTAAAAACACCCAATCCGATGCCAGGGATGGAAACAAGAGTTGGAATGGCAAATGGAAATCCGCTGTTCATGTGAGCAGGAATAATTGGACAGCCGAAGTTGCTATCCCCTATGGCGTCTTCGATTTAACCGGCCCGCCACAAGCAGGGGAAAGGTGGGGAGTTAATTTTCAACGCCAGATGAGAAAAAAGACGGAAAAGAGCGAATGGGCTCCTACCTTTACTGTTAAAATGTCGGGTGTGTTGATGATAGCCAAATAATTGAACATTGAAGATTGTCGATTGAAGATTAAAGGTCAATCGTCAATAGTCGATTTTGACCTATAATATGAGGTACAGGAGTTCGGAAATGAAAACAAAGATTAAACCATTCTTCGCAACATTGTTGCTATTTTACTTCCTTCTTAACCAGCAGCACAATGCTTCTGCGTTTATCGAAAAACATTATAAATTGCAGGAAGTTATTGACGCCTGCACCAACATCGTTTTTGGAAAGGTAAAATCTGTAGATAGTAGAAAACTGTGGGTTATCCTTCAAGTAGAAGAGGATGTATTGGGAAAAAGCGGCTTTAAAGAGATAAAAATCAATTTATCCGTGGGGCAACGTCGTCCGGGAAGTACCCCTACTTTGTTGGTTAGATACTTTAAAGTGGGCGCACCGTTTATTATATTCTATGACTTGCATTACGGGCAACTTAACAGCATTGGGTATGTAGATGGTGCCTGGTTTCAATGTAAAACTCATGTGGGTGAGTCGCCGAATTGGAGGAAACGCTGGTGGAGTTTTACTCACATTGAGATTTACATGCGCCGAACCTATGGGGGGAAAGCAGCCAGTCTACAAAAGCTGGTAAAAAGCATCTTAAAAAAATATAATACAGGCATTCTCGGAAAAACGCCAGCGCCTACTTTCGACAAAGCAAGTAAAAATGACATAAAAGTGCTGGTGTTTACTGGTTTCCGACACAAAACAGAATTTCGTACTCTATGCAGATTCTGTAAAATCGGCGAATATCAGTTCTCATTTCAGGAAACCCAGAATCGCCAACTGCCTCTTCTTGCTCAAGCTGACATCCTCTGGATAGGACAGGGCGCTCTCAGGGAAAGTATGTATTTTAGAGACAAAATGTCAGAACAAAAGGTTAAGGATTTTGTCAAAAAGGGTGGGGTTGTCATCGTCTCCGGGCAGGATGATTATAGTAGATATACCAAGGTGATTCCCGATAATTTCTACGGTATTGAACGCATACGGACACCGAGTGTAAAACCAGTGAAAGACGCTGGCGATATTTTCAAGAAACCGAATAAGATTGCCGGTGAGCTATATATGAACAGCTATTGGACTATGTGGAACCGAAAGTATATCGCCAAGCCAACCTTTCGATTCGGCAAGATAGCGCCCGTCGGCGTATTTACCTATGGTAAAGGGATGTATTTGATAACCTGCCTACAAAATGAAACCTTTTTTCAGGTATCCACTAATTATAAGTTTATGGAAAACTGTGTCTACTTTGCCGCTCATAAGTTAAAATCGAAGAAGAAGTCATAGGTGAACGGATTGAATATTGACTATAAATCCGCTAAAAAGTCGAAGAGCATTTCTAAAACCTACTTATGGGGGATAATACAAAACCTTTCAACCCTTCATCACTACTGGGCACAAAGTTTTTGATTACCTAAAAACAAAGAAACCCCCCTAGCGGAGTGACCGAACCGAACGTATTTGTTTTCATCGCTAAATCGGAATTGCGATGAAAACTTAGCGTTGAGGGGGGGTTGGGGGTTTATATTAAAGAAAGGAACTAAAATGATACATCGAACCAGGCATTTCTACTTAGCATTATTCACTATATTCTTCATCTGTTTCACCTCCGCGTCCGCTTCCCCTTTGGGAAAAGGAATAGATTTAAGCAGGGGATTGCCGGAGGGATTACGCATATATCGCTACAATTGGGGGAGAAGAGCCGTATTCTACCTTGCTGAGATGGATAGGAAACAAAAAAATCTTCATTTTCGAATGGCTATTGCAAGGGGACAGGTGTTGGGAAGAGAGCAAGTCCGGAACACCGCTCGACGAGCAACCGCCGATGGAACTAATGCGCTTGTGGCAATCAATGCCAGTTTTGGCACGTTGCACAATACTTACGAAGGTGTGATACACGATATCCACGTTGAAAAAGGCGAAATTGTCAATCATCCTTATCCATCCCCCTGGACATCCTTTGGCGTCACAAAAGATGGAAAATTTCTGATGGGTGACGTAAGATTGAAGGCTGAGATGCGGATAGCGGGACAAAGAATCAACATTCAGGGATTCAATTGCGATGGGAATAGAGGTTATGCTGTGTTGTATACACCCAAATTTGGGCATTCTACCAGAACTTCTCGCAGTTACGAGATAATCTTAAAAGACGTCAAACTTCCCATAACGGGCGGATACAAAAGTTCCTTCACCGTAGCAGGTGTCAACAAACGCGGGAACACGCGAATTCCAAAAGATGGGTTGGTACTTTCCATCCGTTATAGCCGCAGAACAGCTTATATATCAAAATTGAAGAGCGGTGACAAAGGCGAACTTGAAGTATCGTTTGTCCCCGATGAATGGGACAATGTGATAGAAGCAGTGGGCGGAAATTTCAGGCTGGTAAAAAACGGCAAAATAACGGTTCGCCGTGGGGGGCGCTCTGGAAAACCGGACCCAAGGACTGCGCTCGGATACAACGATGAAAAATTGTTTTTGATGGTGGTTGATGGTAGGCAACGTCACAGTAGGGGGATGTCAATGTATGAAGTAGCGCAGGCGATGATAGAATTGGGCGCAAAAGAGGTTGTCAACCTCGACGGTGGTTCTTCCAGCACATTTGTCGCCAAGGGACGTGTGATAAACCGCCCCTCAGGAGGCAGGGAACGCAACATCCTCAATTCGATACTCATTACCAGTGAGGATGCTACCGTAGCGGCGGACTCTGTCCCGCCAGGCGGGCAGGTAGCGCGAAAAAAGAAGGCTGACAAAATTCCGAAGAATGTTCTCAGAGTGTTGGCGCTCGCAGGCAACAAATCCGATGAGGAATATTATGCTCTGAGAGAGTTTACCTCAGTTGACAAACAAAGAATCTATTATCAGCAAACTCTGGACACTGACTTGCTTGACCTTTCTAAAGCTAATATCCTCTGGATTGGATACAAGGAGATTAAGGGCAGTGAATATAACTTCACCCGAACAACTGAAGAGAGAATCAAGAATTTTGTAAAAAACGGCGGCGTAGTCATAGTGTCAGGGCAAGATAGCGATAAAAAAGTCACCTGTCCGACCGGATGGATACCGGAGAAACTCGTCGGAGTAGAACGACCAAAAAGACTGGATTTTAAGCCGACGAGAGCAGCAGGTGATCTGTTTAGAAAACCGAACGTAATCCGACAAATGTTCATCGACGACACCTGGACACAGTGGAGCAAAAAATTTGAAATACTGGCTACCTCAAACGATGGAAATGATATGGTAGTCGGCACGCTACGCTACGGCAAGGGGATGTACATTGTCACAAGCCTTAAAACCAGAACCCAAACCCACATAGAATACAATAGAAACATAATGGAAAATCTGTTGTATTTTGCCGTCAAATGGCTGAAGAGTAAGAAAAAATGAGTTCTCTCGGAAAGTAGCTTGGTAGGTCGAATTTCCAAATTCGACGGATTTTAGTCGAGATGTGAAAAGATCGCTTCGCCCCTTCGGGAATCTCAACCTACAAGCTCAAAATAATTGAGGAGGTGCGATGAAAAATGGAGGAAAGTTCAGGACAAACGGAATTTACTCAACCTGCGAATACTTGGGTCAAGCGCAGTCCGTTGGTGGATACACCGCCCTCGCCGCGGTTGGGTTATGAAGGTGCATGTGTGTGGGATAGCAAACACCATGTGGTGATTCGCTACGCTGGACACAATCAGGGCGGTGGTGGCGAGCAGCACTCGGAGGTATGGACGTTTGACCCGATTACGGCGGAGTGGACGCTAAAAGAGCCGAATACCTCGCCGCCCGGTTTATGCTGTGGACAGCAGAATGTGTTCGACCCAATTTTTGCGCGCTACATCCGCTTCCCCTCGTTTAGCGGTAGTCACGGATGGCAATGGCATCGCGAGATTTATCTGAACGATTCGTCGGTGTGGAATTACGACTTAGCCACAAACACCTGGCGCAATATGAGGCCACTGCCAACGGCAAATCCAAAGCCGTTGCGTTGCGCATCATGGGATTCGGATAATCAGGCTATTGTTATGTTCGGTGGCGAAACGAGCTACGAAGGCACGCTCGTTTACGAACCGTATACGAACAGATGGACACGAATGAATACGGAACCGCAGCCTGATTTTCGCAGTGGCGGAAACATGGCTTATGACGCTGAACGCAAGTTGCACATCCTATTTGGAGCACAGTTCATTGATGCCCCGCATACCTGGGCTTGCGATGTGCGCGAGAATAAATGGTACGACATGCAACCCGAAAATATGCCGCCGACCGACAAGAACGACGCTGTTTTAACTTGTGATTCCATCAACAAGGTTATCCTTGCGATTGTAAAAATCACCGAAGGCGAAGACGACGAAGCGCTACATCGGTTGGAGACGTGGGCTTACGACGCGGAAGCTAACAAATGGACGAAGATGAATCCAAAGCAAGAACTTGACCCATCGGGCAACCGCGCGCGTGTTTTGATGTTCGCCCCTGAACTAAACGTAGCCATCCTGGAAAACCGTACGCACAGAGGGCATGGTGCGCAAAACGACGAGCAACAGATATTAACGTATCGGTTCGCCGACGCGCAACCCAGAAATATGCCTGCCCCGCCCCCACACGTTCAAGTCCTGGTTGACAAAGACAGAGCGGAACTCACCTGGTCGGCCAGTCCTTCCCCCGAAGTTATTGCCTATCATGTTTATCGCGCACAGTCCGATTTGCCGTGGCAAGCTGAGTTCAAACGCGTTCACAAGACGGGGAAAGAAGATAGA
>CAZRLY010000004.1:0-53014 GCA_964601015.1 uncultured bacterium
CTGACGACTTTAAACGCCTTAAAAGCGGAACAGATTTATGGAACAAACCACTTAGAGGCTGTGTGAAAAGTTGGGTTGAGTAGGCTCGGAACGAAGTGAATAGTCGTATTGAGACCAAGCCGTATCGAAACCAAAAGGAAACCTGTCTCCCCCAAAATAGAGATGAAAGACAAAGCAATTATCATAATATTATCTCTTTGTCTTGTAACATGCGGAGTTTTTTGGTATCAACTTCGTAACATAAAGGTAAGCAAGATGAGCGTCGATAAAAAAACAAACACTCCCAACAAGAGTAAAGTCGAACAAATTCTCATCTCAGCGGATAACGTTATTTCCACGGTGCGTGTGGAAAACACTTCTTTTCAATTACCTTCCGGAACTAACCCTTTTAGGATACCTGCGCGTAGAGTAAAAAAGACTCAGACAATACAAGCAAAGAGTGAGAGGGTAATATCTGCTGAACAGGTTATTGCCGGCATCAAATTGTCAGGAATAAGCTGGAATAGCACATCCCCCCTTGCTGTAATTGACAGTAAGATTCTCAAGAACGGCGACATTATACCCGGCTCAAAAGTCAAAATTAAAGATATACAACCCACTTCAGTAATCGTGACTTATCAGAACAAAGAATATACACTACAATTCAGATAGCTAAAAGATTGGGAAATTAACTCTACCCAACTTTACCCAAGAACATGGAAGGAAGAACTTATCCCCGCAGACTATATTTAGTCATCCTATGTCTCTGCCTATGGTTAGGAACATGGAGGTTGGATAACCAGAACTTTGTGTTTTGTCCGCCCCTTTGCTGGGCTGAGACAACAGCATCCACTAACCTTACCAGCGACTCTTCGTCGGAGCAAAGCGGTAAATCTCAGGCGAATACACCTGCGAAGGAAAACAAATTGACCGCTATCACCGTCGATAAGATTTCCGACGAACAGGTTACTGTAAAATTGTCTACCCTCTTGTCGCCCAGATATGGTAGTATACTCATCCCACCAGCAAAAGACAAGAATATATGGTATTTTGCAATAAACATCATCGAAGCCAAACTGGAAGTCCTCCCTTTAAGTAGTTCCGATTCCCCTCAAATATTCGAGAAACCACTTGCTCATTCACAGGACGAAGACAGAGGCTCGTCCCTACTAAAGAGGATAAGAGCCACTCAGTTCAAATACAATCCACCGATAGCCCGTGTCGTCTTTCATTTGACCGCGCCCCTCACACCGAATATTACCGTTATAGAAGATGGACTCCTCGTCGTTTTTCAAAAAGCGAAAGAAGGACAGTCGAAGCCTGCTATTCAAAAGGATTTACCACCGCCCGAAAATACTAAAAACATTAGCAAACTGACCGCTGTAAATGTCGATATTTCCGATGAGTACATTTCCATCGCATTTGTCGTCGGACACAATCCGACGTACAAATCCGGATTGCTGCCCGACAAGGAAAAAAGCAGATTCTACTTTTACCTGAACCTTCAGAATACCCAGAGTTTCGTCGCCGGCGGGAAATTATTTAAGCAAGAGATAAAAGACAACAACCTGACGCGGGTTATGGTATCTCAGTACAAAAGGGAGCCGCCGATGACGCGGATTGTCTTTTATCTTAACAAATTTGTCAAACCGCAGATATCGTTTCGTGCTCGTGAACAAACGAAATTTGTTTCCACCGCTAAAGCGGAATTGCGGCAAAAACCTGGGAACGCGGATACGGACATAAGTTTGAAAACAACCCCAGCATTGATGGGCACAAAGCGAAAGATAGTATCCGAATTAGTCGTAAAATTCCCGCGCGCAGAAGGAAAAATGGCAGGAGGGCAAAAAGACGAAAGTGCAAAAGAGCAAGAGAGCAAAGGGACAACTACCCCTTCGCCCCCCGATTCATATCCTAAGCGAGCGGCCAGTAAACTGACAGAGATTAAAATAGATGACAAAACACTGAACCACATTACAATTCAACTGATACTAAATGGGATACCAGATTACAGGACGGTTTTGATGCCGGTTGACCGAACAAAAACCGTCGGTGCTGTCACTTCTTACTTTTACATCAATTTTCTTAATACTACCGTAGAAAGAGATAAAATATTTAAAAAGGACATCTCCGTAAAACCGCTGAAAAGCGTAAGAGCAGTACAATACAGGAAAAACCCTCCCGTAGCGCGGGTGATATTTGACATAAGTGATGCTATAAAACCTGACATCGAAGAGAAGGGCTATCAATTAATTGTAAAATTCCCTAAAACAGAACGCGAAAGAGTACCCGTGAAGACGGTAGCGCAGACGAAAACGCAAGATACTCAACAAGATGCGAATACAGAAACGCTGCCTTTTTCACCATCGGATGGCGGCGGACAAAAACACCCACTTCCCGAACCCCCCGTAACAGTCGACGAAACGCCACCGCGCCCAGATGATATGAACGCCACAAGAAGTGGTGTTGGGGGCCAACGCCCCAACACAAATGCTCAGAAACCTGACTCAACTTCCGTTCAGAGCGAATCAGAAGAACAAAGCGATAGTGCCCGTAGCGAAGCAGAAACGCCAAGCAGCTTTTCACCGACGAAAAAACAATTAGCGACAATCACAAATATAACTGCGGAAGTATTGCCAGAGGAAACCGCATTGAATATTGACATCGAAGGGGAAATCAAATTGCTCCAGGCGACGTATGTTGTACGCAACGAAGCAGAAGAACAAAGCGGTGGTTCTGAAAAGCTCGCTTCGCCCCTTAGAGAGACGGTATTCAGTCTCAAGCTCGAAAACACTATCACCAAAACGCTCCAGCAAATCAATCTCAACGAAGGTGTCATTCGTAATGTTATCCTAAGTCCCTCAGAAGGCGACGAAAAAAATATGGAAGTTTTAGTCCGCCTATCAGAAAAAGTACCGCATAGCGTAAACAGTACCGATGTTAGTTCCCAGTCCATAGTGCAGCAAAGGGACGAAGCGACTATTCGCCGACGGTTAGTGGTCAAATTTGAAAATCCACCTCTCGAACGACTGGTATCCTTGAAGTTCGACAAGGAAAATCTTAGCACGGTGATGCTGATATTATCGCAACAATACGGCGCAAACATCATCGCAGGAAGCGACGTGACGGGGCAAGTTTCTATCCACGCTACCAAGGTGCCGTTAAAAGAAGCGTTGCTGCAGATTTTGCAAGCGGAAGGTTATACATACATTCAGGAACCTGGCGGTTTTCTAAGGGTTCTAAAAGATGAAGGGAATGAGAAAGCGGTAACAACCCAGGAGCCAAAATTGCGTAGAAGGGTGATAGAGCTAAAATATGCCCTCGCTACTGAGTTGGAAGAGAGCCTACAAAAAATTTTTTTAGGCGAAAAAAGCAACATCGTAGCGGAGAAACGTACTAATTCGCTCATTGTGACAGATACAGAAGATTCTCTTGCCGAACTTGAGGAAATAATCGCTCAATTAGACAAAGAAGCCTCATCCGTTTCCACAGAGAGAACCCTTTCAGCTAAGGAGGGTAATTCTGAAACACAAGATAAAGAAGCCAAACCTCCGCTGATAAAACGGATTTTGCGCCTGAGTTACATCTCCCCTGATGAAGCATCTGCGTATGTACAACCACTGTTATCGGAAAATGGCTCACTGTTGATTATTGATGGCGGGCACACAGGTGCCGCCTCTACGGGCATCTCCGCCCGGGGTGGAGCGTCAACTACCGGTTCTTCGTTCCAGAACAGTGGGCAAAATGGAACTGATTCGCAATCCGGCAGCCTTGCCTTAGGCGGCACGATGATGGTAACGGACACTGAAGAACGCCTTGAAGCAGTACAAGAAATTATTGAGCAGATTGATGTCTCCATACCACAAGTTGAGATTCAAGCATACATAGTCGAAGGAACCATAACTGACCAAGATAACTTAGGCATTGACTGGCGTGTAATAGCTGACCAAGGCGGGAGTGAACTAAACGCAAGTTTGCCGTTTGGCGGAGATTTTCCCGCGTTAAATTTGCAAATTGGCAATCTGTCAGTGGACGATTTCATCGGTGTTCTAAAGATTCTCTCCGCTCACACCGATACAAAAGTATTATCCAGTCCCAAGATAATGACGATTGGAAATAGGCCGGCTACCTTCACAAGCGGTGACCAAATTCCCTATACGGAACTCTCTATAACTCAGGACACTGATACAATCGCCACAACAAGTTTTAAAGATACAGGCATCATCTTACACGTTACCGCAATGGTGAAGAGGGATAATCGGGTAAGTTTAACGGTAAACACCGAAGTTAGCGATGTCGCCGGCTTCACTCCCGCAGGACAACCGCGCATCTCACAGCGCAAAGCCACAACGCAGGTTCTGGTCAAAGATGGCGATACGGCTGTCATAGGCGGACTTATAATGGAACGTGCAGATGAAACAGTATCCAAAGTGCCGATTTTGGGTGACATTCCACTGTTAGGCAGGTTGTTCCGAACGACAAATAAGAAAAACGTGAAGAGTGAAGTAACGATATTTATTACGCCAAGGATTGTTAAATGAATTACGAATTACGAATTACGAACTACAAATTAAAAGAAATCGCAAAGAACCCCACGCACTCTGCTCCACGCTTTCCGCTCCACGCTTTTCGCTCTACGCTTTACGTCCTTTTGGCTTTCTGGCTTTCTATCTCGCCAGTATACGCCGCGCAAATTTTACACGTTGATGTCACCCACAACCCCGATGCTGTTCCATTGAACATCGGCGATGTGCTTCACTTCAAAGTGGAAACAGACGGAACAGGCGAAGTGACAGTGGATATTGGGACGGTACGTCAAGGGATAAAACTGCGAGATGACGGCACAAACGGGGATGCCGTTCGCAGCGATAACAGCTATGAACTAAACTATAACATTCTTGCCGGCGATACAATTGAAGATGGCCCCATCATCGCGTATTTCACATCGGCAGACGGCAGTAAAACAACAAGCGACAGAGATTTAACTCCCCTTCTTACCATTGACGCGACGCGGCCAATAATCACAAACGATGGAGTACGTCCCAATCCGTTCAACCCTAACAAGCAGATGGCTTATATATACTATACATTGACTGAAAAGTGCAATGTGGCAATAGACATCTCATTTAAGGATGGTAAACTGATACGAACGCTGGCAAATCCACCATCAGACTATGGCGAGAATCAAGCAGCGTGGAATGGGACAGATGAGACGGGAAGGATATTGCAAGATGCTCAGTATACATATTTGATAAGCGCCGCTGACCAAGCGGGAAATGAGGCTGAACCAACCAGCGGGGGCGTTATTCTGAGTACGGCAGAGATGAATATCAACAACTCTGTAGTAGCACCCAACTCATTTTCACCCAACGGTGATAACGTCAACGACGTAACGCGTATAAGTTTTGACCTTTTTCTGTTTGCTAACAGGGAACAATTATTGGCTCTGGGACTGGGAAACGAAAATACATTGACTGTGACGGATTTAGACGATGATATTCCAACTCCTTATGCACTGGTAGGTATAACAGTTTTGGATGCGACTGGAAACGTAGTTCACATAATCAACTGCGATTTAAATAAGGATAGCGATACGGACTTTGCCCCAAACGGTTGGCCGGATGGACGAAGTCCTGTTGATATCCCCTTAGGTTCCGGCAACGTTCTCGGCGAGCCTGGCGGGTTGCCGGATTACGGCGACGAGGACAAAACCAACGATTGGGATACGCTGATACCGCTAAATGAGGATTTAGGCACGGATACATACAGAGCCGGCTTTAGTTTCGTATGGGATGCCAAAGACGTGCCAGACGGCACCTATCTCATAAACATTATCTGCGAATTGGTCAGCCGAGCGTGGCTTTTTACGGGTGACAAACTCGAAGGCGAAAGAATCATCGGTCAAAGGTGGCACGCTATACCCACCTATCATTATGGGATAACTGCTCCTCCTATCACAAAAACCGTCACAATCGACAGAGGCGATGTGATTGGTGTAGACGACGACGCACCCATTGCAGCATCAACTGAACCAAGCAACGGTACAATAATTGACCCATCTGAAAAGCAGATTACAGAAATTTCCGCAGTGTTAGATGATGGCGCAGGTGGGAGTGGAGCGGACTTGAGCGCCTCGACGATAACCCTGATAAATCCGGTGGGCAACAGACAGAAAGGAATTCAAAAACCTTTCGACATGAACACCATAAAATTGGTACTGGACGAACCCCTACACGCAAGCGGCGAATATACAATCAGCATCATAACAGTGGACAAACTTGGGAATAAAAGCCAGCCTATTGAATTCAAATTTACCATCAAAGATACCAGCCCTCCCACGGTAGTGCCGAATACGATTGCACCAGCACCGAACACACCTGATAACCCTCATACGAAGTCTATTTCTGAGATTAGCGTTGTGCTAACTGACGGGTTGACCGGTTCCGGCGTGGATTTGAGCTCATCCGCGTTGCTGCTAAAAGACTCAGCAAACACAACGATAGGGGGGAAAGTATCCTCCGACGACAAAAGCACACAAATAACGTATACCTTAACAAAACCGCTGAAAACCAACGGCACTTATACCATAGTCGTTATTGCCGCCGATAAGGCAGGCGCGCAAGCTATTTACAACTACGAATTTACGTTAAATTTAGAAGAAAACATAGCAATCAGTTTCAATGGACAGGACTATGCGATTATCTACGCAGACACTTCTATACTTTCACCGCCAGGGCTTGCCCAAACGCATATCACAGTCGAAGTTGTAGAGGTGAATCCGCCGGCCGGTTCACCTCCGCAACCGGCGATTCCTGCGGAATTAAATCAATTGGGCAAAGCGATTCGATTTCAGCCGAGAAACGTATCCTTTTCCAAACCGATAGAAATTATAATGCCCTACGACGCAAAGGCATTACCATCTTCCGTTGATGTTGAATCGCTAAAGTTGTACGGTTACAACAATCAGGCGAAAAATGACGGCGCTTTAACAGAAGCCACCGGTTGGCAGCAGATTGCAAATGTTAATGTCCAAACAGAGGAGAACCACCTGAATGCAAAAGTCACACAACTCGACGAATACTATGTTGTCGCCTATCTGCGTACGGCCGAAGACGTCCTTGCTCAAGAGGTCAAATTATCAAGCAACCATTTTTACCCACTACGCGATGAATCTCTCACAATAACATTTCCCAATACCGCCAGTGAATATCGCGCAGAAATCTACAACATTGCCGCGGAACTAATTCGCACGCTTACTTCGCCAAATAATTCAGTCACCTGGGACGGCAGAAACGAAGACAACATGGTAGTTAATCACGGTATCTACATCTTACGAATCCGATATACGGAAAATGGACGGGTATATCTGCAACACAAATTAGCAGCAGTAATAAAATGAATATTATCTTTATGAAAAGCTTGCTCCTTATTCTACTTATCACTTTCATATCAACATCGCTTTGTTATTCCGCAGATTTTGACAGCCATTCCTCAACATTCAGAGGCTCGTTTACTTTCTCCGGCTTCGCCGCAGGGGTAGGTACGCGCGCTATGGGCATGAACGGGGCGTTTGTGGCCGTATCCGATGATTCCACCGCTCCGTTTTGGAATACATCAGGACTTGCCGTCATCGGCTACAAAGAGTTATCTACGATGTATACGGATTTGTACGGATTAGGGCTGATAAGGACAAACGCAGTGGGTATCTCATTTCCCGATATAGGTAGTGGTGCCACCGCTGTAAATTGGATACAATTGCGATACGATTTGGAATCATGGCGCGAACAAGCGTTTATCGGTAGTTACGCCAAGAGGATGACCAGTTTTTCCGCTTTCGGACTAAATGTAAAACACTTCAGGCAATCATCGAACATTGTCACCACAGAGGGTAACACTACCAACGCCAGAGGTTGGGGGCTTGATGCAGGGCTTATCGTCAGATTGGGAAAACGCGGGCGATTTGGAATAACCGTACAGGATGCGTACAGCATCATCAATCTTTCATCAGGAGAAAAAGACAGGATGCCCATAAATTATCGCTCCGGGTTTGCCTACTATCCCCTTTCACGATTGGTAGGTGCAGTTGACGTAATAGGCGAAGAACACATCCCAATAAAATCCGTTCACGTCGGAGGGGAATACTGGATAGCAAAAAACGATTTAGTTCCGCCGATAAACGAGAAGAACCTCGCCATTCGCGGCGGCGTAGCCAAAGAATTTATCGGCAAACAACGAATGACTTATGCCGGTGGCATAAGCATACGCGTCAGTTCATGGCAATTCGACTACGCTTACCTTGCCGATAACGATGGATTAGGAGATACACATAGATTTTCGACCTCAGTGAGATTTTAAGTTAATTGGCGGGTAGGGGGAAAACTAACATGACAAACGACAGTGAATAGTGAAGAAAAATGCTCTGCACCATTGGTTTTCTCCCCCATACCCGCCCTACGATGATTTTTTCAGCAGATACTAATTTAAGGAAGTTTCATCATGAAGAATTCGACTCGCCCCTTTAGGCGTAAAAAAAAGATAACCACAAACGACATCATATTCTTCAACCGTCAATTAGCGTCAATGATTAAGATGGAGATGCCGGTGGTAGACAGTTTAGCGGCAATAGCTAAGGAAACACAGAATAAAGAGTTTAAAACTACTATAGAGATGGTAAAAAGCGATATAGAAATGGGCAGCACCATTTCTGAAGCGTTTGCCAAATTTCCCAACGTTTTCCCTGAGTTATATGTAAGCATGATAAGGGCGGGAGAAGAGAGCGGTGATTTGCCTACGATATTAGACGAATTATCCAAATACTCAGAATCAATGGCGATGTTGGAAAGGAATGTCAAGACAGCCTTGATTTATCCAGCTATGATAATGGGGATTACCTGCATAATGTTAATTTTGTTGATAATTATTGTAATTCCCATGTTTGCTAAACTCTATGCGGAAGCGGGTGCCAGTCTCCCCGCTTTGACGCTGATAGTATTGGATATAAGTGCATCATCAAAGCGTTATTTCCCGATTATCGTCGCGCTTATTGTTTGTATGATATTACTCTGGCGGCTTCTTTGTCGCAACGAAAAAATACGCGCCGCAGTGGACAACTTCAAACTTTCCATACCCATCTATGGAAAATTGTTAAGGTATGCGGCATTATGGCGTTTTTCGCGTACGCTGGGAGCGCTGCTCAACGCCGGAGTGCCAATGCTTAACTCGCTATCTTTGGTAAGCGCAACCAGCGGCAACAAACGCATATCTCAGGCGGTTGATAGGATAAAACAACAGGTAAACAAGGGTGAAGATTTTGGCAAGGAGTGCGAAGCAACGGGCGTTTTTCCTACTACGATGACGTATATGATTGCGATGGGTACTGCTACGGGCAAGCTAAATGAAGCGCTCATAGGGCTGGCGGATTTTTTTGACCTACAGGTAAATACAACCTGTAGACGTATCTCGGTGGCGATTGAACCGGTGCTGTCGGTAATTGTAGGCATTTTCATCGGGTTTATTATTCTCAGCCTGTATCTCCCCATATTCAGTTTAGCAGTAAAAATAGGGGGAGGATAAGACAAATTGCCCCTTTCAGAAGGGGAGGAAAGTATGTCTGAAGCGAAGAAACTAAACGAAACTAACTATCAAAATATCGAACTGACTGACGAGGGGATTATATTCAAGCGGCGCGGTTTTCTTCGCAGCATTCGTTCGGCTGTCGCATATAGCGATGTTGAAACCGTCATGCTAAATGAGAAAGATAAACGGCTTGCTATTCTCAAAAAGGATGGGGAGTTATTATCTATCAAAAAAGGGCTTATTGCCCGTTGCAGGCGGATGACGGATGAATTACATAAAATAATTTCCGAGAAAGTAGAAAATGCAAAGGCAAAGTTAATGTGGCAGAGCATTCCGCTTCAATTTGATGTATTAAATCAGCAGATTAACGAACTTGTGGTTGAGGGAGACAAGATGAACGTATGTGATTTAGCCGAACTGCTCCTGATTCAATCCGTATGCCATGGTGCCAGCGACATTCACATTGAACCGCATCAATCCCCTTCTCATCGTGATGGGGATAACAATGCCAGTCTGTGTCAACCCACCTCCCTTGTGAGAGGGGGATTAAGAGTACGCTACCGGATAGACGGTTTCTTTCGTGACATCGCTTATATTCCAGGACACATCAAAAACAGATTAATCTCGCGAATAAAGGTTATCTCAAACCTTATCATCTACAAACACAACATTCCACAGGAGGGGAGCATTCGTTTAACGGTGGATGGATTGAGCGTGGATTTCAGGGTATCCATCATCCCCACTATTATGGGCGAAAAGATAGTCATCAGAGCTTTTGATATTTTGGGTGCCTCTCGGAAGGCGGGAAACGAGATTGGCTCATCCGGGCAAAAGGCGGAAGAATTGCGTCCTCTATTTACTTCTGAAGGGAAGAACGAAGCGGTAGTTGATGTCTTATTTTTAGAATCCCTTGGCTTTACCGATGATGTGCTAAAGGGCTTTGAATCGTTGATACTTCAAAATCAAGGGACGATTATTCTGACCGGCCCTTCTGGTAGCGGCAAGACAACAACTCTCTACTCAGCTTTGCGTCGGATACATCAGGTTAGAGGCGATAGCGTAAGCATCGTTTCCATAGAAGACCCGGTCGAATACAACCTCGAAGTGGCCAACCAGATTCAGGTGGATACACATAACGGATTGACCTTCGCAAAAACCTTAGCTTCTGTGTTACGTCAGGACCCGGAGGTTATAATGGTGGGGGAGATACGCGACCCGGAGACTGCTGAAATAGCGATTCAAGCGGGGTTGACAGGGCATTTAGTGCTAACAACTGTCCACAGCGGAACAGCAGCGGGTGTATTTACGAGATTGCTTGACATGGGTTTGGAACCGTTTTTGGTAGCATCGTCGGTCAGAGGTATAGTAGCGCAACGTCTTGTGCGCCGTAAGACGATGACAAACTACAAGGGACGTACAGCAATCGCTGAACTATTGAGCGTCACAGATGACATCAGGGAACTTATCATGAAGAGAAGCACTACCGGTGTTATTGAAGAAAAAGCACGCGAGTTGGGAATGCAAACCCTGAAAGAAAACGGACACCAAAAAGTAGAAAATGGCATTACGACAGAGGAAGAACTTATTAGAGTTCTGTAATTATGTGCGTAAAATATACTGAGCGCGATTGGGTTTTGTGTCTTTGGGAATATGACAAGTAAAGAGTAATGAGTAACAAGTAAAATTATTACTTTTTACAGAAAACAGGCGAAAAAGCTCCCGCATTCACGCGTGGAGTCAATCTTCAATCCATTCACTCTTTACTTTCCACAAATCTAATCTGCGCTCTTTTAATTATCATGAAAAAAACAATACTTATTCTAATTATTATTTTCATCTCTTCATCGTTCTGTTATTCAGCGACGATATCTCAGTTACAAATCAGCCCCAATCCACTTTCACCGGACGGAGATAAAAATGAGGACACATGCAAAATATCCTTTATGTTAGATGTACCGGTAGACGTAATCATTCGCATTAGCGATAGGGCTGACAATGTCGTCTTAGAGGACAAGCGGAAGCGTAAAAGTGGTTTAAACGAATACGTTTGGGAACCAGGCGCGGGAACACTAAGCGATGGAGACTATACGGTAAACATCATAATAGACGGGGAAACGAAAGCGTCAAGCAGTGTAACTATTGATACGCAACCCATTATCAATTTTTTCGTAGCGAACGGGCTCAGTCCCGTTCTGCCCAACCCTTTCTCTCCCGATGGAAATGGCATCAATGATAGTTTGACCATACGGTATCGCTTGGCGATTCGGTCGAAGGTATTCATAAACATAGACAATGGCTCTATAATTCTGGATTTGGGCACTGTTGATGCAGGGACTAATGAATACATTTATACGCCTGCAGTTGACACATTCCAAAATGATGGAATACATCAGCTTGAAATAGTCGCAGACACAGATAACGATGGTATTGATGAATTTGACCCGAAGACGGAATCATACTCTGTTCGCGTCGACATAGCCGGTCCGAGGATTACCAACCTCCGCACAGAACCTGATTCACTTTCGCCATCTTCAGGGGAAGTAGAAGATAACGTCTCTATAACCATCAGTTTTAATCTCTCCGAAAATGCACTGGTTAGCATCCTGATTAAAGACGCATCGCATAACGAGCTTTTATCGGATACTCGTATGCGCGATGCCGGCTTAAACTCTTACGTTTGGGAGTTTGGGCAGCCAATTGGCGATGGGTTATATACAATCCTCGCCGTAGCAGATGAAGGCAAAAACGGCATTGATGATGACGAACAAATAACGACGCATTTACTCGTAACGGATGTTCCTGCGGCGAATATAATCACCAATATTTCAGTAAACCCCAATCCGTATTCTCCAAACAAACACGATAAGGTTGATATTACCTTTGTATTGTCAAACGACGCAAACGTTCAGATAAAACTGTCAGGTGCGATTATTGACGAATACCAACAACGCCGAGCAGGCATCAATAAGTTTCTCTTCACCCCAACTGGTATCCCCGACGGCATACATGAAATAGCCATCAATGTTGATTTTAATGGCGATGGAACAGCAGATAAACAAATAACCACCGCTTATGTAATTGACTCTACACCCCCAATAATTAGCAACATATCCGTTTTCCCTTCTCGCCTCTCGCCGAATGGTGATGGGCTAAATGATTTCGCTGAAATAAGTTTCATGGTATCAGGAACCAGCCCACAGCCCATACCACCGTCTGTTGACCCAAATGGCAGCGTTGGAATATTTGAATTCGATGACGAAGGTTCAGGTAAATGGCTTTCGGCACCGCCATTGCCGATTCCAGCAGGAGCCAGGTTGTCTGTCACACCATTAGCAGCCCCCGAGGAGACGATATCACTCACAATCAGCGGGACATACAGGGGCAGTGTGGTAACCGATGAGATAGGGCTGCTCGAAGGAGAAATGCTCTCCAAAATCACCCTCAGTGCATACGACTCAGTTACTGACATAACAGATGTAAAAGGTGCCAACGTTGGGGAGAAAATTTGGATAGCTTGGTTCACGGGAAATGTCGCCGTAAACATCTATACTCAGGAAGGTGAGCTTAAAACAATTGTCTTAGTTAAACCGAGTTTTCACGGAGACGGGCTATACCGCGCAGAGTGGCTGCCCTCTGAATTCATAGAAGACGGAAATTATATATTCAGAATCATAGCCCAAGACGATGTCGGCAACTCTTCACAGCAATCAGGCGGTATCTCTACCAGCAGAACCTCAATAGAGATAAAAAATCCGAACGTCTCCTCCAAACGCATTTCGCCCTTGGAACAAGATACCATAACCGATGAATTGATTATCTCGTTTGAACTATCCAAACCAGGTACTGTCACAGCAAAGATATTAGATTTGCATCAGACTCCGCCTGAAGAAGTGCGAATACTATCACCGCAAGAGGGTACTCCCCTGAACTATACTGTTGTCTGGGATGGAAAAGATGAGGATGGCTTCTATGTCTGTCTCTTGGGGGATACAGGCATTGAGAAAACCTACAGTTTTACCATTGCCGCCATAGATACTGAGACATCAGACGTAGTGGAATATAATGGCACTGTAATAGTCGATAACGAAAGGCCATCTGCCCCTACTGTAAAGATATCTCCGCCGAACAACAGAGACGAAGGCATGGAAAATCAGCCTACTAATCAGACGGAGATAACAGTAAAGGGAGTTGCTGAACCAGCGAGCACGGTGGAGATAAAGATAGATGGAGTCATAATTGGCAGCGTAGCAGCAGACAGCGCGACCGGTGAATATAGCATGCCGGATATCTCCATCACGGAAGGCATGCACAGGATAACAGCGCGGGCTATTGATAGTGCAGGCAACCGTGGAACGGAAGCGTATGTGGAGGATGATTCTCTGGCTGAACGAGGGTATTACAACGAAAAGGGAGTTTACATAAAGGGGTATTACGTGGTGGATATAACAAAACCTACCACGAATATCAAGAACGTTTTGTTCAAGAACGTCTTGGGGGAGGAGGAAATGTCGGAATATATTTCGTTAGGTTGGTATTCCTCTTCGGTGACGATAAACTTAACCGCAGAAGACAATTACTCTAAAGAAGGTAAAATTGATACCTTCGCAAAAGCGATAAGACTGGAGGATGCTCAAGAACAAACGCCGCCTACCGAAGAAGACCTAACGGATAGCATTATAATCGAAGAGGATGGCATTTATGAGTTGAAATATTTTTCCAGAGATGCCGCGGGGAACATAGAAGAGGTCAAAACAGCCATAAATCAGGTTAAAATAGACAAGATACCTCCGGAGAGCATAATTACGAAGCTTGTGGCCGGCGGGCAAACGGTCAAAGAGGATGAGTTTGACGCGCCAATTATCTTTACCAAATCGCCTATATTTATCAGAGGTACAGCGTCTGATAAAATGCAGGACTCCGGGATAACAGGTTCGGGCATCAACAAAGTGGAAGTTGGAATCAGCAAGGACGGGGAGCCGATGACAGATGATGATTGGTATACTGCCGACGGTGCGTCTATGGGAAGTTGGACGCTTAACTTCGCGCCTGAAGCGACCGGGCTTTACGAGATAGCCTCCTGCGCCACAGATAACGCCGGCAACAAAGAAACGTATACGGACAAGATAAGAATCTATTTTACCGCCGTTTATGATACGGCTTTCGCCATCTCCTTATCCCAAGGGCGTATAAGATTATCCTGGCCGCTTGTGGATGGGGTAGAAAAATACGACATATATCGAAATACGGTAGAAGAATTTGACCAGGGAAATCGGGTTGCAGAAAACCTTGAGTTCGCAAACTGGGTTGACGACAAACCGAAAGAGGATGGCAACCGTTACTACTACTGGATTAAAAAAGCGGGAGCGGAAGCAAGCGAACCAGCACTGTTTCCTGTAATAAATGCCGTCTGCGATAAAAATTCGCCGGTAGGTGAAATTACCAGCATAGAAGTGGAAATAAGCAATACATTGGTTAAATACACAGAATTTGAGAATATACCGCCTCTAAAGAACACCCCAATAATCGTAAATGGGACAGCCACTGATGAAGTCTCTGGAGTCAGCAGGATTGAAATAGGCATAAAGAAAGACGGTGGCCAGATAGATTGGTCTCCTATTGATGTGGTGAATCCTGGTGAACCCGGCGGTTCACCTTCCGTAACCTTCTCCTACAAATTTGTACCCACACATACAGGCAGCTATTTAATCCAGTTGCGAGTAACGGATGAAGTGGGCAATAGCAATATTGTAGGCATTCCTCCGAGTGGTAGTCCTCTTACCATAGATTTTCTCATTGAAGGAACAGCAACGCCAATCTCAGATGGACGGATCTGGCTATCTTGGGTACCTCAAGCCTCGGCCACAGGATACGACATATACCGCCAGACTACGCCGGCGTTCGACCCAAATACGAACCCAATAGCGACTGTGATAAGCCCTACATGGCTCGACACAAACACAATAGACGGCACCAAATACTACTACTGGGTAACCCCAAAAGGCAGTCTGAAACCGGAGAGCCGGAACCCGTTAGCTTACGCTATATCAGACAGCCGCCCGCCGCAAATAGAAAACATCGCCGCATCGCCAACTCCCTTCACGCCTGATGGCGACCGATTGGATGACCAAACTACCATCTACTTTACGCTCACAGAAGAATGCTATGCAACTTTGCACATCTACAATAGCGATGGAGAAATACTAAAAAAACTACTGGTCAACCAACACTTGACAGCGGGTGACCAATTGGTTGTGTGGGATGGCATAAAAGATGACGGCAAAGGGGCACCGCCTGGAATATATACGTTCAAATTTGAACGAACTGAAACGTTTGACCTGGCGGGCAACACATTGCTGCAAGATATAACCGGCACCGTTGAAATCCACGAAAGCGCGCTCACCCTGAGCCACCTGTACGTCAAGCCAAATCCGTTTTCGCCTGATGGAGATAAAATCAACGACAGCACATACATCAATTACGTGCTTTCAGCAAAAGCTGATTATGTAGCAGTCAATATATTTGACACGGTGAGCGGCGTACAAAGTCGCATTAACTCCATCTATGTCGAAGCTTTGAGATACGTCTATGACGCAGGAAGCGGAAGGTGGGTAGCCGTACACGTTAGAGACGGCATTCCAACTGGTAAATCCAATGAACACTACTATTTGGCACCAGTTGACCCAAAAGATCCGACAGAACCCCCGTTTGAATTTGAAGAGATACCCGATATGGCACCTACAATTGATGATTACCTTGCAAACTACCAGACAGAAAATCCAAATTGGGTGCCCGTTTCCTTCGCTGTAAAGTGGACCGGTGGTGGTGCTGCAAATCAAGGCGCATACATCTTTCAAATCTTGGCAGCGGACACCGCAGGACGGCGTTCTCTCGAAAAAACAGGTGAGATAATACTTGAGAGCATAAACGTTGTGCCGAACGACAAAACCCCCCCCGTAGTCGTGCAGACTTATCCAATAGAAGAGTCTGAGGTACACGAACAACTCACGAAGGTGTGGGCCGAGTTAAGTGACGGACAGGGAGTTGGAATTGACCTATCTCAATGTACTATCCGACTGCAAGGCAGCAGCGGCACTATCAGCGGAGAGCAATCCAACAACGGGAGTAACAGAATCACCTGGGAACTGGATGAACCACTCAACCAATATGGAAAGGACGACGGCGCCTACTATATCATCATCTCAACCATTGACTTGGCCTCAAACCGCTCGCCCGGATTGCTCGTACACAAATTTACCTACAACATGAAAGCGAAGGACGTATTCCTGCCCAGCGTAACCCGAGCAGACATCATCGTAATTGACCAAGAAACAAAGGAAAACAGATACCCTTTAGCTTACGATGAAAACCCGGCACTCATTGAAAACGGTTTGATACCCGACGATAGAAATACAGGGGATATTCTGCAATTCAAGGAAGAATTCGATATCGTAAGAGCGCATATAACTGACCAAAGTCAGGCGAGCCCTTACAATACTGGAATAGACTTTAATAACTCAATCATAAGCATAATCAACCCTTACGGGCAGGTTTTAGAGGGCTATCGGCAGGATACGTTAGATTCCGAAGAAGATTTGTGGAACGGTGCGCTAATCTATCAACTGGATTCAACGCAAATTTTAGACTACGGCGAATACAAAATCGAAGTAGTCCCCTACGACAATGCCGGAAATTCTGGAAGAAAATTGACCTATACTTTCAGATACCAAACGGATGAAGATACAACAGAACCCGACAATAAGCCGCCAAAACAACCTGAAATAAAATTTCTCCTGCCAGACGAACCCAAGATTATAATTAAAGTAAAGGACGCATCTACGGAAGAACAACCATCCAGCGGAATAAATTACCAGGAAACGCAAGATAGCATCAAAGTTTTGCTTGACGGTAGTACAGTTGCGGGTAATATAACCTACACAAGCGGTAAAGATGTGGAGACGGGCGATGTTATGTGTTCTTTTGAGTTTACCATAACCAGTCCCTCAAGTGCGGGGTTGGTGGAAGGTAGGTATACTGTCGAAGTGGTGTCAGTTGATAACAACGGTTTAACTTATCCCGAGGATGGTAAACCTTATACGCTCTTCTTTTTGCTCGACAATACCTCCCCAGAAGTTACACCCGGTTATCCTAAAGAGGGGGATATTTTTCAATTCTTCCCAGAATTGGTATATGTAAAACTTAAGGACGACGTATCGGCAATCGACCAGAGCAATTCTGCGATTAAACTGCTCAATCCCGACAACGGGGAAATTCCCTGGATAACAGAATTCAAACTTGATGAAGGTGAAAAAGAAGCCGAACTGATACTAAAAGCCCCAGAGGGAGACAACCCGGAAATACAAAAACTCATCATTGACGGATGGTATAGGCTTTGCGTCATCGCCGCGGATGTATCAGGTAACCGAAACGCAGAAGAACAGCACATCACATTTCGATTTGACCCAAATGCTACCGATGTGCTTATGGAACCTGCGGCAGATAGCAGGAAAAACGGCGACATCAATGAAATCCGATTTACCTTCTCGAATAGGAGTGTAGATTTTGACCTGAACGCAGCCACTGTACTCATTGATTTGAAAGGACTGGATGGAATTTCCATAATTGGCCCACCAGCCAGCACCATAAACAAAAGTACCGCCGTATTCACGCCCACTGTCCCGCTGACAATTGATGGTTGGTATTCTATCACACTTACCCTGAAAGATGATGAAGAAAACACAATAGACTTTGTCAAAGGATTCCGCTACGACAATACCCCTCCGGAAATACTTGGTGACGTAGATATTAACTTGGACGAGTTGTATGTATCTGCTACTGTAGAGGATATGGGAGACGCAAGCGGCATTGACGCAAACAGAACCGGTGTTGTACTGTTTGGCGGGACAGAGTCCGCCGCTACGGAACGCGTACCAGGATACCTTGATAACAGCGTAACCGTAACTGAAAATATCAACGATGGTGGTAAACAGGTGGAGATTGTCAGACAGTTGACCAGCAAATGGGTATACAAGCAGTCCCTACCGTCAGGGGGATATACCATCCGAGTGACAGCGGTAGATGAGGCAGGCAACGCCAAATCCTCTGATGTTACATTCAACATTGATGCACAACCACCTGTCCTCTCAAACGCTGAAATGACAATCTTGGAATCCGGCGAAGAGACAACGACGCAGATAGATGTGAATCTCGCTCCCGAAGCTCGACCGATAAATTACCTGGTCAAAGAGATAACCACTACTTTAAGCGATGACCAAACTGGATTGAACCTCAAAGAGTCCTCTATTCAGCTTTGGTTCTCTCTGACGAAAGCATCAGTAAGGGAGGAGATTATATCCTCCGTCCAGAGCAAACCGCCCGCGTCTTTAACCGTTTCGCCCACTGTGCCGTTGAGTTTAAGCGGCTATTATACGCTCTCCATCACCGTTGCTGATTTATCAGGTAATGAAGCTAACTTGGAATGGCAGTTCCTCTTCGATAATATTCCACCGAATATTGGCGCAATTAAAGCCGTAGGTGGTATAAGCGATTACGAAATTAGCGAAAACGACATCATCTTCGCACAGTTTAGTGAGATAAAAGTGGAACTGGACGATGAGGGAACATCAATGGATACCATAGATACCTCCCTGCTCGTCCGCAATAACACCACGGGGAACATCGTCGCCGGAAAGCTGAATAATACTGAAACCGATAGTAGTTGGATTGCCTCAAAAACGCTGGAGTCTGGTACTTATATCCTTGAGATTACTGCCGTTGATGAAGCCAACAACAGTACACAAAAGACAATTAACTTCAGCGTAGACGCCCGCAACACTCCACAACTGGTCAAACTGGTAGCGGGACAGAGCGCGACCGAGAGCAACGTCCCATATTCAGGTGGCATCGTCTCAAAAATGTTCCACAAACTTACCGCCACATTAGAAGCACTCGAAGATACGACTCTCGCCCTGGCACAATCTCAGATAACCTTAATTGGTCCAAATGGCAAGGTGGAAGGAACCCAATCGCTAATATCCGAGAGCGATAAAAAAGGTTCTATTATTTTCACCCTCGATAACCCACCAACCATTGATGGTACTTCAGACGGGCGATATACTATAGAAATTGACGCGGCAGATGATACTAAATTTCTCCCACGTCACTTCACCGTCGAATTTATCTACGATACTATGTCCCCTGTGATAAGCAGGCTGATTCTCGAAGGGAAAGAATACCAATTTGCAGATGAAACTGTTTACGCCAACGATGTAAATAGTCTTACCATCGTCTTATCCGATTCATCCGGAATAGACATGGAGGCTACCAACTTTGTCGTTAAATATCCTGATTCTCCCGATGACATCACCTACAAGGGAAGTGATTTGAGCGTTTCGCCCTTTATTTTCAGCCTTCCGTTAGAAAACCTATCCGCCAACGGGACGTATATACTTGAGGTTTTACCCGTGGATGTAGCAGGAAACCGCCCATCATCTCCATATCAAGCGCGATTCGTCTTCGATACAACAGCGCCCCAGATTGCATCATCCACGCCAGTTGCAGACACTACCGCAACGGGAGTCTTATCTACAATAACCGTAACTTTGACGGACGGTAGTGGCAGTGGCGTCGCACCCGAACTCAGTTCGCTTATGCTTACCAAAAACGACGTACCTATCGACGGCGTCCTCAGTTATGATGTAGATACGCTTACCTGGGAATTTTTAACGCCCTTGAGCGCTAACACTCCATCCGCAGACGGACTCTACTGCATAACTGTATCCGCAGAAGACCGACTGGGCAATCAGCAAACACACTCATTCAACTTCAATTATGCGGCTTCTTCACCGTTGCTCATCTCAACGACACCAGAACAAAATGAGTGGACAAAAGGGCCCGTTACGGAAATACAAGCCGTATTCAGGACGCAAACGCAGGGTGATATTGGCGTTTCAAACATCACACTCATTCGTCAACCGTTTGACAAAGATACTGCCATAGTCGTAGTGGATTCAGAGGACGCTGCCATCGAAAAACTAAACGCAAATGAGTACCGGTTGGGGTACGTCCTCCTGGGGCTTTTAGAGGATGGATATTATCAGATAAAAATTGACCTTAGTTACGATGAAAGCGCAAAAGCAAACTACGAGAGCGTTTTTTACTACGACGCATCCCCCCCGTACATCAACAATCTCTGTCTTGGGCGGGTGTACACCGTCGCCCAAGACAAAAACACATTCCCCGCAGATGGAAGCGCCACAAACACACCCCTGAAGGAAGTGTCGGTGACTTTTGCTGACAACGTTGGCGTTGACGCACAAAAGGTCAATCTCAGTCTGATTGGGCCGAGAGGCGAGATAGATGCGAGCCAGGTTACGGAAGGGCAAACACCCGCCCCTACGA
This sequence comes from uncultured bacterium, assembly GCA_964601015.1. Lineage (GTDB taxonomy): Bacteria > Poribacteria > WGA-4E > DTYX01 > CAZRLY01 > CAZRLY01. The sequence continues at coordinate 20,953 of CAZRLY010000004.1, forward strand.
GAAATACAATTTCGTTACAATTTCCTATCCTCTCCGCAAACGGCAGCGCAGATGGTGAATACAGACTGGTAGTATCGTCTATCGCCGACACGCTTGGCAACACAGCAGCAACACCAGAGGAGATAACCTTCATATATGATACAACCCCTCCCAGCATCGTATCACTTACTCCATCGCCGGATATATCCGTAACATCGCCGATTGACAGTGTGATAGTTACGCTCACAGATAATTTGAACCCGATGGGCGAAACCGTCAAAGGTAGTGGGGTAGATACAACAACATCCTGGGTAAGACTCATTGGTATTAGCGGCGAGCCAATACTGGCATCGTCAAACATAAATCAAGAAGCAGACGAATACGTTTTAACTCTTTCTTTCGCAGCATTAGCCGGCGATGGAAGCGCAGACGGGACTTATGCAATTGAAGTATATTCGCAGGATAGAGTGGGAAACACATCCCAAATCACAAAGTTTAACTTTAACTATACGACAGAAGGACCAATTTTAGCATCGGTGAACCCTCCGGATAAATCAGGCTTGAACGTGCCGCTCAATCAGGTCAAAGTGCAGTTTGCGCCCAATAAGGGCAGAGAACTTGATTTAGACGCGTCGCATATTACCATAAATGGCCCCAATGGCATTGTGTCAGGGAACACAGTTAGAAGCGAGGTATCCCCGGAAGATACGCTGTTATACATATTTGATGAACCTGTTGGCTACGATGGGCAGTATACTGTGGATATAACAGCAGTGGATAAAGAGGGAGCGCAAGCACACTATAGCACGTCTTTTTACTGTGATACCCAGCCCCCGCAAATCGCTCGCGATGCCAAAGGGAAACTTATGATAATACCCTCTCCCGGTTCTATGGTAAATGGTGCCCTGACGGAAATCCGCGCAAAATTGACTGATGCCGGAATGGGAATTGACTTGAATAATTCCATCATCCAGTTAACCGGTCAAGCTGGCTCAATATTAGCCCCAGACTTAAGTCTGGGGGGCGAATTGACCAATAACGGAGTGGATGAGGTAATATTCACACTTTCCAATCCATTGTCGCCTGAGAAAGGAACCAACGGCTTATATACAGTCAATGTTATCCCCGTTGATAAACTCGGCAACGCCGCTCCAACAATAACGCAATTCACCTACGATACAATAGCCCCCACACTTGTATCCACGTCTCCAGAAGTAGGCGCAGTCATCACAGAACCGATAGATAGTATCGAAGTTGTGCTGACAGACAGCGCAGGAAGCGGACTAAACGTTGCCAATACGCAGATAACCGTTACAATTGACGGTGATACCATCCTTGATGGTAAGCAAATATACGATGGCAATAATACCTTTTTATGGTACTTCAATGAGGCTTTGTCAGTTGACCAAACAGACGCGCTTTCCCTGACGGTTACAATATCCACCGAAGATAACCTTGGCAATGCGAGAATAATCACTTGCGATTTTAACTATACCACAGTAGCGCCAGTGCTCCTATCAGTATCTCCAGAAGAAAATTCTAAACTCAACACTCCAATTAAGGAAATCAGGGCGGTTCTGAAGGACAGAAGCCATACGGGCATTAAATTCGGTGGTGCCTCCTACATCATGCTCTCAAAAACGCCGTTTTCGGGCACTGAGGTTCTAATCGCAGGAACTCTTGACGATAACGGAAATGATACATTAATATTCACCCCGGACGACAATCTATCCACAGATGGGCAATCAGATGGTATGTACAACCTTATCATTGTTGCGGCAGACAACGCTGAACATGTAGCACTATACAAAAAAAGTTTCTTTTACGATACCCAACCGCCCACAGCTCAAGTTATTTCCCCTGAGGTTGACGTTACTTCCGATTCTATATCCCGAATCAGCGCCCGTTTAACCGATGAAGGAGTCGGAATTGACCTGAATTCTTCTGAAATAACCTTAGCGTCGCCGAGCGGTTCGATAACCGGGCAGAAAGTCCACGATGGGGTAGATACTATCAGCCTGCTTTTCCCACAACTTCCAATGGATGGTACGGCAGACGGCATCTACACAATTACCGTCATACCCGTTGACCTTTCCTCAAATTCCCCTGCCGTACCTTTGAGGAAATCCTTTACCTACGATACCACTCCGCCAAGCATTGTGTCGGTAAAGAGTGGAGGGCAAGCCCTTCACTCTTTACCTGAGATTCAGATAATGGCACCGATAAGCTCTCTCTCCGTAACTCTTGAGGACGTTAATGGAATTGCCCTATCTTCTTCTTCGCTCTCATTGCGCTCCCCTAACGGCAACATAGAAGGGGGCGAAAGTCAAAAGTTGGAGGTATCTCAGCAAAGGGCAACGCTGCAGCTTAACTTTGAGACACCGCTGATTTTGCAGGGAATGTATTTGCTTACAGTTGACGCTTATGATAAGTTATACAATTTTGTCAAGATAGAATACGAATTGGAATATAGCATCAACGCGCCGACTTTGGCGTCAATGAACCCCCCTCACAAAAGTGTTACGAATACGCCTATCAGCAGTATCACAGTCCTCTTAGACGACAAGGGCGGAGAGGGCATTGATACTTCAGTATCTACAATCTCCGTACTTGGCCCAAACGCAGAGGGAACACAGCACATCCCTGCGGAACTACCACTTACCCCAGGACTATTGGAGTGGGATTTCACCTTCCCGTTGGCGACGGACGGGACGCAGGACGGAAAATATACCGTCTCAATAGTTGCCGTCGATAAAAAGACGCGCGGCGTCCTTACATTAACGGACGACAACAGCCGTTACTTCATCTATGATACGCAACCTCCAGAGGTACTTTCTATCTTCGGTGAAACTGTAGAAATTAAAGGTGAATTGAGGGATGGTTTGGTTATAAGTGACCGATTGTCGTACATCTCAGCCCACCTTAACGAAGGCGATGAATTTATCTTGAGCGAAGGTACGTCCCCGCTCAAGACAGAGACAACAGCGGGAATTGACCTGATGGCTTCTGACATCAAACTCACCGGCCCCTCAGGCGAGATAACAGCGCAAAAGAGTAACGATGGAAAAGAGACACTACGTCTCCAATTTCCCGCCCTCACGGACGACGGATTGTATACCGTTGAGGTTACGCCCGTGGATAAAGTTGGGAATACCACAGCATATCCAACAAAAGTTACATACTTGTTGGATACCACGCCTCCTCAGTTAGTATCCACAGTGCCAGCGGATGGCGTAATAGCACCATCCGGACTAACAAGCGTAAAAGCACTTGTGAGTGACGAAGGAAGCGGAGTTGATGGTAATAATTCGTCCATAAAACTGTTTGACGCTAATGGCGAATTGGTCGAAGGTGAAACTGTTTTATCAGGGGAATCTGAGTTGACCTATTATGTTTCCAGTTCGCCTTTATCCCAGGGCGAACATACCATCGAAGTTTATGTTGCTGATAAGAGTAAAAATCTATTAAACGTCCCCCAAGCCAACTGCTCCACATATATCTCTAAGTTCTCCGTATCCACGCAAATATCACAATCGGTTATAGTAACGCCAACTGATAATGCAGCATTGCGAGAACCAATAGACGAAGTTACAGCAGTTTTCGCTGATGACGATGGTACTACAGTCTCTATTGATGTCGAAAATAGCTCTATCAACGTTGTAAAGGTGACTGGTGAGCAATTACCAATCACCCTCTCTGGAGAACTGACTTATGATGTTAAATACAACAAGCTCGTATTTACATTTGATAGGCAGTTTGCAACCGATGGCAGCGATGACGGATACTACGAAATATTCATTTCCGTCGCTTCAACCGGTTTTGTCTTGGGCGACGGTATATACCCGCCCAAGACAGGGATTAAGGAGATACAATATCAACCTACATCTTTCCGTTACGATACAACCGCTCCGTCCATCAATTTGGTTTATCCCGCAGAAGGGAGCATTGTCGTCAGTCAGATTGCACAAATATCCGCCCTGTTAGAGGATGTTGCTATTGACTTGGGCAACTCCAGTATAAAACTAAAAGGCCCTTCCGGTTTTGTCATCGGTAATCAGGTAGATAACGGGGTTGATACGTTGATATATCGCCTATTTTCGCCACTTGCCATCAACGGAAGCGATGATGGCACATATACGGTACAGGTGGAGCCAAAGGATTTATTGGGCAACGGTTATCCAGTGCCTAAAGAGTTCAATTTCCTATACGATACGCAGCCGCCCACACTGATTAAAAGCGAGCCAGCAGCAAATACTACGGTACTCGTCCCCCTTGAAAAAATCTCGCTCACATTCTCAGACTTAACAGGTGTGGATGCGACGAAATCGAATATATCGCTCACCGGCCCTGGTGGACTGGTGCCTGGTAGCTTGGTGCCTGGTGATTGGTCAGCAATCAGCAATCACCAATACCCCATTACCTTTGTTTTCTCTGAGCCGTTGGACGCTAACAGCGAAGAGGATGACGGAGATTATACGGTCAATTTGCAACTAATAGACAAGGCAGGAAATAAACAGGAGACGAGTTTTACTTTTACCTATACGACAATATCGCCTGGTATCACAACGTTAGTCCCTAAGGCAAATACCTATGTAAATTCGCTCAAGGATATTACCGTATTGTTGTATGACAATAGCGGTACTGGGATTGATGTGACTCGCTCTACCATAGGACTTGAAGGGCCAAATGGCGACGTTCCCGGTCAATTGACTACAGAGGGCATTGATACGCTCATTTTTACGCCGGACAACAACACAGGGTTGTCCCTACGAGATGATGGAGAATATGTTATAACCATCGTAGCTTACGACAACGCTCATCACAGTGCACACTATCAGCGTATTTTTTACTATGATACACAACCGCCTGACGTTGAAAGCCTTTCTCCCGCTAACGGGAGTGCTCTGAACTCCCCCTTCTCCGTTTCAGCGACTCTCAGCGACAACCTTTCGGGTGTAGATATTACTCTCTCCACCATCGAACTTAAAGGGCCGGGGGGAGAGTTAATTGGCGAACAAACGAGCGATGGTAAAAATACCCTTGTGTGCTCTTTCGCCCCATTCGCAACTGATGGCAGTTTTGTCTTGAGCGACGGTATACACCCGCTCAAGACAGAGACAGATGATGGCGTTTACACTATCAGCATTTTACCCGTTGACATCGCAGGGAATAAACCCGCAGAACCGATAAGTGCAAGTTTCCACTACGATACTCAACCGCCGGAGGTTTCATCCACTTACCCATTAGCAGATAGTACCATAAGGGAAGTAATAAGCAGCGTATCTGTTGCCCTCACGGACGACGGCTCTGGATTAGATTTGGGGAATTCCACGATAAGTTTGACCGGGCCGAACGGTGCTGTTTTGGGCGAGTTATCGGACGATGGCATCAGCAAAGTATTCTTCAATTTTGAAACGCTACGTCATGACGGAAGCGACGACGGCGAATATAAAATCGGAGTAGTAGCGGTAGACAAGGCAGGAAATTCCGGTAGCGTCGTCCTCCGTCCCGACAAAGAAACCATAAGTTTTTTCTACTACTCTGACGCGCCGGAGTTGGTATCCACTACGCCCAAAGCGGGAGAAGGATTGCAAACGCCTATCTATGAGGTATCCGCCACCCTAAAGGACGTAAGTGGAACGGGGTTGGATTTATCGCAAACCACCTTGAGATTGATTGGAGAAGACGGTATTCCCGTTAGCGGGGGACAAAGTGACAACGCCGTTCCAGGACAGATACAACACACTGCCACGGTTACATTCACTTTGCATCATCCTTTTGCCACAGATGGCTCACAGGACGGAGAATATGTACTCCACATTGACGCTAAAGATAAACGTGGGAAGCAAGGGAACTATAAAGTACACTTCTTCTACGATACAATGGCACCTTCCGTTCTTTCCGTATTCCCCGAAGATAACGCTATTATAAACTCACCGTTCAGTGTCGTTGAGGGTAAGCTAACAGATGAACACGCCCAAGTTGACCTATTTAGCTCTACCATAAGGCTAATTGGTCCAAACGGTGAGGTTAAAGGCATTGGCAAGAACGACGGAGAGGATACGATAAAACTTTCTTTTTCGCTTCTTTTGACCGATGGCAGCGATGATGGAGAATATACGCTCAGTATAATGCCAGTTGACTTGCTGGGTAATACCCTTGCAACTCCCCTCACATATACATTCCTATACGATACTATGCCACCGGTTGTCGTAGAGACGATACCAGCAAAGGACGAAATCATCGCAGGCAGTGCCGTATCGGGATTCAACATACGTGTGACGCTGGACGACGGCGATGGCTCCGGCGTAGACGCTGACTGGCGGGACGGAGAGCCGCTGCTACGAATAACCGACGACGAAGGAAGGGAAATCAGCGGCGAACAATATTTTGTCTCTCACGACGGTATACACCCGTTCGAGACAGAGACAACCGCAGTCCCCCATCTGAAAGGGACATTAATGGATTTAGTCCTTCCGCTTTCCGATTTATCCCTTCCGCCTTCCATAACAAGCAGTCGCTATTATATCCATGTTGTATGTGCAGATATAGCGGGAAATAAAGGTGAAGAGGTACGCATTCCATTCTCCTTTGACTACCAACCGCCGGTGCTGGTAAAAATGACGCCTGAAGCCGGCAAAATGGTAAATGGCATCATTGACGAAATAAATATAGAAATTTCTGACGAAGGAAGCGGGGTAAACGCAGAAAATACCCTGATAACAGTCCTTTCCCCCGACGGCAATGAAATAATTGGAGAATACCCCAACACCCCAACACCCCAGAACCCCATTACCTTCTCCTTCCGTCCAACTGTACCACTTAGCGTCAACGGTTGGTATACCATAACCATTGAAGCACAAGACTTTGCAAACAACAAGATAAACATTACCCCAAGTTTTTTCTACGACAGCATCCCGCCCCAAATTGACGAAGTTGTGGCGTTGCCTTCCTCTACGCTTATCACAGAAGGCGGAGTGATTGGAGGCACTATAAATAGCATCACAGCGGGCATTTCTGACGTAGGGAATGCACCCCTCACAGGTTCATCTGGTATTGATGTTAAAAATACTAAGGTAGTTTTGCGGGAAAAGCTGGACGAAGAATCCATTGACGAGTGGAATACTGTACCTGGTGCCCTGAACAATAGCGACACCGCTACTATTTGGAACGTAAGTTCGACAGACGGACTGACGCAATCCGGGTTGTACAAAATAGAAATTTCAGTATTTGACCAGGCAGGAAACGCATCCAACAGGACTATTAATTTCCGTTATTCTGACACCCCATCGCAGATGCCGGAGCTCGTAGTCCTTACCCCCGCGCATTCTGCTCGTTTGAATAAACCGATAAGCGTTGTGACCGCGCAACTTAAAGACAACAGCGGTAGTGGCATTGACTTTAGCAGTTCAACTATTGAAGTGAGTGGGGCTGGCATATCCCAAGCGGATACCATCTCCAATGACCAAATTGATATTGTGTTGTGGCATTTTGCTTCGCCGTTAGCGACTGATGGCAGCGATGACGGCATATATCTGGTCAATATCAATGCGGTGGACAATGCAGGAAATAGCAAAGTATTCCCCACCATAAAATTCACTTATGATACGCAAGCGCCTCAAGTGCAAGGCATGTATACACCCAAGACAGCAGACGCAGAAATAAGTGGTGTTGGGGGTATTGCTAAGAGTATCTCTGAGGTTTCAGCCATCTTAGCCGATGCAGGAGGTACGGGGATAGATGTGGAAAAATCAAACATTACCCTTGAGGACTCCGATGGGAAATTGATAGACGGAGAACACAACAACGGCGTGTTTGTCTCTCACGAGGGTATACACCCGCTCAAGACAGAGACAGTAGAGGAGGGAAGTTCCACCTTACTACTCCAGTATCGTTTCTCTCCTCTTAGAGCAGACGGCACCGATGACGGAATATATACAATCAAAATACTCTCCGCTGATGTATTGGGCAACACAACAGCTTTGCAATACCAGTTTAGATACGATACAAGCGCGCCCACAATAAAGAACGCTACCCCCAAACCTGCTGCCATAGTTGTCGCTTCCATCGGTAGCGTCCGTGTAGAACTTACCGATGGCGTTGGCGTTGACGTTGAAGAATCAACCATAACCGTAACCGGCCCGGAGGGGGCGGAAGTGGTGTTAGGGGCCAATAAAGAGTTTTTCTCGTCGCCAACACAAAATGGAGAAGACGCACTCATTTATGTATTTGCCCACCCTCTGAAAATGGACGGCTCCCATGATGGCATCTATACTGTATCCGTATATGCAGTTGACCTATTGGGGAACTTCTTCAGATATAACTACGATTTCACCTATACTGCTACGGCACCTGCTTTAGTATCCATAACCCCCAGGGATGAAGAGGAAATAAATGAACCCATAGATGAAATAGTTGCCATCCTCAACGATAGGAGCGGGAAGGGCATTGATGTGAACCGCACCAGTTTGAAGTTGTTTTCATCAGTTGGAGAGATTGAAGGTGTTGGCGGCATCTCTCCGGATGGAAGTTCTGTCTTTCTGCGACTTGATAGGAGTTTAGCCACAGATGGCACGGATGAGGGGTTATATACCATTAAATTGGAAGCCGTTGATAATTCCGGCGCATCCGTCACTTACATCTCAACCTTCCTATACGATACTCGCCCGCCAGAAGTCATCAGTACAGTCCCCGATGAATCCTCCTATCTCGCTAAATCCCCCCTGCCCCCCTTTACCAAAGGGGGGGGGATTTCAGTTGTTAGCGCCCGTTTTAGAGACGATGGCGTGGGAATCAATCTACGGGATTCTGAGATAAATCTTGTGCAAGCTCCTACGGTACTCGTAGGAGAGAAAACCGATAACGGCGCGGATAGAATCAGCTTTAACTTCAGTCCTTTCGCAACTGATGGCAGCGACGACGGAGAGTATACCATACGGATTATCCCAGTTGATAGATTGGGAAATAAACCGATTGTGCCCATAGAGAAAAAGTTTTTCTACGATACGACTCCACCGAACGTGGTAGAAGTAACTCCTATGGGGGATTCCACGCTTCTTTCGCCCATCAGCAGAGTTACTGTTATGCTTGAGGATACAGCCCCAGACTCAAGTCTGGGGGTAGGAGTAGATTTTACTTTGTCTTCGCTTTCACTCTCCGGACCAAATGGCAAAGTGAACGGAACAGCGGGTAAAGATAATGAAAACTCGCTCTGGCTGGATTTCCCTCCCTTGAAGTCAGATGGCAGCGCAGACGGGACTTATACGCTTGAAGTATTGCCCGTTGATATGCTCGGCAACGCACCAGTAAAGCCGATGGAATACCAGTTTACATACAATACTAAGGCGCCAATGCTCCTGAACATTTCCCCCGCAAACAACGCCCTGCTTAATACGCCCACAAGTCAGATATCCGCTGTCGTGGGCAAGGGTTTGGATTTGAACCGCTGTCGAATTTCCGTTGAGGGAGAGGGAGTTTCCCCATCTGATTTTTACTCCACGTTAGGGACGGATACGTTGGTTTACTCCTTTGCTGAAAGGTTTGCCACCGACGGTAGTGACGACGGAGAATATATTGTAACAATTGTAGCGATGGGCAAGCCCCCTGTTTCTGCTACCTATACCACGCGTTTTACTTATGATACACAACCACCACTCGTAGAAGTAGGAAGTTTCTCGCTTTCTTACCTTTCGGATGGAGCAACAAAAACATTCCCAAACGAAATTAGCGTACAGTTAGCTGATGCTCACGCTGGAGTTGATTTTGTCTTGGGCGACGGTATACACCCGCCCAAGACAGAGATTGTGGAACGCTCAAGTTTGAAGTTATTTGGTCCGACAGGCGAGATTGCCGGAAGGAATACCAATAACGGCGTGGATACTATCAAACTTGATTTTAGTAGCGATGTCCTTACAAATTTAAACGACGGAGTTTACACAATACAGGTAAAACCGGTTGATAAATTGGGCAATAAAACTGCAACCCCCTACTCGTTTAGATTCCGATTGGATACGACACCACCCACGGTGGTTGGTGTTTGTCTTGAGCGAAGGTATACACCCGCTCAAGACAGAGACAGTAGAGTAGTTAGTGGTGGATTGGTGACTGGTGACCAATCGCCAATTGTTATCACATCGCCGTTTGAACGGATTGAAGTATCCTTAAACGACGAGGGCGTTGGTGTCGATGTTGAAAGTCTTAAGCTTCGTTTGCTCGGACCGGATGGTGTAATGGACGGAGATGTTCGGGAAGTAACACCCAAAGATGCGGAGGACGTTACGCTACAGTGGAACCTGACGACTCCATTGAAGGGCGATGGGAACGATGATGGAGAATATGCGATTGAGGTTGTAGCGGCGGATGCACTGGGCAATTCCGTCTTAACTACCATTGATATTGTGTATCTTACCACCGTCCCGGAGCTAATTTCCGTCAACGGGTATGTTTATCAGAATACGGAAAAACCTCTATTTGCTACGCGTATCCCGCTTCAAAATGTTACTGTTATGTTCAAGGATAGAAGCGGAACGGGGATAGATTTTGATAAAAGCCGCTTAGAACTCCAGGGGCCGGGGGTTTCCGAGAGTGATAGAATTGATAACAACGGCACAAACGAGCTATCCTGGGTTTTCGCACATCCGCTCGCAACCGATGGCAGCGACGACGGCTTATATATTTTGAACGTTACGGTGGCGGATAAATCGCCAAACTCAATAAACTATGCGCCTATCTCATTCCTCTGCGATACCACAGCGCCCACTGTGGAGCATTGGAGCATTGGAGCATTGGAGCAATGGAGCAAAGAACTCCAGCGCCCAGACACTTTCATCATCGCATCGCCGTTTGATGAAATTGAGGTCATATTAGCGGACAATGGCGTGGGAGTTGATGTGGAAAACTCTACGATAAAGTTGGTCGGGCCGAATGGGCCGGTTAAGGGAACGATGACAAACGACGGAGTGGATACCTTGCGATTGCGATTTGAACAGCGAAAGGATAACGGCTCAGATGACGGCGAATATGTCATACTGGTAAATCCAAAGGACAAACTGGGCAACGGGGCAACCATAGCGCTATCCGAAACCTTCCTCTACGATACCCAGCCGCCTAAATTATCGGATACCCACCCTGTGGAAGGGGAGACTATCACTACCCCGCTAAAGGAAATATCTGTTGTCCTGATAGACAACCTATCCGGCGTTGATGTGGCGAATACCAGCATAAGCGTTACTGGGCCAAATGGGCCAGTGCTGGGCGACATTAGCTTTTTTGTCTTGAGCGAAGGTATACACCCGCTCAAGACAGAGACAGGCGAAGATGGGGACAGAGAACCACCCCTACAGTTCATTTTCAAAGAGGAATTAGCCTCCGACGGAACAGACGACGGCACATATACCATCATCGTCGTCCCTGTGGATAATGCAGGTAATGTGGCAGAGGGGATGAGGGGGATTGAGTTTACCTATACCACAACATCGCCCCTGCTAATTTCGACTATACCAAAAGCTAATTCTAACTTGAATTCTGCTTTAACATACATCTCCGCTACTATAAAAGACCAAAGTGGTTCGGGGCTGGATTTAGATAATTCACGTATTTTGTTATCCGGTCAGAAGGGCATGGTAAGTGGTTCTTCCCAAAACGATGGAGATAACACGCTCCTATTCTATCTGGACGCGCCGCTTTCAAACGATGGCAGCGATGACGGAGAATACGAAATGAGTATACTGGCGACGGACAAGACAGGGGCAAACGCTAACTTCGTTCGCAGGTTTTTATACGATACCACCGCGCCGGAGGTAAAATTGTTAATCCCGCCGGATACCAGCGCGTTCTCCACCCCGATATCCAAAATATCCGCTACGCTTGAAGATACAGGTTCGGGCGTGGACGTTGCAAATTCTACCATAGGACTTAAAGGGCCAAAGGGGGAAATAGTTGGGCAGAAAACCAACGATGGTGTCAGTGTTATCTCTCTGGAATTTGGTAGTGGGACGGATGCGATGGATGATGGAATATACCAAATTCTCATTCTGCCGGTGGATAACGCTGGAAACTCCCCGCCGCAAAAGATTACCTCAAGTTTTATCTGCGATACCCGTCCGCCTGAAGTAGTCAAAGCTCACGCTGGTGCCGGCTCCATTGTCATATCCTTCCCGTTCAGTGGTGAAGGGACTCCGTCCCGTTCTGTGGAGGTGGCGATAGATAAAATAGAAGTTACATTGAGAGATGAACTTAGTGGCGTTGATGTGGATAACTCTACCTTGAGTTTAATTGGACCGCGTGGGAAGGTAGACGGAATTACAAAAATAAAAGTGGAAAGTGGAAATGGAAAAGGAGGAAGTACTATGATGGCGCCTTACTTTCCCCTTTCCACTTTCACCTTTGTCTTTGCCCCTCTCCCTCTTGACGGCACAGCAAACGGAGAATATAGAATAGAAGTAACCGCCGTGGATATGGCATCAAATGTGCTCGCTGACAGTTTCGTTGGTTCTTTCATCTACCAGCCTACTGCGCCGGAACTTCTGAGTACAACCCCATCAGATGGCTCCAAACTTTCGATGCCCATAAACACTATATCCGCCGTTCTGATTGACCGTAAGGGCAGTGCGCCTACCCAAAGCGGCATCAGCCTGCAAGGGACGCAAATGAGAGTGTTTTCACCGGGTGGGGACGAGTTGTCAGGCAAGTTGACAAAGGAAACAGTCGACGAAGGGAAAGCCGAACTAACCTTGCACTTGGAAAAACTTTTCGCTACCGATGGCTCAGAGGATGGGAGATATGGCATTTATATCACCACTGTGGATAACAGAGGCAATAGCGGTGAATACTCCCTCCAATTTACCTATGATACTACCGCGCCAAAAGTGGTGGGGACTGTCCCTGCCGACGACGCTATCTTAAATACGCCGCTATCAAATGTATCTGCGTCACTATCGGACGCATACGCTGGAATTGACTTAGTGGCCAGTAGTATCAGCCTTTACAAAGGAAAGTTGGGACAGAACCCAAATGAACCCGCCAGCGGGCCCATTTTATCAGTAGATGGAATTCAGAAAAATGACGGGGATTCCATGATAAAATTGGATTTTCCCACGTTGTCAACCAACGGCAGTGATGACGGTATTTACATCATCGACATCATGCCCGTTGACATGCTAAAAAATACCCTCGTCTCTCCTGAACGGTATACGTTCATTTACGATACCACAGCGCCGCAACTCATCAAAACTGAGCCAGCGTCCGCAGTTGTCGTCACAGGCATCAGGTTATTCAAAGTCAGCGCATCCTTCCACGATGATGGCGGAATGGATGTTACAAGCTCGGAGATTATGCTCACCGGTCCAAATGGAAATACCATAACAGGGGAAATCTCCACGCCACCCGAAGTCTTGGCGAATTCGGCTACGGGCGACGTTACGATAACATTTTACTTTGATACATCCCTGAGCGTTGAGGGAGATGACGATGGGGAATACCGAATCAATATCAAAGCCGTAGATATGGCGAACAACACTAAGGAATATACATCCACGTTCATTTACGAGAGCGGTTCAATTGACGCACCGAAGATAGAATACATCAGCGTCCAACCGTTGGCTTTCTCGCCAAACGCTGACGGCATACATGATACCACACAGATATCCTATCAACTCGACAGAGCGTCATCGGTGACAGCAGAAATTTTGGCTCCCCAGTCAGGGACTGGGGATACCCGCGAGATTGTAAGGTTGCTTGCAAATAAACAGATTCAGCCGCCTGGACGACATACGCTAACGTGGAATGGCGTTGGTTCCGTAGCGGCGCAGCTCCGTCCCGCCACTCAGTCCACGCCCATTTTCGCGCCTGACGGAGAATATGTTGTGCGGATTGTAGCAACTGATATGACAAGCAACAAGACACAAACCCGTAAAACCCATGTCATCCTCGATACGCAACCGCCTGCTGTAGGCGTTCCTACCCTCTCCAGCAACCCGATTACGCCAAATGGAGACGGACTTGCGGATACCACTACCTTGAGTTTTTCCATATCCAATTCCAACCCGACGGACGGACTGAAGATAGATTTCTACGAATCCGATGGAGTTGCTAAATTGCCGTCCTCTGTGGTGATTCCGACATTTGTGGGCGATGGCATGTATTCGGTAACGTGGGACGGAACGGATGGAATAAGTAACGTACCGCTACCGGATGGAGAGTACAGATTCGTAATCAAGGCGTTTGATGAGGCGGGAAACTCTCGCACACAATCCGGCGTCCTCTTACTTGACAGTTCTCCTCCACAGATAAACATATTTTTTTCCGATATTAAAGTGGAATTGCGACGGGAACTTGAAGAAGAATTCAGGAGTTTATCCACCACATCAACGCTAAAATTCACGAACAGTTCGCCGATTGCAATCGCAGGCACAATTGCGGATGTATCGCCCATACAAAAACTGGAAATATCAATAAAAAAAGACGGGAAGCCCTTTGCCAGTTGGTCGAAAATAGAAATTCAAGAGGGGCAATTCGATTTTCGCTTTTCTCCCCCCAGCGATGGGCGATACGATTTCAGCTTGCGAGCTAACGACAATCTGGGATATGAAACCCTATTAAACGATGTCGTTTCGGTCATCTACGATACTACCCCGCCTGAACATATCACAACGGTTATCTCAAACTCAGAAGAATTTCCCCTCGCACCTTCCGATATTGCTGCCGTCTCAAACGGTCAAAGAATAACCGTTAAAAGCTCGTGGGACGCAACGGATTATATGGTAACAGTGGATATGTCCTCACTGGATTCTGAGTTCTTAGAAGAACCCATACAAATTACGGATAAAGGCGACGGGGAGTATACTCTTGAATACCAGATAAGCCCCGCAAATAGAGAAACTGACGGTGAAAAACATATCACAATACAGGCAATAGATGTTGCTGGAAACACAACAATCGAAGAGAATATTCGCGTCAGGTTGGATAACATCGCACCGAATATACTCTCTCTTGAAACCCCGCAAAAGATATTCAAAAATGGAGCGAAGGTTACGCTAAATTTGAAGGCGGATTCCGAAGGTTATCAAGTTTTTGCGGATTTTCACCCGCTGGATACTGAATATGCTGACAGTTTGTACTCTGTCGAAGAGCTCGGCGGGGGAGACTACAACATCCACTATCACATCAGCCGGAATAACAAGACAACCGACGGCGAAATTTCTTTACCAGTATTCATAACAGACTCCGCCAACATCGCCCAACAAAACATCACTTTAACGCTCGACAATAACCCACCCTCTATCTTATCGCTGGATGTAGCGGATAATCCAGATGGGGTTGTGGGCAACGGGGTCAAATTAACCTTGCTCCTCCTCGCTGACGCGCCCGGATACAAAGTTAATGCAGATTTCAGCGAAATAGATTCGGGATACAAAGACGGTGGAGAAATAGTAACTGATAACCAAAATGGAAACTACCTTATCTCCTACAAAATCAGCGATGAAAATACAATAGCAGATGGAAAAGGGTTAAAGATTTTCGTAAAAGTTGCCGATAGTGCAAACAACGAATCAAGCAAGTACATATCCGTAGATTTGGATAATACGCCGCCTGAGATAACATCTATAAAGAACGCGGACGAAGACAATATTTACAGGAACGGCGACACAATAACCATCACCTTGACGCTAAAGGATGAATCGGAATACCCGAATTCTGGCGAATCCGTCTCCCAAATTTACGCAGACTTCAGTGCTGTGGATACAGCATATTCCGCAAATAAGGTACATATTGCACAGCCCGAAGCCTTAGAGACTTCGGCTACCAAAAACACGTATACAATCCAGTATACTATCTCACAAAATAACGCTAAGGGTAAAGATGGAACTCTAAAAAATCTGCCTGTAGTCATTACCGTTTCAGACGGAATGAACGAAACCTCCGACGACACTTTTACAATCAACTTGGATAACCACCCACCCGCCTTAACTGTAAACAGTCCGGCGGAAGGGGAGGTGGTTTTCTCACCCAAAGTTTCCGTCAGCGGAACGGTAGAGTTGGATGCAACGTTACTGATAAACGACGAGGAGATAGCATACGACGGAAAAATACCTTCTGAGGTAGGTGTTTTTGCGATAACCCTGGACGTTAAACAGGACATAAACCACATAGAAATCAAAGCGGTGGACGAAGCCAAAAACACAACAGTCATTAGACGGGATGTAAGATACATACCCCAAGCGACGGTTGAAGAAGGCGGAAAGATAACCCTAAATGGAGAGGTGGACGACGGGATGCCAGATAATGACACACACATTAAAATTCCACCCAAGAGCTTGCGCAAAAACACCGCTATCATCATTGAGCACATCCCCAATTTTAACGGTACTTCAGCATTGCACCCGTTGGCAACATATAAATTCTCCTTAGTAGAGCAAAATACAACGAACAACACCGCCGAAACATATTCCGGAGACAGCGTGCGGTTCCTCATCCCCGCTGAAATAACCCTGCGATATTCTGACCAGAATCTGGAAACGGAACGGAATATTAAAATCTTCCGATGGGATGGCGTGAGATGGCGTGAAGTTGGCGGCCGGCTGGACGCCGATAAAAATACCGTCACAGCAAAAGTTGATTCCCTATCCATCTACGCTGTATTTGCCACATATCCAGAACTCTACGGGGAAACGGAAAACCGATTCAGAATAGCACAGCCCTTGCTAACTCCCAATGGCGATGGGGTAAACGAGCGGGTGGATTTCCCGCCCAACACCACCATTATCCGCATCTTTGATAAGCGGGGTAAAATAATCCGAAAGGTTAATACGAACGGTGAAACATGGAGTTGGCGCGGCAAAGATGAATCATACGTTATCGTCCAGCCAGGACTGTACATCTATCAAGTTGAATTTGTCGATGGACAAATAAAAACAGGTACAATAGTCGTAGCAAGGTGAGTGGATTGAATATTGAAGATTGAAGATTGATTTCACGCCTGTAGCGTAGCGCCATAAGACGAATACTGGTTTAGGCTTGCTACTTCCCGTTATAAAGTAAGGTATTGGAGTATTGGGGGTTTGGGGTATTGGGGTTAAAGAAGGTATTGGGGGAGTGGGGCATTGGGGTAATGGGGAAAAAGAAGGTAATGGGGTTTTGGGGCATTGGGGGGTTGGGGGAAAGACTTATGATAACCAAAGTTTTTCCCCCATTACCCCATTACTCCATCACCCTAATGCCTGCTTTTAATGCCCCATCACCCCATTCCTCCAATACCCCATTACCTTTTTCACTCACCCCATTACCCCATTGCTCCATCACCCCAACACCTTACCACTATTGTGACATTCGTGGTTTCAGGAATGGGAAATTACAAACCTAACTTGGTAGAAGTCGTCCGGCTTTCCGGTCCGTCTGGTTTAGGAAGGATTGAAAATGATCAAAAAAATACTTGTAGACGCTTTATTTGCCGCATTAAAGATACGCGATGAATATACGGCAGAACATTCCTTGCGAGTAGCTGAATATGCTTTTACCATGGCTAAGAGATTGAGATTGCCCGAAGAGGAACTTGAAAGTGCAAGGATTGCCGGTTTACTCCACGACATCGGAAAAATCGGAGTTTCCGATTCAATCTTGCTCAAAGCGGGCAAACTGAGTGAATGTGAATTTTCAATTATGGAAAGACACTGCAAATTCGGAAGAGAACTCCTCTCCCAAATTGTGTTGTTAGAGGATGTAGCGCCGGCAATCTATCATCATCACGAACGATGGGACGGAAAAGGGTATCCTGCCGGACTGTCGAAGAAAAGAATTCCACTGCTATCGCGGATTGTTGCAGTAGCAGAGACTTTTGATTTAATGACAGCAGGAAGCCTATATCGCGAAATTGTTAACGTTGACGCCGCACTCGAAGAACTGGACAGGTGTAGTGGAACTCAATTTGACCCTGAGGTGGTAAAGATTTTTAAAGAGTACATTCGCAACTCAGATTTAAGATGTGAAACGTAAAGTGCAGGCAAGGCCTACATTTTTTCGCTCATTTATAATTCAGCATTCATCTCCGTAAACTTAAGGGGTAGAGGTAGTCCCTGACTACCGATTGCATCAGTCACGGACTGATGCTACCCGGCGTTAAGTTTACAGTAATGAATTCAGCATTCATCATTTCCAAAATTGGTAAGGAGCACAGAGAGCCTTCCAATTAAATGCAGCATTGGTCATACAGCATTCTTTTAATCGGGGTAAGTAAAATGAACCGAAGAACTTTCTCTCTCACACTTTCCATATTCTGCTTCTGTTTTACATTCATTTCATATAGTCAGGCGGCTTTCACTGACCGGCCTGGTTTGCGCGCTTTAGGGCTGGGTGGTGCATTTTCCGCCATAGCTGACGACGGAAGTGCTGCTATGTGGAACCCCGCAGGACTGGCGCAATTAAAACGTTCCGAAATTCAAGCGCAAGGGGGACAACTCTTCATTGGATTGGATAGAGACATCCTCGCTTATGGTTATATAAGCTACGTTGAGCCGTTTGGGCGATTTGGAACGCTGAGTTTAAGCGGCGCGCAATCTTATGCGGAATTATACAAAGAAACTACAGCAGCTTTTTCATACAGCCAGAATTTAGGGCGGTTGTATTTGGGGTTTAATTTGAAGGGGTTGTTTACCAGCTTTGCAGAAAATAATGAGTACATGGCACTCGAAATCGAAAAAGGTACCTTATTTAAGGACAAAGGATTTAACCAGAGTAGATTGAGTTTGGATGTAGGCGCGTTGCTGAAATTGGGTAGATTATCGCTCGCTTGTTCCGCTTATGATATAAATCAGCCCAACCTTGCCATAGGACAATCTGACATCTTTTTGCCGGTGACACTTAAATTTGGATTTGCTTTAAACGGCGGCACAAACGTTTTTGCGGTTGATGCAACCTATCGCGATTGTTCAATTGGTGGAAAACGAGATATTAACGTACATCTTGGCGTAGAAAAATGGTTTGCCGATAGGAGTTTCGGATTGCGAGCCGGTGGAAACCTATACGAATTAGCCGCAGGCGTTAGCTACGCTTTTAATATAAACAGCGCGGCAATTCAGTTTGATTATGTCCTCCGCTATCCAAATGATATTCTCCAAGAAGAAGTCATTTATGGAACTTACGGCTCTCATTTACTATCGCTGTGCGTCCGGTTCGGCAGTGAAGAAACAACCGGGGATGTAAACAAACGTCCTGACGTTAAAGTTCTTCTGGAAAGTGGCGATTATAAAGGTGCTGCCGATGAATACAAACGTTTAATTGAGATTGGTGCCCATGAACCATCGGTTTACCTGAAATTAGCGCGCATTCAACTCAACGCTAACGACTATGAAAAGGCGATAGCCACATATGAACAAGCGGTAGAACTATATCCTCAACACCCCGAATTCCCCTACGAATTGGGTAGGGCTTGTGAGAAATACACAGAGCTAACCAAAGATAAAAGCTGGTTACAA
Organism: uncultured bacterium; assembly: GCA_964601015.1. Lineage (GTDB taxonomy): Bacteria > Poribacteria > WGA-4E > DTYX01 > CAZRLY01 > CAZRLY01. The sequence continues at coordinate 40,398 of CAZRLY010000004.1, forward strand.
AAAGCGGTTCTGGCTTACGAAAAGACGATTAAAATTGACCCAAAATATAAAGATGTTCAATTTAGATTAACTTTAGTATACGTCCATAAAGGGCAGTTTGACAATGCTCGCAAACAATTGCGTAAATAGGAGGGCAGGGGGGCAAGAACCCGGAAAACCGGACAACCGGAAAAAGACCAATTGTGTCACATAACAGGTTTTCTTAAATTGCCAATTTATTCTACACAACATTTCTTTTTCAGGCTTTCTGGAGTTTGCCCCTTAAAGTGAATGTAATGGAGGGTACGAATGTCAGTATCATACGCAGGGGAAGTACTAATCGTAGATGATGAGCTAATTTTGATAGAACCTTTCAAAGAAGTGCTAACAGAAGAGGGGTACAGTGTAACCACTGCCTCCAGCGGATTAGAAGCTATCAGATTGCTGGAAGAAAAAGAATTTGAAGTTGCCTTAGTTGACTTAGGGTTACCTGATATTGGCGGGTATAATGTACTTCAAGAAATCAAGAAGGTTGACCCAACTACAGAAGTTATTATCGTAACCGGTCACAGTTCTGTACCTTCTATTGTAGAAACAGTAAAAGCAGGTGCCTTTGACTACATTGTTAAAGGCACCGGTTTAGATAGAATCATAGTTTCCGTTCAAAATGCCATTATCAAGCGTAGACTTACAGCAGAAAGAGACAAATTGATGCTGGATTTGAAGCGCGTCAACGAAAAAAAGCGTGAACTATTTGAACTCGCCATTCGAGATGGATTAACTAACTTATATAACCACCGATACTTCAGGGAGCAGTTAGAGCGTGAAATGAACAGGGGCGCACTTTCTATTGTAATGTTTGACGCAGATAATTTTAAGGGTTACAATGATACACACGGGCACCTGAAAGGCGATGATGTCCTCAGACAAATGGCAGATATTTTAGAATCTACGGCACGAGAAACGGACATTGTAGCACGATATGCTGGTGATGAATTCATCGTTGTATTACCAGATACGGATAAATCAAGGGCGGTTATATTTGCCGAAAGATGTGTTCGATTGATTGCGGAATATCATTTTGAAGGGGAAGAATTGATACCTACCGGTAAGATAACAATCAGCGCTGGAGTAGCCTCATATCCAGACGACGCTTCAACTTCAGACCAATTGATTGATAAGGCGGATAGTGCCTGCTACAAGGCAAAAGGAACGGGCAAGAACGGGGTTTATGTATGCAAAAGGATGGATTTCGAGCAACTAAATAAGTCGTAAACTAAATAAGTCGTAAGGAGGAGATGATGTCCAGGACAATCACCGTTGGTATTTTAACAGCCAGTGATAAAAGTTCGCGCGGTGAGCGCGAGGACAAGAGTCACAAGTCCATCGTAGAAACACTCAACAAAATTGACGCTGAAGTAGTTTGGTATCAGATTGTTCCTGATGAAAAACCAATCATTGAAGAGAAATTAACCGAGTTGGCGGATAAAATCGCAGTAGATGTGGTTTTGACAACCGGTGGAACAGGGCTTTCGCCGCGCGATGTCACACCGGAGGCGACAAAAGAGGTGATAGAAAAAGAGGTGCCAGGACTCGCAGAAGCAATGCGGGCAGAAAGTTTGAAGATAACCCCAGCGGCGATGTTATCGCGTGCGGTTGCAGGAATACGCAAACGCACTCTCATCGTAAACTTGCCAGGAAGTCCCAAAGGCGCGCGGGAATGTCTTGAAGTTATTTTGCCCGCTTTGCCGCATGGTATTGAAGTAATGCGCGGAGAAGTATCTGACCACTCAAGACCGGAACGTCAACGAACACCGCGTTGACAGCTTGAATTTTAGCCACGTTGTTCCAGTACAACCCCCCTTTGTTTCGCTTTCTCGTCAAAGGACAGAGGAAAAGGCTTCAACCATTCCCTCTGTCCTTCGCTGTACTCAGTACAGTTCTTTCGTCTTCCCGCTTTCAAGCGTTGGATGAAGCCCGACGACTTCGTCTTACTTAAGGAGCAGGCGTACTTTATTCTTTTTGAAAAAAGCAAAAATTAGTTCTAATCTTCATGATAGGTTAGATAAGAAAACAGCATACTACGAAGTTGTTTTTGGGAATCAAGGCGAATACAGACTTATCGATAAGAAGAATATTGAGTATGTTAGAATTACTGAGGAATTTTGTCGAGTCAAAGGCATAAAAGATGAGGCAAAACAAGCCAACGAATGGGTCAAATTGCTAAATGATTCTAACCAAATTTTGAGAGAAAGTGTCAAAATTGAATTAGAAAAGATGAAGAAGGTGAAGAAATAAGGTTGAGTTCTTATTTCTGCAAACCCAGCATGCGTAATAACATAGTGTTGCCAGTGTTCTTTGTTTTGTGTCTGATACAATCTTGCGCAACGGGGTGGGAATACAATCAACGAATGAACTACATCGAATCTCATCCGAATATACCTGAACCGTTCAAAAAGGCAATTGCAAAGGGACAGGTGTTGGTCGGAATGACACCCGAGATGGTTATTGCGGTATGGGGACATCCTACCCATATTATAAAAGCGCATTACACTGGACGAGACTCTGTAAGCGAATACTGGAAGTGGGAGTTAGCGGGACAACTATATCATCCTATCTTAGAGATTTTTCGTGGGTTTGGTCCTCATGTTGTTGTAAAAATAATAGGCAAGAAAGGAGTCACTCATGGTAAAAAAGATTTTTATCATCATAGGCGCGTTAGTTCCGTTAGTGCTGTTTGTGTTGCCGTTGTTTGTAGGAAATGTAGCTATCGGGCAGCGCGACGGAAAAATTATCGAAATAGAAATCGCAGATACCGCAAACCGTATATTGGAAAAGCGGGTTGATATTCTTGAATTTCAGAAAATGCCACTTGCTCGTATGTTTGGCAAGTTAGCTTTTTATATTCCTATCTCTTTTGAAGAGATTGAATTTGGTGATGATAAAGTCCAACCAGTTAAGAGAAATAACATTACTGTAAACCTTATTACTGACAGGCCCGAATATAGACGAGAATTCAGAAACAAAAGTTACCGGGACATTCTCAATGAATTAGTATCCTTAGAGAACTACTTTTGGGATATCAGCCCGAATGGAGTAATCAACGTTCTGCCACGCGGGAAAAAGGATAATAAATATAGTCAATCAATCTTAAATCATATTATTCCGCGGTTAGATATTGAAAATGTAGAGATACAAGTGCTTTTTTCGGGCGCTCATCCATTTGGACGAATGTTGCTGGAGAAATATCACATAGGTTACATAAGCCTGGTAATTGGAAAAAATACTGTTGGTCCAACTAAGGTTTCAGTTCACCTGAAGAATGCAACTATTCGAGAGTGTCTCAATGCCATTGTCAAAGCTGCGGGAGATAATTTTTATTGGCGTTTGAATGGTTGGAGACGAGCAGGAGAACATAAAGGCAAAAAAATTAAGTTCAGATTCTTATGCATAGGTATTTCAAAATCCTTAGATTAGTAAGTTTCTTTTTCAGGATACCGTCTCCGCATTTATCGCAACCCTATCGTTGAATGGCGAAAAAATTTATTCCCTACGAGTGATGGGTTTGCAGGGCGAGAGATTAATCTTATTTTGGATACAGCACAAAGAGCACATCTGGTCAAAACAGGATGCCCCATCTTCCCGTTTGGCAGACGCTGAAATCACTCTAAACTCTGTAGACCCGACATTGAGCAACCATGCACAACGGAAAACTGATTTATCTCCCCGAATCCTTTCTACAGGGGGATCGATGAAAATGACCGAATTGGTGGCGCTATCAAGTCCGTCATTTTTATCCCCACCATTCAGCCGTCACAGATTTTCAACCCACGTTCTATCTGGATCTGGGGTTAATGAAAAATATGCTGTTGACCCCTGCTCAATGTCGGTAGACGATGGAAAATATCTTGTGGAATGGTGGGATACCTACTCCGGCTCTATTTTAGACAAAAAGATGATAACTGCGCGCGAAGGAGAATTGAAACTGAACGTTCTCCCCGTTTCTACAGACATTGCTTGTAAAATCTTTCCAACGCGTCTATGACCGGCAGGGGAGTCTGGTGGAAAAAAGGCTAATGGAAAGCTGACCCGGAGGGTTGAGCAGCCCCGATTCTCTAATCGGGTGTAGTCAGCTTTCGCTTGACTTTACTCCCTTTTCAAAATTAATTGAGAGCTAGTACATGTGCGCGGAAGTTCTTAACCCGTCCGTAGAACGTGTAGCTTACTCGTTCTATCCCCAACCCGAACGGGCAAGGCTGCCCGTTCTACGGGTCAAAGATTTGCGCCCACGTGTACTAGTCTTTTGTTCCAATGCTTCATTCTGAATTATCAAACCATCAGTAATAATACACCCGTTATTCTTCCCTCGCCAATTTAAAGATGGGTTCAAGCCCTGCCGCTCGCTCGTGCAGAGCGTTACGTTCGGCGTCGGACAGTGGGGTGAAGGTATCGCCGACATCCAGCGCCCGCCTGAACAAGTCAGCATGTCCCGGAGTCATTGCCGTTGCTATTGGCTCAGATAGCGTAAAACGAACGGCCAATGCCGTTTCCTCCGGGTCAGTTACTGGTTGATACCAGCACTTGCGGTAGGTTCGTTCTTCTCCTTTTGGCCAAACCGTGCGCGCCATCGCTTTTATCGCCATACAACCCATGCCGAGACTATGTGCCTTGGCAATTACTTGAAGCCCAAAATTAGCGTTGAAGTGATTCACCCAGTTCACAGGAAACAAGATGGTATCAAACTCGAACCGGTCAAGCAGAGCTAACGCTATTTCCACCGAATGCCCGGTGAAGCCGATAAAACGCGCCAGCCCTTGTTCATGTGCCTCGATGAGCGTCTCCATCGCCCCGCCGGATGCGAATACCTGGTCGAAATCCTCCTGAGTTGTCATCCCATGTAGTTGATATACGTCAAAATAGTCCGTGCGCAGTTTTTTAAGAGATTCGTGTAGTTCCCGTTTGGCATCGTCAGCCTTGCGCTGGGTAGTCTTGCAGGCGAGGTATACCTCGTTTCGGAACGGCTCCAACGCCGGTCCCAGCCGGTCTTCAGCGTCGCCATACGTTGGTGCCACGTCGAAATAGTTGACGCCGCGCTCAATAGCCTCGCGAACCAGAGCGTCGGCAGTTTTTTGTTCCTCGCCCGATACCAGTATTCCGCCGAAGCCAATGATAGAAACTTCAAATCCTGTCTTGCCTAAAATTCGTTTTTGCATGGTTTTCTTCCCCTTCCTGTAAATTGTGAAAAGAAGCTTCGCCCCTAGCGGGCAAAAAGTGTCGTGGTCAGCAGAATGATTTACATGCTCGGCGTGGATTGGCAAATCCACGCCACAACCGATGGATTTGCCAATCCATCGGGAGCAAAAGTGTCTACCATCTTTTTGACCATTACATAAATTGTGCAAAAAGCATAAGTTTTGGAAACGAATTGTTCTTCTCAATCTTCAATCCACTCACCAGCCATATCGTTCCGGTCCCCATGGTTTTTTGATAAGTTCCTGTTTCACCAGTACCATCGTCTTGCTTGGAACATCTTCGTACAGAATTACTCCCGGTCCAACTACGCTATACGAACCTATCTTACAGCCCGGCATGATGATTGCGTTCACACCCGTTCGGCAGTAATCGCCCATGTACGTTTCGTCTGCGCCGTAGGGGGGGATTTCTATGCGTCCTTTGATTTTATGTGGTGTATCCCTATCGTCAAAACGCAAAGTACCGCAGACGGTTGCCGCGCCGATGTCCGTCGCGCAGCCGAATACACCTGACATCTCGCAATAGTGGTACAAATATACTTTATCCATCATCACGCCTGACATCTCCGCTCCATGTCCTATGATGCATTCATTTCCGACGGACGTATGTCCAGACACATAGCAGTAGTCGCTAATTCTGCATTTGTCGCCTATGATGACATTATCGCCTAAAATAGCACCGTTGGTGATATTGTTATTCTTTCCCGCTACCAGATTGCCCTTGACTACTACTCTCGGTCCAATTTGCGAATTTTCCCCCAGCACGACTTTGCCGTTGATGTCAGCCGCATCGGAGATTTTCGCTGAGTCGGCGATTACGTCTTCATCCAACTGAGCGGTCAAATAGCTGACAAGTCGAGCATTGGCTTCGAGGATATGCCAGGGTTTGTCAACGTCAACGAAGAATTCCACCGTTGGGATGGCCAGCACTTCTCTGTTATCGTCCAGCATAATTTGAATTGACTGGGCAATCTCAGCTTCGACAGGCGGCATACCTCCAACCGGCACTTTCGTAACCAACCCTGGATTGCGCAAAAGGTATGCCATTACAGATTCTCTGAAAGCGTAAATTCCGCAAAGCCTGTATGCGCCATCGCGTGGATGTCCTTCAATCCCGCTTATCTTATCCCCGGAAACCCCTGCACAAAGCCAGTCGCAGCCCTGTTCATGTTCCAACCGCTGTACCATCGCCGCCGCCTCTGCTCCGCTTTTTGCAAACTCGTCTATCAACAGTCTAAAATTCTCTACGCCCGTAACTACATCACCGTATACGACTATGAAATCGCCTGAATCATCGTCAAATCGCCCAACTGTGTTCAAAACCGCCGGTGCCGTACCGTCCAAATCCTTCTGAGTGAGGAATTTAACCTCGGCAAAATCGCCAACCGCGCCGCGTATTTGCTGTTTATGGTGTCCGACAACGACGATTATCTGTTTTATCCCCACTTCAACCAGATTCTCCACAAGCCTCCTCACTATCGGCGTATTCGCCACCGGAATGGTACACTTCTGCCTGAATTCCCCATAAGGCCAAATTTTCGTCCCATTACCAGCCGCCAATATTACAGCTTTATCCATAAGGTATCCTTTCTGACAGGTTTTGTTTGTGTGCTAAATTTCTATGATTTCAACATTAGCTCTCGGCAACATCACGCGGTTCCCATCGTCAAATTCTACCTCAAGAACCCTTACTTTCGCCTCGGTTTCCAGGGATTGAAGTTCAACTGGCAAATCAGTGACACGTCCCAATTTGCCGAAATGTGGTTCGCGGATAATCCTGACGGATGTGCCAACCTCCAGATATGTGCTTTCGTCGGCAACATCGTTGACCAGAGTTGTCGCTTTGAGAGGGATGACAATTTCCGGACGTACAACGCCAGCGCGGATTTGAGTAGCGCCATTGATGGACGTTTTCATCCCTTCCCTACTTTTTAACAACTCGAAAGTTTGGGCTGCCATGTCAATCTGTCCGAAACCTTCGGTGATAACCAGAGTAGCGCCAAGTTCTTCAGAGCCCGTTATAGCAACCCCCAACTCGTATCCGAGAAAATCACGCAAATCGCTGTCGTCTATTCCGCCGACGATGATGCCCTTCACTCCTGAACCAATAGCCTTTTTAATAGCGTCGCTTGTTATTTTTGAGCCACCGACGATAATTTTATTCGCGAACTTCGCGTCAATTAAATGTGCATCTAAAACGTCACTGGCATTATCGCAGGCTATCATTAGTTCGCCTATCACCTCGCCGCCTATGCCAAAAATGCCCTGAATGAAAGTAGCGAAAGTTTCTACCATCACGCCTTCTTTGGGAAGTATCTGTGCTATGTTGCCATCCACATAAGCGTTGATGTCAACGGGGATGGGCACTTCACGAACTGCAACCTGCCCCGTAATTTCAGAGATGCTCTCAATAGTACCATCCGCAGGCGCGCGGGATTGCGATTTGAAAAAGCCGAAAATTCCGTTGGTTTCAGCGATGACTTCATCCTTTTGTATTTGCTCGCCTTCGCCCTTCAGTATATACCTGTGAATATCCCCAGGCGGAATGCTCAAGCTGTTTGCGACGTTTACCAACTGAACGTTGCCGGGCAAATCAGCTTTCGCAACAATCGTCTCAGCTTTGACAACATCCCCCTGTTCCACCAAAGTTTCGCCAGCGAGAGGCAACCTCCGCTCTTTCCTTAAAATCATTCCCTCTGTAACTTTTAGTCCGGGTGTATATGCGTATGTCATATTTGCAAGTAACCCACCTTTTTCTAAACAACTGTCGTTTGCGATTTTAAATTATATAATGAATAGTCGCCGATGTAAAGGAAAAATTATCTGTTCGGTTCAGAAACCAAGTTTTTGGGAAAAACTTGGTTTCTATGTACTATTGACAGGGAAAACACCTTGTGATATAATACGAAAAGCAAACGAAAGGAAAGCCTCCGTCGTTGCCCTTCCGACGGAGGAAGAGATGAAATATTCAAAATTTCGCATTCGTTTAATGTTTTTTTTCATGCTAACCGTGTTAGTACCCACGTTGTCACTATGGTTCACAGTTCGGTATTTAGCAAACTCGGAAACCTTCGGCATGGATGTGTCCGGCTCTAAAGCTGAAGTTGCTATCCAAGAGGCTATCAATTTTGGAAAAATAATGCAAGCTATCGCGTCTGATGAGGGCGTTCAGAACTACTTAGAACAAGCTGGTAAAACTGCACATTCCGACGCGTTAAGTCAACAGGATTCTTTAAACGCGAACATATCCGAACTTCAAAGTTTACTGCGTTCTTATACTATCAAATCCGATGTCAGGAAAGTTATTTGGTCAATAATGGCAGTTTTTACGCTCATGTTGGTAATCTTGGGTATCGCATCGTCAGTGCTTTTGTCACGCGGCATCTCCAACCCGATTATGAGATTGGTTGAAGGTACTACTGAGGTTGCTAAGGGGAATTTCCAACACTGCGTTAGCGTCAAAGCGAAGGATGAAATTAAATTGTTAGTGGATTCTTTTAACAGCATGGTAAGCGAAATTTGGGAAAGCCGCGAGAAACTCAAACGCACTGAGCGGATTGCAGCATGGCGCGATGTCGCTCGTAAGTTAGCGCACGAAATTAAAAATCCGCTCACCCCGATTCAGTTGTCCATGTATCGCCTCAGACGAAATCTGAACTCCTCGAAATACGCAGAGATTTTTGACGAGTGTTACAATATGATTGCTCAAGAAGTGGAGAGCCTGCGCAACATGGTGGAGGAATTTTCGCAGTTTGCGCGAATGCCCAAACCTAAGTTGGAGTCCTGCGACGTGAACGCACTGATTGATGAGGTTCTCAACGCATATCAGGGAATCCCCGAAAACATCATCGTACAAAGGGAACTCGAAAACATCCCACCCATTTCAATTGACCCAAAACAGTTCAGGCAGGTTTTACACAACCTTATCCAAAACGCCGTAGACGCCATGAACTGCTGCTCCGCCCCTCCGATGAAGCCCGACGACGACTTGCGTCTTACGGCACTTCGTTCTGAGCAAGAAAAAGGTGGAACGCTAAATTTGACAACACAACTAAAAGATGATAGCGTGATAATTACCATCCAGGATACGGGGCATGGTATGTCGGAAGAGGTAAAGAATAATATGTTCAACCCCTATTTTACCACCAAGGAAAATGGAACGGGATTGGGAATGTCCATCGTCCAAAAAATAATTGAGGAACACGGTGGGGCGATGTCGGTAGAAAGTAAGGAAGGAATTGGAACGAGTGTTTATTTATCAGTAGTAAAGAGTAATGAGTAAAGAGTAATAATGCTTTAGGACTATGCGATAAGGCAAATCAAAATGGCAGACAAATTTACTTTGGTAAAAGAGGATACACAAACGCAAGCGCGGGTGGGTTGTTTTCGCACAGCACATGGAGTTTTCAACACGCCCGCTTTCATGCCCGTCGGCACGCGCGCTACTGTGAAAACCTGTACACCACATGAACTGAGGGAAATAGGTGCTGAGATTATCTTGAGCAACACTTATCATTTGTACTTCAGACCGGGACATAACATAGTCAAACAAGCTGGCGGGCTACACAAATTCATGTGCTGGAAAAGACCGGTTTTAACCGATAGCGGGGGTTTTCAAGTATATAGTTTGGGGGCGTTGCGTTCAATTAGCGAGGATGGAGTTGAGTTTCGCTCAGTGATAGACGGCTCAAAACATTTCATCAGCCCTGAGAGAGCGATTGAGATTCAGAACGCGCTCGGCGCTGACATCATCATGATTTTTGACGAGTGTACGCCATATCCGAGCGATTACGAATACGCTAAAAATTCGATGGAATTAACCCTTCGATGGGCAAAACGTTGCAAAGACACACACAAAAATCCGCACCAAATGTTATTTGGGATAGCACAGGGAAGCGTCTATAAAGACTTACGCAAGGCAAGCGTAGATGGTACCATAGCTCTTGATTTTCCAGGTTACGCCATAGGTGGATTGAGCGTGGGAGAAGAAAAAGAACTCATGTATGATATACTCGCGTATACCGCCCCGTTGTTGCCGAAGGATAAACCACGCTATCTGATGGGCGTAGGGACGCCCGAAAATTTAGTCTACGGCGTAAGTTGCGGAATTGATATGTTCGACTGCGTCATGCCCACGCGCAACGCCCGCAACGGCACGATGTTCACCAGCGTAGGCATCGTAAAAATCCGCAACGCCAAATATAAAACCGATTTTACCCCGCTTGACCCAAATTGTAACTGCTATACCTGCAAGCACTTCACCCGCGCCTACCTGCGACATCTCCATCGGGAAAATGAAATCTTAGCCCACCGATTGCATACGCTACATAACCTGTATTTTTATCTGAGTTTGATGCGTGGAATACGCCAGGCAATATTGGACGACAACTTTGCACAGTTGAAGGATAATATTAGCGCGTTGGTGGCGTTAGGGCAGTTGAGAAACTAAGGAAAGGAAAGCGGCATTCCACCCAAAAAAAAAGCACCGATAATGAATTTATCGGTGCTGATTGACCGTAACGGGATTTGAACCCGTGCTACAGGCTCGAAAGGCCTGTGTCCTAGGCCAGGCTAGACGATACGGCCAAAACGTGAATGAGCCGTACAGGAATCGAACCTGTGACCATCGGCTTAAAAGGCCGGTGCTCTACCGGCTGAGCTAACGGCTCATTTTTATCAGGCTATAATGATACCAAATCTTTTGAAAAATGTCAACAAAAAAATGCCATAAAATAGATTTTTTTGCGAGGAATAAAGTCATCGCACCCAACGGATATTCCCTGCTATCCTTCATCAACCCTTCTAATGTTTTTGTTTTTCTATCCAACTGGCGGCTTGCGGCAAGCCCCCCTTTCCCTTAAATGGATTTGACCCCTAGCCAAAATCAATAACTAACAATAGCACTATCATTGACAAAGGGGGGGATTGATGCTATAATTCTTTTCAGAGAGCAACATGTACTATTGTTTGATAATTCGGATTAAAGTGGCAAAAGGGCAAGAAGGCAAGATATTGATAGTACACTCAAAATTGTAAAGAATGTGTGCGGAGTGCGCCATATTTTGCTTGATTTTTGGCGTTATTTTTGCTATCTTAATTCGTATTGGAAGCTTGACCTAAGTCGGGCTTCCAATCAGAAGGGGTAAGGGTGGCTTGTCGCAAGCCGCCAGGCGGCGGGCTTTATCGCCGTAAGACGAAGTCGTCGGGCCTTTTCGGGGGGAAAGGTTTGTCCCTCCAAAATAGAGATGAAAGGTATGTCGAAGGCTGCGTTATATCGTTTTAACTTGCAGGAAATCCGTGAGCAAAACCAGGATGAAACACCAAAAAGTAAAGGAGAAAGCCAGTGAGCGAAGCTAAAGAAAGAGACGAAACATCCCTTCCGGCAGAAACACCAAAAGTTGATATAGTTGAGGGCACCACTCAAAGTGGTATTGGCGGTGAGATAGAGGCCGGAAATATAGACAAAATCAGGAATATTCTTTTTGGCGCCCATATGCGGGATATTGAAAAAAAGTTTGCCCGTCTGGAAGGACGAATACTTAAAGAAATGACCGATTTGAGGCAGGAAGTGAGGAAACGTGCTGACTCGCTCGAAGAATATATTAACAAAGAAGTAGAATCGTTGGACGAGCGACTAAAGGCAGAGCAAGATGCTCGAGCTGAATCGGTCAAAGAACTCTCAGTGGAACTTAAAGATAACGCCAAATCATTTGAGAAGCAGACTGGCAGACTGGATGAGCAACTTAACAAAAGTGCGAGGGAGTTGCGTCAGCAAATTTTAGAGCAGTCTAAAAGTCTGTCCGATGAGATTCGGCAAAAATATGACGAAACCGTAGCACTTCTTGAACAGGTGACACAAGAACTTCGGACCGACAAAGTTGACCGTACTGCCCTCTCAGAACTCTTTATGGAAATGGCTATGCGTTTACCCAATGACACAGCCATGGAATTAAACCTTGAAATGGATGGTAAAAATGAGTGAATCACCCCCTCATGACTCCACCGAAGAGGTGACAGAAGAAAATCCTTCTCAAGACGAGGAGGTCTTAACTGAACTTCGCAGCCTGCTCCTGGGAACAGCGCAGGTGCGGCTCAACGAATTGCAGGAGCGATTGGATGACCCAAAACTTCATGCCAATGATGTAAGCCGGGTTCTGCCTGAAGCCATTGTGCTCCGGTCATCTCGTGATAAACATCTCGCTGAAGCACTGGAACCCACTATCGAAGAAACCATCAAAACCTCCATCAAAAAAGACCGCAAGGTTTTTGTGGATGTCCTTTACCCGGTTATGGGACCCGCAATCCGAAAATCCATTTCTTCTGTTATCCTCGGGATGGTCCAATCGTTCAATCAAATCCTTGAACACAGTTTCTCCATTCAGGCGC
>CAZRLY010000005.1:0-50947 GCA_964601015.1 uncultured bacterium
GGTTTCGTTCCTCAACCCAACCTACTTTAGAGGAGAAAAAATATGAAAGTATTAGCAATTCAATCAAGTCCAAATGAAGATGGTTTGACCTATCAGTTAGCTCAATCAGCCCTCAAAGGCGCACAAGACGCTGGCGCTGATACTGAATTGGTTCATTTGAATAAGTTGGACATCAGGTTGTGCCAGGCCTGTGCCAGAGGGTGGGGAATTTGTCGAGATGAGGGAAAGTGCGCTCAAGAGGACGATTTTGAGAGCTTACGGAAAAAAATTAACGCAACGGACGCGTTGATTTTCAGTACGCCCGTTTACTTTGGCGACATAACAGAATCGGCAAAAACGCTGCTTGACCGGTTGCGTCGTGTCGAAGTATCCAAACGAGCCAATTCTCCGCTGAATGGCAAACGCATTATCGGCATTGCTGCGGCGGGCGGTTCTGGAGGAGGTGCTGTAAATGCCCTGCACAACCTTGAAGGATATTTGCGATGGTTTCAATTTACCATCTGGGATTTAGTACCTGTTACCCAACGCAACAAGGAATGGAAAATCCGAGCGCTCTGCGAGGCGGGAAAAAATCTGGTCGAAGAAGAATAGGATTGAAACGCAAAAAATTATCAGGGATTTAGGTATTTCCAAGAAAATAATCCTTCCAACTGCTCCCGTCGGATTGGCAAATCCGACGGTTGAGGGCTGGATTTGCGCTCGGTGCGGATTGCTAAATCCGCACCAGACCGAGCAGGGGGACGATTTTATTTTCTGTAACACCCTTAGTGATAACACAAAATAATCTCAGTTCGCCAATAGCCATTGTGTTATTTCAAAATTCCTCTCCCATCGTTTTGATGGTTTCAGTCCCCCCCATCCGATGATGGGTACTTCGCTTTCATAGCGTGAGCCATGCGAACGGATGGATACTTCCACCATAGGCTTCTCCAGACTGCCGAACACGTAATCGCGTCCCGCCAATACGAAAATATCACCGATTCGTTCTTTGTACAAGTTGAATTTCTCAGCGGCATCGTCCTGCAAGAATACCCCTTCCACGCCGGGGATGTCCTTTAAAACTTTGACAGCCTTATCCACATCCTTCTCGTCGGCGTAAATGTACGCCGCGCCCCCTAAATTGCCATGGTGGGCGACATATCTATCTTTAATGATGGGGATTGCTTCCGCTTTAATACCCTGGTTGAGTAAAATTTGCGCCAGGTCAATCGCTGCCGTTTTATCCGACATCCCGTGGTCAGCCGTGATAAACACTTGAACGTCGTATTCGTTTAGCACGTCACCGAGCAATTTGTCTAAAGCGTTGATGTGTTCGCGAGATTCTTCAGCGTCGGGTGGGAATTTGTGCATCATGTAATCGGTGGTTGCAAGGTAAATAACATCTGGTTGTTTTTCCTCCAACACGGCTAAAAGCGCGCGGAACAACCAGACATTGATTTCCGCGCTGTAGATATGTCCGGGCTGTCTTAGCTTGTTTAGCAACCAATCCTGCGGCGATTCAGCCGACACAACCGTATCAACGTCAATGCCGAGTATGTTCGCCAGTTTGTCTTTTGTCGTCAATGCGGCAGTGGACAAGCCCGCTTTTTTCGCCTTTTGCAACACGGTTTCCGTCAGCAGGAAATCCGGCGATTCCATGAACACGCCCTGTTTTGATTCCCTATCGTAGTAGTAATTCGACGTTATTCCATGTACCGATGGGGGCGAACCCGTGATGATGGATACGTTGTTGACGTTTGTAACGGACGGGATCACTGATTGTCCTATCCAATAAAAACCTTCTTTTGCTATCCTGTCGATGTTTGGTGTGTCACTTTGTTCGATATATTCTTGACCGCATCCGTCCAGACAGATGAATATTGTTTTTTTGTGCATAAAATGTAGCCTAACTTTCTAAGTTGGCAAAAAACTTTCGTAGCCCTTCCCTCTATGGATTCTTGTCTGCCCTGCTTTTTTCTGCCTCAATTGATTTTCTGACGTATTTCAAAGCCCTTTCAATAACGCAAAAGGCTTGCCCGCGCAGTTGAATGGTTTGGATATTGTGAGTTGAACTCCCGCGCGTAACCCCTTTCCATCTGACACGATTTGATTGAGCAGCAATTTTTTCTGCTTCCAGTGCATCCCCTCGAAGAAAGCCCGGGGCGGGTTGTGTTTCAATTACACAATAAGCAGTACCCTCTAAAGTTACCAAGAAAACTTGAACTGTTTTGCCGTCGCGTTTCCTTGGCTCTCGTCTGGTGAAAATTCTGCGTGCTTGGGCACCAATACCTTCTGCTTCTATTCGAGAGCCTTCTTTGTACCGGGTGCGGTGTTTATTCCTCAAAAGCAATAACTCCTTCATCTAAGAGTTCGTCGCAGACTTCTACGACGAGTTTTAAATCCAACTGCAACTGTCCTGCAATGTCGGAGTAATAAAGCTCTCCTTCGGATTCTTTAAAGATTTGGGTTATCTCAGTCTTGGCTTGTCCAAAAGTAACCTCTCGCGGTTCAAGAAATTTAACTTCTTCGCCTGCTTCCAATTTTAAGATGCGGGCTGAAAGTTCATCCAATTTGTGGTAAATTGGCGAAAGGGCTTGCTCAATACTCATCTTCAACCTCCTCCCCTCTGTGTCCCGCTTTCTTTTATTCCAGCCTGGCGTTTTTCACTGCTTCGACTAATTTTTTTGCCGTCTCGGTCAGCACATCAAATTTTCTTTCAGCAATCACTTGCTTATTGACCAGAGTGCCGCCAACTCCTAATGCGGCGGCACCGGCTTTGATGAATTCACCTGCGTTATCCACATTGACGCCGCCTGTCGGAATGAGTGGGATTTGGGGAAGTGGGCCTCGGATTGCTTTGATATGGCTTGGACCAACTTGTGAGGCAGGGAAAACCTTTACATAGTCTGCACCCTTTTCCCATGCGTAAAGGACTTCAGTTGGCGTGAAAGCGCCGGGCATGACGATTTTACTGTATCGCCTGCAAATTTCGATAATGTCCTCTTTTACCACCGGGCTGACTACGAATTCAGCGCCGGCTAACATCGCCGCTCGTGCTGTCTCAGCGTCAAGCACAGTACCGACACCCACCAGCACTTTATCGCCATATTTTTTGGCTACCTCGCTGATAACCTGAAGGGCGTTGGGCGTCGTCATTGTAACTTCGATAACGTCAACACCGCCCTCTTTTATCGCAGCAGCGACTTCTATCAATTCATCTGAACTGTTGGCGCGAATGATTGCGACTACCCCGCAATCTTCTACCCATTTCATTTGTTCTTGTTTTGTCATCATTTTTCCTCCATAGCATTTTCGTTAATTATACCAAAGTTGTTCTTCGCTTTCAAGAAACTTTTTAACTCTTGTAGAAACACGCACTCGCGTAGCTAACAACCGACTGTGTGTCATTCTCGACGCTTTGCTCATATTTAAGCAGCTTTCCGACGGCATCGCCAAGGAGGCTTAACATTGTATAAATACTCGGAAGCCCGCATATCCTGAATTGGTCGTTTTTCTTCTGAATTGAACGGTAAAATCCTTCAGCGTCGACAGCCTCCGCCTTCTTTAGCACTTCCAAATCTTCCTCTTCAATAATCTTCAACAAACCGGGCGATAACATATTTTGGTCGCCGAATCGCCCTCCCACATGGCTCAAATCGACACCTGCCACCAGACATATTCGTCGGTCACTTTGTGAGATGGCGTCCTTCAAAGCCTGTATAAAATCACTTACCTCTGGCGTCTCGGAGGGCGATATTCCTCCTTCTATCATCTTGTGAAACGATGAACACAAAATCGGTACCATTTTTATCTGCCGTTTGTTAGCAAAGATATGCTGCAAAAACACTACCTGAAATTCAATTGAATGTTCTTGCTTGTGCGCAAATTCGTCGGAGAACAGGTCAAAATTGGATTTTTGGGCAAGGGCATCCACAAACTCAACGTCGGTTTCGAGTATGCCAAGGGGCGTTTCAAAACTCTTCTTAGTGACGCTGAAGAAGTTATCGTTCCAAGAGTGATTGACGCCTAAGATGATGAATAAGTCGGCGTCGGATTCTTCTGCAACTTGCTTGTATGAGTACGCGAAACACGAACCGCCTCTACGCAGGTCAATATGCGGTGCCATCGCTGCCACAAGCGAATTCGAGCTTTTCTCTTTATCGGGTAAACCCGGCCCTTTGGGAGGTTCAAAGTATGTTTCCAACTGTGTTGTCAATCTTTCAGGTTCCGCTTCGTACGCGCTGCCTGCGTGCGTGGCGTTTCTAAGTGGAGCGTTTCTGAAATCTGCCTCTACCTTCTCTTGATACTGCCGAAAACGCTCGCTATCCATCATGAGTTTGTCATCTAACTCGGCGACAAGTTTGGGGATGTTACCGGTAAATAGCAGCCCACCGTGTTCACGGACATACGCTACTTGAATGTCGCGTATAGAGTGATTTCCGTCGAAGAGGCGGATGATGTCCAATAGATTGTAGGGAATGAACACAGGCTGTTTAGCAAAATTCAACGGGTCGCGCAAGCAGAGCATCCTGCGTTCTTGTAACATAACAGGTAAAATTTCTAAATTGCGTAGTTTGGGCTTGTCCATAATATCGCACTACGGGGAATAGCGCATGTCAACTCCTTTTACAAATGATAAAATATGCGGCTACGCGGGAATCTAACATTGTCGGGCTAATCGGAACCTCTCAACCTCCGCAATTCTTCCCTAAGGCGCGTTAGTTCCGCTTCAGCTCGTTTTCTCGCTTCTGTTTCGCGACGGAGAGCCTCTGCTTGTTCAGAAGGAGTCAACAACCACTGTTTTGTACTTGGGTTATACAACCGCAACCAACCATCTTTTATACCCAACTCCAAGTTGAGCGCGTTACTGGGCAATCGTTCGTCTACGAACAGAATAGGACGATAATGCCCTCTTACCAGCCGATACCCCTGAAATGGCGGGTCCAAATACTCCTTCAACGGGTCAAAAAGGAAATATTCCCCAACCCGCAATTTGCGTTCATAGATTGTCCACTTGATATTTCGGTCAGCAAACGCCGTGCTTTTGGAAGAGATTTCAATGACAACGTCCGGTGTTTCCTCCTCTTCCCACACCTTGTAAGTTCTGCGCTCACCTTTTGCAACACCTTTAACAACAAAAACGTCGGGCGTTGCGGAAGCGCTTCCATCTCCTTCCTGGAAATAAACAAGCAGATTGCCGGAAACATAAACATCAGGGGTATAGCGAAAAAACTCCTCAAGAGTTGCTGTCAGGTCAAGAATTTGTTTTCTGTGAACATCGGTTTCAGCCATCGGCTCACCATCCGTTTCAGGATAAAGAATATCATCTTCTTCCTCGGGCGAGAGTTTTTGTTCTATAATTGTCATTCCGCATCACCTTATTTTAATCGCTATCTCCTATCGCACAAGAGCCATTTTGCGCGTCGCTTGAAAATTGTCTGTCATGAATTTGTAAAAGTATATTCCCGAAGCCTTCTCCTTCGCGTTCCACGGAGCAACGTGAACGCCCTTCCTTTGCCACTTGTCGACAAGCACATTGACCAGTTGTCCTCGCTCATTGAATACCTCTATCCTGACATTTCCATCGCGGGGAATATGGTATTCGATGAAAGTGGTGGGGTTGAAAGGATTGGGGAAGTTCTGTTCCAGCACATAAGTTTGCGGTGAGCCGGTATATCCCGCAGAGCCGGTGTTTTTCTTTTCCACTACGCCCGCCGGGTATTTTCTTCTGCCCCATATGTCGGCTTTGGGAAATGACGACTGCCCTACGGAGATGGTTTCGGGTGGATAGTCAAAGGGTTCGTCAAGTAAATGATACTGAGGTTCGTTATCGCCGCCGTAATTTCGCTGTAGATAATAAGTCTTCAAAGGAGTACGCTCAAAATCGGTGAGAGGAGTGAGGACAGGGATGCCATTTTCCCACAAGTATACGGGTATGTTCATCGGATTCAACGCGTTTGACAGTCCGCGTTCCTTCCCTATGTGGAAGAGCCCTAAGTTTCCGGGTTCATGTCCGCCGAGCCAGTGTCCGACGATGTCCACTTTGAACTTATCTTTGCCGAAGATGAGAATGTTGGTCATGTAATCCACAGCCGTGCCGTTTGGACCGGGGCCTAAATGAAAACCGTTGCCGTCCCGTCCGTATATGCCCTCGATAATGCAGAAGCCCGTGTCAGTGACCGAGAGCGAGTCGCACGTCCTCTGTGACCAAGTTTCCATCCAGTACCCACCCCCTGAATCCGGTCTATTCCAGCGGGGGATGTCCTCTTCCACATGTTTAGCGTACAGTTGGTTTATACGCTCCTCAAAATCAGGCTGAAAATCAGCACGCACATGGGCAGGATAGTTCTTTATAGCCCCCACCGTCCCACAGAAGTTGACGTAAGTTTTAGCGCACATTCCCTGCTGGTTTTTGCAGCACAGCGTCAATCCCATTCCGTGTGCCTTAAATTTCGATATGTTCAGCAGCCAGGTATCAGGCTGGTTGACCGGAGCGAGGTATGCGATGCGTTTGAACATTACCCCATCCGGGCAATCCACCCACGTTATATCTTCGCCTTCCTTGAGCGTCCTCACATCCCTGTTCAAATTTCTGAAATGCGCGCCTGTGCGTTGAGCCATCTGCGTATAACCACGTAGCGAAAAATCTTCGGGACAGTTGACTTCTATCAAGTGGAATTGGTCGCCAGAAAAGCCAAGTTCTTTCATCCCTTCTATAATCCCTTCCACGAAATTTGGGTCAGTTACAATGCCCATTCCCGCTTCGACGTTCGCCCCTCCCTTGCTGCACGTCACATTTGGCTTGATAACCATTCTATGCGAAAGCGGTATACCGGGCGTATTCTTTTTTACAAAAATCTCTCTCGCAAGCGCAAGTCCCTCATTCTTATTGGCGAGAGAATCCGTCTTTTTTTGAACGTTGGTGCGTTTTATAAACACTGCTTCGGGGTGCGCCTCAATGAAAGGGTGAAGCCCAAAGTATATTTGCGCCGCTGTATTCTTCCTCGCAAGCGCGTCCATCGGATTGAGAAGAGCGGCTGCGCCAGCAGTACCAACGATTTTGAGAAATTCCCTTCTGTTCATAATTACCTCAATTCTATCAAACTATCTTGATTTGCACTTCCTGATGCTAAATTATACCAAAAACCTACCTTCAAGTAAAGGAATAATTTTCGTTCAAAATTTTTTAGAATTTGAATATTCAAAAAAACAGTTGCCAGGGCACCGGATTTGTGTTATAATGAAACAACAATTTATACTGAGTGCAAATCAGATTTGTGAATTTGCTACCGATTGAATATACAGGAGTGGGACGCCGTTACTTCGTGAACGAACGAAAATTCAATTTTCTGTAAAGGATTTTCTTAACAGGGGGTTGATTGGAAAGGTACATAAAATGCCTGAAGTTAATTTAGCCAGAGAAACGTTAGACGCCGCGCAAGCCTTTGGACAATTGAGATTGCGTACACAGTGGAGTTACCGAACAACCCTATCGCGTTTGTACTACGCGGCCCATCATCTGGGAAGAGCATTGCTGCGAAATGTAGGATTGACGCCGCAACAATGGCGTAGAAATGTACATGAGAGAGTCATAGACGAACTGCGAAATCACTTTGTCTTAAATGCTAGGATGACAGTGAGAGCTTTACATGCTTTGCTTAGGCTACGAAGATACCGAATACAAGCAGACTATAATCTGACGATTGCGATACAACCCACGCTCGGAACGAAGTGGAGAGGCTTTATCCGAGATTAATGCTGCGATAAACCTTTTTACCGCGTATTCAACCGAATGTTTACACATCTTGGGGGTGACGTAAATGGAACTGCAAGAGTTAACCATGGGCCTTATCAAAAAGGAATTCGGTGACTTAGTGCTTGATGTTCAATTTGATGGGCCCTACGAAGAAGAAGACTTAGACGTCAATGTCATCTTGAGAGAGTTACCAGAAGACCTACCGGAAAGAGACATCCGTATTTGGGAACATCTTCGAGAAAAAGGCTTCGACGTGCTGATAGGTTATGAGCAACCTTTTGAAGAACTTGATGAAGCTATTATAGAAGAGCAGATGGAACGCCAAAGGGTAGAAATAGCAAAACTGTTGTCAAAAATGTCAGAAGCCAGCCGTCGCAGAGCGGCACTTGCATAGCCGGAATGATAGCCGTTCCGAGTTTGGCAAACAGTGGTTTTTCTGTCAAATTGGTGAGAAGGAAAACGAAATTGGAAATAGAAAACAGCCGTATCCAAGCAAATAGACAGGAAGGAGAGACATGGAAACTATATTCTTTCGATTGGGCGATGTATTTTCCACTCTATCAGCTATCTTAATAGGAATTGTGATTCCGGGAACGCTTGCAATCACATTAGTTGCTCTTGCCTATTTTCTCGTCAAAAAGGCAAGTAGATGACAGGAGTGTTATCAGGATAATATTCAATCCGGTGTTATACGCCTTCTATCAACCGGTCCTTTTTCAGCGGATGTTTCAAATCTGGCGATAACATCGTCATGTCTTTTTACAGTGACGTACATCGCCTGCTCACCTCGGACGTTGAGTTTAACCTCCCCTCTCAGGTTGGTGCGCTGGACAAAATCGGATTTTGCGTCGCTGTAGCCGGTTGTACTTGCGTATATTTTGCAATTTTGCAACGGAGAATCAGAATCGTCGTGGAGTACAAGCAGAAGCGTGGTTATTTTATCCGCTCCCCTTTTTTCAACCATGTGCCGGGGGATGGCACTGACGGCGATAACGTCAACTTGAACGGATTGTCCTTTAGAAGGCAAAACGCCTACCAATCTGTCGATGTCAGGGCGATATCTAACAGAGGATAACTTGAGAATCTCTTTCGTCTCAACAAACCAGAAGTAATTGCGCTTTTGAACGGGGAGTTTGTCAAGGTGATTTCCTCCCTTCAAAACGATTTTGACGTTTGCGCCCGACTTTTGGGTAACCTTGCCGGAGAAAGGGAAGCAGTCAACCGCCAGACGGGAATATTTTACAGCGATTTCATTCTGAATTTGCGCTTCAGCGGACGCCACACTGGATAGAAAATTTCCCGCTTTTGAATATGTTCTCAGCAGGATTTTTAGTCCGCTTTCCGCTTTGCTAACTTCTCCGATAAATGCGGTTGCGCCGTTAAGTGTTGCCATATCTTGTTCAGTCAATTCATCAATCGGTTTATCAAAGGGAATTTTCCCGCGTATTCGTATTGTGAGCAACTCAGGATAAAAACCTTCGAGCCGTTGTTTGATTTGGGCGTCTATAACGCTTCCGATTTGTCCACTGCTCTCATCGGACGCCAGAGCAGAATAGTCGTTGTACATCTCCACTGTATACGATTCATCCAACATCGCATTCCAACGTTGTAGTCGCATTTTTTCAGCTTTTATCTTCGCCTGCCGTTTCTTCTCTACCTCCAACAGCTTTTGTCTTCTTCTCTCAGCTTCCAGTTGTTCCTTTCTTCTTTTCTCCGCCTCCAACTCCGCTTTTCTTCTTCTCTCCGATTCTATTTCAGATTCCCGTTGTTTTTCCTCATCACTTTTCTCCGGTTCGGTTTCTTCGACCAATATCGGCTCTTCATCGTCATGCGAAGCATTTAACTCTTCAATTGGCATCTCATCTGATTTCAATCTATTTTTGAAATAGACATAAGAACTGATTACTGCGATATTCAGCAATATCAAGACTATTGGGATAAACAACCATCGTTTCATCTTTATCTTCTCCTTACAAAGAGGATATGACTTATTCTCAAAATGTAGAGCATGCTGCCAGCTTGTTCTTATGCTTCACTGGCACCCTGAACGGGCAAGCTGCCCGTTCTACTATGCTAACCGTCATGACAACTCCATGACTTTTGTTTGGCACGATACTTGCCATCAATAGGGAGGGGGATGCAGCAAAATTTTATGAAACCGTGTTTGACCTAAACCACGTTTTTATCTAACAATACCTGATTATTCCGAGGTGGTTTTGATGGAGACAAAAGACTCTTGGTACCTTTTGAGGCAAATTGAGAAAATTATAATCAATTACGACTGGCAAAAGTACGGTATAAATGTCTGTGAAGCGTACTCCGGCTGGCGAGAATGCTACCAGTCCGCCAGAGAGAGACAGTTGCAGGAACTCGGTGCTAAGAGTTTGGCATCCCTGTATCCTGACAGTCACAACGGCTACGAGGAAGCGATGATGCACAGGATAGCCCTTGTAAAAAAGTGCTTTTTCGATAGTTATGTTAGGAATAAACTACCGAAAGAGGTGTGCTCTGATTTTGACAAAATAGTGTCACTGTGTATCAAAAATGGCACTTGTTCTTCCAAAAGTATAATCTGAGAAGTGCTCTAACGGAAAAAACGCACAGTCGCATCCTTGAACCTATTCCGCTATCACCTTTGCCAATGCCTCCCGAAAGTCACTCAACGTGACGGGCTTGCTCAAAAGGTAGTCTATTTCCGCTGGAATATCACCGGTGATTTTCATCATGTCGCCAAATCCAGTCAACATAATGATGGGCACCTCCGGTGCAACCTGTTTGATGAGCATTGCCAGTTGTACTCCGTTTATGTCTGGCATAGCCCTGTCAGTTATCACCAAATCAAATCTGCCTTTATAAAACGTCTCCAGCCCTTCTCGTCCATTATTCGCTGTTTCGACGGCATGCCCATCAACGAGCAAATATTGACTGATGACATCACGTACCTCTGGTATATCGTCCACGAGTAGAACGTTCAGTGAACGTGTAGTCGCTTCCGCTTCCTGTCTTTCACCTTCTGTCAGTTCTTCTGACGGAATAGGCAAACGGATGATTACGGTTGTACCTTCGCCAGGTTCGCTTTTAATTTCAATCGTTCCTTCATGTCGTCGGATGATGCCGTGAACCATCGCCAGCCCCATGCCCGTGCCGTCCTCCTCTTTGGTGGAAAAGAACGGTTCAAAACAACGCTGCTGGACTTCGTCGGTCATACCACAACCCGTATCACTTACTTCCAAAACGACAACATCACTATTAAAGTGGGTACGAATAGTAATCGTTCCACTCTCTTCAATAGCATCCACCGCGTTAAAAATCAGATTGGTCAGAGCGTTCCGTAATTCAGATTCATTGCCGTTGATGAACGGTACTTTCTGCAAGTCGCTTCTAACATTGATGGTGATGCCGTCCGACTGCGCTTGGTCTTTCCATTTGGTCGTCGTTAGCTCGATGGTTTGCTTGGCCAATTGGTTAAGATTAACAGACACCCATATTTCATCCTCTCTTCGTTCTCGGTAGAACGCGCGCAGGCGGGTAACTATTGAGGATGCGTCTTGTGCGGTAGTATTCATCAACTTCAGATAACTCATCGCTTTCTCTTTGTCGTCCAGAGTTTCGGGCACCATAAAAATTAACTGACAGTAGCCCAAGATTGGCGTCAGTGCGTTGTTGAAGTCATGGGCAACACCTGAAGCCATCTGTCCTAATGCGCGCAAGCGTTCCTGCTGGATGATTTGCTGTTGTGCCACTTTCAATTCGGCAAGCGTTTCCTCCAGACGACGGTTGGCATTCTGGAGTTCCTCTTCAGCTTTCTTACGGGCAGTAATATTCTTAAAGAATCCTTCTAACTGCAGAATGTTCCCCTGTTCATCTCTGTGAACTGTAGAAGAAGCTATGATATAGACTGGCGTACCATCCTTTTTTACTAATTCCAGTTCGTAGTCCTCTATATAGCCCCTCTCCATTAGTTCTGCAACGACTACTTCCCTCTGCTCTGGACTCACATGTAACTTACTGGCGGGCATGCCCACCAGTTCTTGTAGGTTCTCATACCCAAGAAGGACTGCGCTCGCGGGATTTGCAGATAATATCCTGCCATCAAGGTCAACAATAATTATAGCGTCCCGGGTGGATTCAAATAATGTCCTGTATCTTAGTTCACTCTCCCGTGACGCATCCTCTGCCCGCTTGCGTTCGATGATGTGCCCCCATTCGCGCAGAGCGCGCTTGGCTATTCTTGGCATATCAGCCAGCGTCGTTGCCGATTTGACCACATAATCCAATGCCCCTGCCTTCATCGCCTCCACTGCAATATGCTCGTCCCCGTGGCTGGTCATCATCACCAGTGGAGAATGGTGTTCCTCATCACCGGACGTCAAGAGTTCTGTCCCCCGGCCATCCGGCAAGACGAAATCAGCAATGATCAAATCCACCTGGGATTCCGTCAGACAGGTTCGCGCCTCTTGTAAACTGCCTGCCACCGCCAGGCATACCCGGTCTGAGTGCGATTCAAAGGCACGGCGCACCAACTCAGCGTGGTTTTCTTCGTCTTCTACTAACAAGATGTATACCATTTGTTTGTTCATAACTACCTCCGGATTCTAACGGTTCGTTTCACAAGTCCGTATAAGGTACATGGAGTGCAACAATCAGCGAAGCGTATTGTTGCAAAGCTCGCTTCGCCCTGGTTTCGATACGGACAAAAATACACTCCGTTGATTTTTGCATGCCTTATGAAATCTCGTCAATCAGATTAAGGCCGGCGGTTCCAGCACAGCCAGTAAAAGCCCAGGTCTTCCATTAATTGGGTGAACTTGCCAAAGTCCACCGGTTTGACTAAGTAGCTGTTGACGTAGCAATCGTAAGCCTTGGCGAGGTCAGTTTCCGCCTCAGAAGTGGTCAAAATTACCACCGGAATACGCCGCAGTTCCTTGTCTGCCTTGAGTTCTTTCAGCACTTCCAGTCCGTCAATCCTGGGCAAGCGCAGGTCAAGCAGAATCACATGCGGTCGCGGACTATTCTCCGGGTTGGCATAGTCGCCCCGCTGGAACAGGTAATCCAGCGCTGCCTCGCCATCAAGAACGTGATAGATTTTGTTTGCCACCCTGTGGTCTTGAAAAGTGCGCATGACCAACTCGGCGTGGGCGGGGTTATCTTCAACCAGTAAGATAACTAAAGGTTCTCCGTTCATAGTTTTATTACTCCCTTTCTGTTGCCTGATTCTTGTCAGGTAGTGTAAAGCAAAAAGTGCTGCCTTGTCCAGCGCCCTCTGATTCAACCCAAATGCGCCCGCCATGTACCTCGATGATGCGCTTGACGATGGCCAATCCTATCCCAGTGCCTTCGGTCTGTTGTTCTAACTTATCAAACAGGTCAAAGACTTTCTCATGATACCTTGGCTCAATGCCTATGCCGTTGTCCCGGACGTAAAACACCGTCTCTTCGCCGTCGCTCCGAACCCCGATTTCGATGCGCGGGTTGGGTTGGTCGCCCATGAATTTGGCAGCATTGTCCATTAAGTTCGTTATCACCTCCCGGAGCCGAGACCGGTCTCCGTAGACTGCGGGAAGGGCGGGGGCAATTTCTATCTCAACATCCCGGTCAGCCAGCCGGCCGGCTACCATATCCAACGCCTCGCGCACCAACTCATCGAAGGATACCTTTTCCGACGGGTTGACCAGACGACCAATACGGGAGAGTTCCAGCAATTCATCCAACAACTGCTCCATCTTATCGACGGCGTTGGAAATGTGAGTTGTATCGGCTTTCATCCGCTCGGTATCTCCCACCGCCGCGTCCTGCTCCAGCAGCCCCAGAAAACCTTTGATGGTGATGAGCGGGCTTTTGAGGTCATGAGAGACAGTGTAGGTGAACCGCTCTAACTCGGCGTTCTTGGCTTCTAATTCTTCAATCAGTACCTCCCGCTCTACCGCCGCCTGCTTGCGCTCCGTGATGTCTGTCTGGACTGCGACCAAAACTCTCCCATGTATAGGATGGTCGAACATGGAAACGTTAACGTAGCACCAAAAGAGCGTACCGTCTTTCTTGATATTGTTAATTTCCCCCTGCCATTCACCGGTTTCATCCAGGATGCCCATGATTTCCTTGACCGTCTCTTCAGGGTTCTTTTCGGTGGGGGCATTGACTATAGAGATGTGCTTTCCTATCATTTCACCGGAACCATAGCCAAATATCTCCTCAAATATGGGATTAACGTAGACAATTACACCATCGCTGGCTCGAACAAGATTAACCCCCTCTGCCATATTCGCTATGATTTTACTATGAAGGCGTAGCTCCTCTTCTGCCCGAACCCGTTCGGTGATGTCGGTAATCACCGCAAAGCTACCCTGAAAATTGCCCTCGTCGTCGAACATCGGCATGGCTGACGCAATTGTATGGACGTTACTCCCATCCGGACGGACGAATGTAATTTCGTAACGGGCAGATTCGCCTTTCTGTCGTTTGGGCATCTGTTCCATGAATTTGTTGCGACTGGCTTCATCGTGAAAGTCGGCCGTGGAACGCCCGATAATTTCGTCTCGTGGACGCCCCAATATTTCGCAGAATCTATCGTTGGCGTAGGTCAAAAAATACTCTTCGTTCTGCACAGTAAGGCCGTCGTTCATTGTTTCGACCAACGTGCGATACCGTTCCTCACTTTCTTTCAGTTCGGCCGTGCGGGCCCGCACCTGCTTTTCGAGTTCCTTACGCCAATTCTGGATGCGTTGGACCATCGCGTTGAACGTCGTCGCCAGCATGCCCACTTCGTCCGAGGTCATCACCGGCACTCGGACAGCAAGATTTCCTTCGGCCACCTGGTTAGCAGTCTGGCTGAGAGATAGCATTGGACGAGTGAGATTACTGGCAATGACAATGGTGAGTCCAACAATAGCAAAAATGCCGACCAAGCTGATGAATAAAGAGTAGATAATGTCCTGCCGCAAAGGAGCGAAGAGTTCCGTCTTATCACGTTTGACTACCATCCCCCAGCCCCACTCCGCATTCAAGCGGATATGCCGGTACGCGGACAGCACCGGTTCGCCACGATAGTCCTCACTCTCGATGATGCCTTCTTCCCCACTGGCGGCAAACACCGCCGGTTTGGCTGCAATCTGGTATTCTAACGGTTCGGCTATGCTTCCATCTGCCAACGGGTGTTTGAGCGAGGTCAAGATTTTCACATCCCGATTGACCAGCAGCGCTTCTCCTCTCTCGCCCAGGCCTTCGCCGGTGTGGAGCATCGGCCTGATGATGTCATCCGTGTTGACCTCCATTACCAATACCGCGACCACTTTACCCTCTTGGCTTTCGATGGCGTCGCTGAAGTGAAGGGTAGGGTGAGCCATCTGAGGGGATATCTCGATGTCGCTCACATAAACAGCGCCGGTCCTTAGGGGTTCGTTGAAGCGGGAGAGCTCGGAAACATCGGTGCCCAGGTCCGTATCATCTGTCGAGACAACAACCTTTCCGCTCCCCGCGTCGTCGACTCGAATTCTGTCATATACCCTGTACGTGTTCCTGATGGTGTCCAGGTACTTTACAAGAGCCTTGTAGGCCCCTTCCTCTCGCACCAAACGCCACAACTCGGTCTCGTCCCTGCTCTCCGCGGCAAGCTCGTGAATCACCGCCCTAAGCTGAACTACGTTGGACACGGTGAAATCGTTGGTAGCAGTCACATGAATGTCATCGCGTCGTTCCTCCATCCAACGCAGCAGACGCTCCTTTTTCAGGTCAGCAATCAGGTTGAGGTTTTTGAACGCCTCTTTTCTCTGCTCTCCCTGTCTCCCTGAATACGAGGTAAAGGGCACACCCATGATGCCTATCAACTTTACCATTGCCAGGACAGCCACAAACAAAAGGCTAAAACTGACAATCAGCTTTGTCCTGATGCTCCTAAATAATCCTCGTTGCGGTTTCTTCCCATCCATCGCTATATTACTTTGACTCATTCTCTTCACCCTCCTCATACGAGTAGTACACATGGGCAGAAGTTCCTAACCAGTCTGTAGAACAGGCGGTTTCCTTGCCTGTTCAGGCTGTGCTCGAACGAGCAAGGCTGCACGGAACGAAGTGGAGAGGCTTCATCCGACGTTCTACGGGTCAAAAATTTGCGCCCACGTGTAGTAGTCATAAACATCAAGTTGATATTCCCGCGCTCCTGAGAGTATTTCCTCAACAATGGTAAGGTCAAAGCAGGCCCTTACCTTTTCCCAATCGGCTGTACGAGGTTGTATGCCAAATCCGATGACATTGTTTTCCTTTCCAAAATCATATTTGCTGTAGATAGGGTGGTTCGATAAATCTGGCGCTGGGACAATGGGCGCGTCTTTCACCTTTCCCGTTTTCAGGATAACGATAGTGACCAACAAGATGACCACTGCTATCAAGAAAACACCGAGCAGTTTCGTTTTCATTTTAGCGTTGCTTAATTTAATCATAATTATCTTGACTTTGGTAGATTTCCTCACTTTCCCCGACTGAAAGTCGGGCGTCCGGGACGTCTTGCTTTAGCGAGAACTCCACTGTCAAAAATGTTTTGACTTAAAACCTGCTCGGTTTGGATTGGCAAATCCAAACCATCCGTTGGATTTGCCAATCCAACGGGAGCGAGTGTGAGCTACAACCTGTTTTTTTTCAGATGTTGAGTGGAGTTATTCCCAAACAAGTGGAAGAATCCCCCCAGATGGAAATCCTCTTGGAAACAAAACTTCCATCAGGCGTATAACCTCCTCCCCACCTCTCAACTTAACATGAGGATTTTTGAGCAATTCCCTGATGTCTTTGCATCCTGTTATCAAAGGATTTAAACACGCTAACGAAATATCAAGTTGATAATCACCTTCGATAATATCTGTGCTAACGGACACTTGTCCGCGATTAATGTTTAGAACAGCGTCTTCTTCTTCGCTCAAAATTGTCAAGGCACACTCTAAATCCTTAAACTCGGAGTAGCCAAGTCTTCGCTCAAATTCTTTCTCCATCTTTGTCAAAAGCGAAACAAGATTTAGAACCCGTGCCATACCAGCACTACTACCCCGTATTCGTATCTCACCACCGTGCCAGAAGGCGAAGCGAGTGAACGGATGTTCTGGATGCACAATACAAAGGAATTCCTTCAGGCTTTTCTGTTTCGCTCTTTCGAGCAGACGGTCGAAAATCAACCTACAAGCGTCATCGTTCAGAACACCTATTTCATGCGCGCAAGGCTCTCCCCAATCTCTTCCGAAAACACAGTATCCGATTATTTCACCTTTTTCATCCGCAAGCACCTCAAATTCAACATCGGGCCCCCCAAACACCCATTCGTACATTGCCGTTGCCCGCACTTCGGCACACGTTTTCATAGCAGTGTTGCTGTGATAAATCTGTGTAACCTGTTCTAAATCGGCTTCTGTGAAAGCTCTAAATTCGTATGGCACCTTTTTCACTGAGCTATTTTGTTTAGGCTTTATAGATAGCCGTGTATTCACCATGGCAGGCGAATATCCGTAGTGCGGATAGAGCCACGGGATGCCCCACAAAATTGTTATGTCAAACCCCTGTGCTTTCATATATCGGACAGCATCTCTCATCACTGCTGAACAGTAACCCTTCCCTTGATAGTCAGGATGAGTTGCTACGGGAGCAATAATCGCACCGTTCACTATAGCCGTTCCGAACCTCAATGGGCGTCTTATGAGCATCATCATGCTCACAATCTTTCCGTCAACTTCTACCACGCGTAAATCGCCTTTCTGGAAGTTTGCGTCCTTGCTGGTTGTAATCTCGGCGATATCGCATACTAATTCAGACTTGAATGCCTTATCCAGCATGTCCCTGATTTCTGCATATTCTTCGGGTTCAGCCGCTTTAACTATCATTTTTCACCTCATTAGATTAGTAAATTTTTTCGGACGGACACCCTCAAT
This sequence comes from uncultured bacterium, assembly GCA_964601015.1. GTDB lineage: Bacteria > Poribacteria > WGA-4E > DTYX01 > CAZRLY01 > CAZRLY01. Next base: position 17,641 of record CAZRLY010000005.1, read on the forward strand.
AATTTACGAGTTTTGACTTAAACGACTAAAAGTCGTTACTACAATGAAAGTTAGCAATGGTAGTAACGAATTCATTCGTTTTTATCCAACTTTTCATGGAGGACATTACGCACAACTCTGTTGAGGAAACTCAGGTAGTCATCTATCTCCTCATACCGGTCAAGTTCGTCTGACTCTTTTGCCGTCAGCCCAGCATCCTGATTTTTTTGAAGCAGCTCCTCAATCCTCCTCTGGACACTATTGGAAGCCCTAAAAATCGGGCTCCCTTCTTCAATTTCGATGCGCACCGCCCCTTCTATTGGCAAGGTAACTGGCAAAGCTTGGAGCTTAGGAAAAGGATAAATAATTGTTTTATCCATCTATTATCACCTACCGTTAGTGGTGTGTTCCATAAGTTTGTTTGCCTTTCTGTTGCACTTTTTGGAACACACCACCTACTACATCTTATACTGTTAAAATATCAACCAGCGCGTCAATTTCATCCCGCGTGCGCATTTCCGTCACGCAGAATAGCGCGCAGTCTTTCAATTCCGGGTAGAACTTCTCTACGGGCAGTCCGCCGATAATTTTATGTTTCAGCAGTTCTCTGTTTATTTCGTCTGGGGATTTTCTGCATTGTAAGACAAACTCGTTAAAGAAGGGTGCGGAAAATTTCCTATCGAATCCATCAATTTCGCACAGTCTACTTTGGGCGTAGTGGCTTTTTTGCAGATTCAGGTTGGCTACCTCACGGATACCGCTTTTACCCATAGTTGATAAATATACGCAGGCAGTTAAGGCGTTTAGTGCTTGGTTTGTGCAGATGTTAGAAGTAGCCTTTTCGCGGCGGATGTGTTGTTCCCGCGCTTGCAAGGTGAGAACGAATCCGCGACGTCCTTCGCTATCTGTAGTTTGCCCTGACAGTCTGCCGGGAATCTTTCGCATGAGTTTTTCGGTTACTGCGAAGAATCCAAGGTAGGGCCCGCCGAAGGAGATGGCATTTCCAAGCGGCTGTCCTTCTCCGACGGCTAAATCTGCGCCGTATTCGCCGGGCGGTTTCAGGATGCCCAATGAAATCGGATTCACACACGCCGCAAACAACGCACCATTAGAGTGGGCTATTTCGGCGGCTTCTGCCATGTTTTCTATGCAGCCGAAGAAGTTCGGGTTTTGTAACAATATACCTGCGGTATTCTGATTCACAACCTCCCTTAATTTTTCCACATCCGTCGTACCATCAGGTGAAAAGCATACCTCATGGACAGGCACCTTCAAACCATGCAGATAACTTTTCAAGACGGTGCGGTATTCTGGGTGGCAAGCTGAACTTACCACAATCTCTGAACGCCTGGACGCGTTGAGCGTTAAGATAGCGGCTTCCCCAAAAGCTGACGCGCCATCGTACATTGACGCATTTGAAACGTCCATCTTTGTAAGTTCACAGATTAAGCTCTGGTATTCATAAATCGCCTGAAGCGTTCCCTGGCTTACCTCTGGCTGATATGGCGTATAGGCGGTATAAAATTCTCCGCGTGAGAGAATGAATTTTACTACGCTCGGAATAAATTGGTCGTAAGCCCCTGCGCCCAAATAGGACGTAAATTGGTCAAGGTTGACATTTTGTTCGCTTAATTCACGTAGGTATTTTATCAATTCCAATTCTGACAACGCTTCAGGCAAATTGAGTTGAAAGTCCCGCAGTTCCGCCGGGATGTCATGCAACAACTCATCGAAAGTATTCACGCCGATTGCGCGAAGCATCTCTTTACGCTGTTCGTCTGTGTTAGAAATATAGCTCATTTTTTCACCCCTCATTTTGAAGTGCAATGACAAAAAGATTGAAGATTGTCGACTGACTATTGAAGATTAGCAGAAGGCAGGAGAGTAGGCGAAGCCTCTCTCGTCCTGTCTGCTTCGTTTTTTTTCACGTCTTTTTACGCTCTACGCTTCCCGCTTTACGTTTTTTCTCACTCTTCCTCCTCAAGCGTTGCTTGATATTCTTCCGCCGTCAGCAGGTTGTTTAGTTCGTCCGAGTCAGACATTTTTATTTTAATCATCCAGCCTTCCTCGTAGGGTGATTCATTAATCAACTCCGGCGCATCTTCCAGCATTTCATTGACCTCAATAATGTCGCCGCTGACGGGAGCATATAGGTCAGACGCGGCTTTCACCGAATGGATTTCTCCGAATTCCTCCGCCTGTTTAACGGAAGTTTCCACTTCCCATAATTCAACATAAGTAACATCTTGAAGTGCATCTTGCGCGTAAAAAGTAATCCCGACAACTACAATATTATCTTCTTCACATCTTGCCCATTCATGGGTTTCTGCATATTTTAGTTCTTCTGGAAACACCGTATCATCTCCTTTTGTTTGTTTTTATGCCCTATAGTCCCACAGTCCTTGCTTTGCATTTCCTCCATTCGTGAATTGCCTGATTAATTAAACCTCATCGCTTCAGTTCCGACTTCCAAAACTTTCCTCTCGGATTCTCTGCAAAATATGTTTTGACAATCCCGTTTGAAACCAGCATGATTTGGAGGGACGGAGAGCCTCCGCTACGCTCTAAAAAAAAACCGTGAAAAACGGGTAAAATTTTGGAGATAGTATACTTGACATCAAATTTTTTGTCAACTTTTTTCCACGAGTAGGCGAGGCATTTTGACAGAACTGTGACTAAAATATAAGGATGGATACAGAAGACTTAGCACAAGAAACGTTTGAGAAAGCGTTTCTTAATTTAAGACAGCTTCGTTCACCAGGTCAATTCAAGCAATGGATAAGAAGAATTGCAATCAATAATAGCATCAATTGGTTGAGGCGTCAGAGCAAGATTCAGGAAATATTCTTGCCAGAAGAAGAAAGTCAAGACTTGCGGGTAATTCCTTACGACATGGATGAAAAGAGATTTGAACATCTCTATGAGGCAATAGAGACATTATCTCCTGTTAATCGACAGGCAATCCTGATGCACTACTTTGAAGGTTACGCATATCAAGAAATCGCTGACCAGTTGGGGGTTGCTGCTTCTACCGTCCGTGGGCGATTACAGGAAGCCAAAAAGCATCTGCGAACAGCATTAAAATGGATTGGTCCACCTCTCTTATTTGAGGATTTCGAGGCAGACGACGAGGTAATCCAACAACGATGGCGATTTAGAAGAGCCATTGAACAGGAAGACCCGAGGAGGTATCAGATTGTCGAAGTTGATTACAGTCGCGCTTTTAGATTGGCGGAATACGCCGGTCACAGCGCACATATATGGACACCCATTTCGACAGAAGATTTTGTTCTCCGTGTTGATGTCAAAGCCACGCAACCTGATGCAACATGGATGGTCACTGCTCATACATCTATCTATCTTAACAGATTTGAATCCTTCGACGTTCGACCATTCCATTTGGTATACCGTCAATCCGGCTTTCAACTTCACAGTGGAGAATTGACCCGTAGTGGGGAACAACAGCTCCTTGCCAGTAATTGCAAATCAGCGGTACTTGAAGATGATACTTTTCATCATTATGAAATTACCCGCAGAAAAGGAAGAGTTCAAGTAAAACGTGACGGTTGTCCTATCCTGTCAGGAAAAGATCTTTCAGGGAGGAAGTCTATAGATGCAATCCATTTGACAGGCACAGGACACCTTCAGGGAGAAGGTGTAGGGGCGTACTTTGATAACTTGATAGTTAGAGCAATTTAGGGGGGATACATAGAAGCCGAGTTTTTCCGAAAAACTCGGCTTCTGAACAGAGTTGACTCCCGTTTAGTCCGTATAGGGTTTAAGTACCAGGTGTCGAGACAGAGGGACGACGCTACATAGGTATTGATACTCCTTCGTAGCGGAGGCTCTCCGTCCCTCCATCTGCTATAAACTCTATACGGATTTATGAAACGAACCACTACAGACGCAAATGGATTCAAAGGTTCTATGGAAGAGAAAGAACAAGCTACTCATAATCAACAGTCACTGAGTAAATCATCAAGTCCACATCTGGATGGATAGCCAAAGAATATCTATCGCTTGATGATTTTCAAAGCACCTCCACAGCGAACATCTGTTCGTAGAGGAGTAGTGGTTTTGGCGGCACCAGTAAGTTCATTGAGCTATAAAGGCTTATAGCTTGCAAAGTCTTGTGTTGGCACACAAGAACCCTCGCTCGCTTTAGCGGCGGGGAGTACGCCAGTGCCAAACTAAATACAAGGAGGTTTCGATATGAAACCCCGTAGGTCGATTTTCACAAATCGACAGTCAAGATGTGAATCTTGACCTACATATTATACAAGGAGGTTTCGATATGAAACCCCGTAGGTCGATTTTCACAAATCGACAGTCAAGATGTGAATCTTGACCTATTATAAGGAGGAAATTCTAATGGTAAGATTAGGTTGTTTTAGAGAGAGTTCGATGGTAAGATTGAGTTGTTTTATAGGAGCGCTAATCATGATGGTTAGTGTTGTTTTCTTCGCCGAGGCGGAGACGCTCTTCTTTGATAGCTTCGAGAGCATCACGTTGGGTGATGGCTGCAATTCAGCGAATGGTTATATTCCGGGCTGGGCTGCATCGGGAATTGCTGCTGTATGGAATCCGATAACCACGCCCGGGGGGCCAGATTCTCACCTCTACTATGTACCGGATGGGAATAATATCGCCTACCTGAACGCAGGAGCATGGATGTCGAAGACTCTTGGCGTCACACTGACTGAAAACACTGTCTATACCCTTTCAGTTGAGCTGGGCCACAGGTTGGACCATTACTTCCCCGGATGCACGATTCAACTCTATGCAGGCGGTGTCCTTATTGCGGAAGATGATGATACCGTAGTGCCGCCGGCCGGAGAGTTCGCAACTGCGACGATATCCTATAGTGTCTCACTGGAAGACGACAATTTAGGTCAGCCGTTGAAGATTCAGTTCCTGACTGATGGTACGCAAAGTGTATTTGATTGTGTCAGTCTAACCACTGAACCTAATACACCGCCTTGGATAGATATCGACATTGATATCAAACCAGGCTCAGATAAGAATCCCATCAACCTGAAGAGTAAGGGGATTATCCCTGTAGCCATCCTCACAACAGAAGAATTCGATGTGTCGGACATCGACATTGATACGGTTCTGATAGGTGACCGCGAACTGGGTGGGGTTGCAGTGCCGGTTGCCAGCAAGATGGAAGACATAGATGGCGATGGTGACATTGATATTCTTCTGAAATTCAGTATCCAGGAGCTTGTTGCTGGTGAAGCTATCAACGAAGCGAGTATTGAGCTTGAGATAACCGGCGCAACTGACGATGGCATTCTGATTGTCGGTAGTGATACCGTAACAGTGGTTCCTGGCTCATCCAAGGGCAAAGCGAAGGGTAAAAAGAAGTAACCTTCTGAAGGCAAATCATGTAGGTATTCGAGGAGTAAATATGGAGTCGGGTACCTCAGGAGGTGGTCGAAAAGCCTTCACACCAAGTTATCTCTCTTGCTACACTTAAACCCAGAAACGTGAATTCCGCATCTTCTTGCGGAACCTACCGATGTCACAATCCGCTGCTGCCCTTTTAAGTTGGTAGGAGACACAACGTAATTTTCAAAGCCCCGCAAGTAATTGCGGGGCTTTTTTTTTCTATTGCAACAACATATTGCTTTTCACCTTTGTTCGTGCTAAAATATAGTTGAAAGGAGTATTTCTGAATGCCGGTTTGGTTCATGACGTTAGTTTTGTGCAAACCTTTATAACGGAGGAAATCATGAGAGAATCATCTGTTGTTAAAGCATTGCTTGAGAAAGAAAGAATAGAGATAGCAAGGAAAGAAAGAACTCAAGACATAATTTCCGCCTTAGAAGTTCGGTTTGGCGAAACCGATGATAATATCAAAAATTGTTTAGCTTCTATCCAGGACGAAGAAACATTAAAGTATCTATTTCGTCAATCGGTTGTCGCAGAGAAGGATGATATCGAGAGGAAAATTAGGGCTTTGGGCGAGTGTGATGGGCTTATGGCTTTCTTCTCCTGCACCGCCAACTCACTGGTAAATCCTACCAGTAAACACAAAAAAACAAACCAAGATACATGACGAATCAACGGTGTCATATTTTTCCCTCCTGTATCACTCTACACTTTCATTCCAAAGGAGAGTCCCATTTTTTCAATAATTTCTTTGAGTTCATCCAGCGATACCTTGCCAAAGTTCTTATATGCCAACATTTCCGATTCCGTTTTTTGAACCAATTCTTTGATCGATGCAATTCCCGCCCTGCGCAAGCAATTTTGACTACGCACTGACATCTCAATTTCCGATACGTGTGCATTGAGATAGGCCTCCCTTTGCAGGAGTTTTTCATCAACTTGCTCTTCTTGTTCCTCCTCTTCTTCCTCCTCCAAAACCTCTTCAGTAGCGCCAGTAAACACACGAAGATGGTTAATCAAAATTTTAGCGGCTTCTACGATAGCCTCTTTTGGTGTAATGTTGCCATCTGTCCACACTTCAAGGACTAATCTGTCGGAATTAGGGCCTGTAGTGATAACATCTTCAACATAATACTCGACTTTCCAAACGGGCGAAAAGATAGCATCAATTGGGATGGTGCCGTCCGAAGGTTCATCAGCGTCAGCGGGAACATACCCAAACCCATCGGTCACATTAAGTATCATCTCTAATTTCCCGTTATCATCAAGAGTTGCAATGTGTTGGTCAGGGTTGGCAACCTCAATTCCATCATTCGGCATTATATCAGCGGCGGTGACTTCACCCTTTCCGTGAACTGATAACGACAACTGAACCGGCTGGTTAGCGATGCCCTGCAATCGCACTTGTTTTAGATTCAGAATAAAATCGGACACTTCTTCTACAATGCCCGGTATCTTTGAAGGTGTGGTTTGTAATCCATTGATGCTAACGGAGGTTATCGCAATACCCCTTATGGAGGAGAGCAAGATCGCCCTGAGTGAATGCCCTATCGTAATACCGAAGCCTCGTCGGAGTGGCTCGGCTATGAATTTCCCGTAATTATGCTTCAGAATATTTAGGTCAGCAGTAAGTCTATCTGGTATTTCAAGCTCAAGTTCAAAAACTCTCTTGTCCAAATTGCCTTTTTTGTGGTATAATGATTTCATAAGAACCTCCCGCTGTTGTAGATAATTTCATATATTATACAGTAGGAAACGTTGTTCTGTCAACAACCGATTTATTAGACCGCGCTGATTTGGAAAATGTGTGTTGTCCGTCGATACAAGGAGGTTTCAAAACCTCATATACCAAGATTAGGGTAATAGAAACCGAGTTTTTCGGAAAAACTCGGTTTTTTTAGCAGCAAAATATTCTGTGGAAAGGTATATTATACTAAGGAGGACAAAAATGAAAACGTATCACCTTTCAATCTTACTAATTTTAACGTTGTTTTTTTGCAGTTTAGCAATTTCTCAAGTTGATGAGGAGGTAGAGGTACTTGCAGGCGATGAATTGCGCGACGTAGCGATGGATGAAACTCACGTTTGGGTGGCTACTGCAAAGGGAGTCAACCGCTACGACAGGGATGCGAGAAAGTGGGAGTTGTTCACGACGGTGGATGGATTGGTGAGCAACGACGTCAACTGCATTGATGTTGAGTGGCGCAAGAAGCTGTGGGGAAATCGGAGCGGAGAATCCGTCTGGTTTGGAACGGATTCGGGTATTTCCGTATACAATAAGGTTACGAAGAAGTGGCAAACATTTACCATCAAGGATGGATTGATTGACAATAACGTCAAGGACATTTCAGCCCGCAAGGATTATGTTTGGATGGCCACACCGAAAGGTGTGAGCGTCTATGACAAGAAGAAAGGACGTTGGACACATCACCAGCGTTTGCCCGGTATCGTAAACGGAGAAATAACCTGCATCTACCATGATTACAGGTACGCGTGGGTTGGAACTACGGCAGGTTTAGCCAGATATAACATCAAAGAGAAAGAGTGGGAGTATTTTACAAAGAGGGGCAGTTTTTGGATTGGGCCAACGGGGGGCAAACGTCCGGTTGATAGAAGGTATAATGTCCTCGCCAGCAAAAATATACTCTCTCCATTTCCCGATGACAGAATCAATTCGATTGACGGAAACGAAAAATACGTCTACATCGGCACAGATAACGGGCTGATGCGATATGAAATTTCTCGCGTTCGGGGTGTGACGGCTGAACAAAATGCTTGGACCAAACTTCGACGCCCTGAGCATTATCTGAGTAAGGCACGCTCATTCACAGGTGGACGCAGTCTTGCCGGTGTGAACCGGATTCTACACAAGAAGAATCTGCGTCAGTTAGTATGGGAAGCTTTTGGATGGGATTTCTTTCAACCGAGTAGAATATCGCTGGAAGAGCGAAATAAAATAAGCGATGAAATAGTTGATGTGGAAGTATTTGGAAGTCTCGTGTGGGTGGCTACGAGGTTTGGGCTGTTTAAATTTGACCCGGCAATGAATGCGTATCAATGGCACACAAAGGAACAGGGCTTCTTCGAGAATGACATAACTACGGTTGCCACATCGGGAAATGAAGTCTGGGTGGGTTCTCCGCACGGTTTGAGCGTTCAGAATCTCGAAAGCAAAGGTTGGCAGATATTCAAGGTGGAGCGCGCTTTGCCATCAAGTTATGTTACAACATTAGACGCTGACCAAAAATGGATGTGGTTTGGAGTTCGGGGTGCTGTCAGTCGTTTCAACTCCAAGAGCGAACGCTGGAAAACTTTCACGAGGGATGACGGACTCGCCGGTGAAAACATCAATAGCCTCGCTGTGGTTGGAAATTACGTCTGGGCTGGCACCGACGAGGGCATATCGCGCCTTGACAAAGCAGCGTCTCGCTGGACAACCTTCAACGCACAAAACACCGGACTGGCTGACAACGATGTTGTATATATACTCGTTGACGGCAAAAATATCTGGGTAGGGACGCAACGTGGCTTGAGCCTCTACGACGACGTTACCAAAACCTGGAAAACCTACTCGACGGAAGTAAAGGACAAAAATGGTAACCACCTGTGCGATAACCGCATAACAGCGCTGGCAGTTGACCCAATTTTTCTCTGGGTGGGTACGCGCAAAGGATTGAACCGTTTTGAAAAAAAACAGGAAACATGGGAAGTTTTCACCACATCCGACGGGCTTGCAAGCGATTTGGTAACTACGCTGGCAGTGGATGACAAACGCGTTATTGTAGCGTCAAGGGACGGTTTGAGCGTATTTGACCGGGTACTGGGAAAGTGGGCAGCGTTAGATTTACAAGAAGCAGGCGAGACGAGGGCTTTGGGGTTGGATGGTGATGTCCTTTGGCTTGGCGGAAGGGGTTTCATCGCTCAATACAACCTTGCTTCGTCTGCATTGCGGAAATTCACGGACGGGGACGTTGAGGGAATATCAAGTTTAGAAGTTTTCGGAATCAAACACGAAGGAGAGTTTGTCTGGTTTGCGACGGACAACGGCATCTACCGATACAACAAAACCGGCGGTTCCTGGTGGACTTATTCGCCCACCAAACGACGCGGCACTACGGAGATGTTGGTCGATAGCAACGTACAATCCATTGTCAGTAACGACGAGTTTGTATATGTGGGAACGCCGTTGGGGATAAGCCGCTACGACAAACGCACCAAAAATTGGACGAACATAACAACGCACGACGGATTGGCAAACCCGAATGCACGCGCGTTGTTGTGCGATGGAAAGGATGTGTGGGTTGCTACGGCGGGAGGCGTGAGCCGATATGATGCAGTCTCAGATATGTGGACAAACTATACGCGCAAAGACGGATTACCCAGCAACGAGACGTATTCGCTGGCAAAGTCGGGGGCTGTTTTGTGGGTTGGTACTGCAAACGGCGCAGCGCGATTCAAAGAGCAGACGAAAACTTGGAAAAGGACGGCTGACATAAAAACGTCAGCCTGGCAGGCTGTTGCATGTGCTGAAGGATTGCCGCTTGAACACGTTTGGGCGATTGCCGTAGACGACGAAAATATCTGGTTTGGGACGAATAACGGCGCGCAAGTATTCGCCCAAAAATCGGGGCAATGGACGCAATATACCACCCACGATGGGCTTATCAGTAACCAAATAAACTCTATCGGGCTGACGGATAAATACGTCTTTTTGAACTCCCCGGACGGCACAACCTTATACGACAAAACGCTGGGAACATTCAGCCACTTTTCTACAGTGGATGGCTTGCCGAATGACACGGTCAAAACCGCCGTCGCTGATAAAAAATTCGTCTGGCTTGGAACAACTGGCGGAGCAATGTTGTATGATGGGGTTACAGACTTGCCCGAAAAGATTTTTACTTATGATGACGGACTCGCCAGCGATAACGTCCAGGCGATATGTCTCGACGGGTTTGACATCTGGTTTGGCACGGACTCCGGTTTAACCCGTTACAACTATCTGAAGCAAACATGGACGACGCTGAAAAGCGCGCCGAAAATCGGCAAAGAAGCGCAAACAGCGTCTCTTGTGAGCCACAACATAAAATCGCTCGCCATCGACGAAGATTACCTCTGGGTGGGGACACGCACAGGATTGTCCAGATACGATATGATATCCGGCACTTGGGAACACATCCCCGTCGCTGCAACATCGGGTGGTTCAGGCGGGCCGGCAAACCTTTTGGGCAAAGTATTGCGCGGACTCGCCACTAACTCCATGTTTCAACTTGACGCTGGCGACACGGTTTTGTACCGGAAGCCAAACGTCCGCCACATCATCCCCGATGGGAGATTTCTCTGGCTCGGCACTGCCGAAGGTGTGATATTGTTCGACAAACTTCAGGAAGTGCAACTCGCTTTACTCTCCGATTTTGCTCCCGTCCTTGATATGGACAAAACCGAAGATACAATCTGGATAAGTACGCCTGATGTAATTGCGCTGTTGCGACGACACAGAAGCGTTGATAGCTGGACAATCATCACCGACGATGGTGTCAGTGAAATTGACCTGTCTACTGGGCTGCCAAGTATGATGGAGAGGGAAAAAAAGGGTTTGGGTATCGCAAACTGCACTGAGCTTTTGCAGGTGGCTGACCAAATCTGGATAGGACAGGAACAGGGGTTGTTAATTCTTGACATTAAAAAGCAACGCCCTGTAACCGATGTCGATATTCCTTCTGCCCTCACGTCAGCAAAAATTACGGACATGGCAAACGACGGAAAGTTTATCTGGGTGGGTGCGCGGGAAGGTTTATACAGATTCAATCTGCTATCCGGCAAATGGCAAAGGTTCTCCACGAATGATGGACTTGCCAGCCAATACGTCAGCGATATCGCTGTCGATAAAGAATCTGTCTGGGTGGCTTCCCCGGATAGAGGTGTCAGCCGATTTGACCGCGCTACTGAGCAGTGGGAATCTCTGAGCATGAAGGACGGCTTATCTGACGATAACGTCCGCGCCATCGCTGCAAATGACAGATATGTCTGGTTCGGAACCTTCTCAGGCGGTGTCAGCCGATACGATAAACTTTCTAACTTGTGGACGACTTATAAAACGGTGGGTAATTGGGCGATGAGGTAAACGGGGATGCGGGATTGGCAATATATCTGCCCATAGCGAAGCGGTTCATTAATAACACGTTGGAGACAATTAACATGGCAAACAATAGTCTTTTAGAGAATTTATTTGAACTGAATGAAAAGAAACAAAAACTAATCGAGCTTGCCCTGAAAGGTCAAAAAAGATTTAAAATACGATGCGAAAGACAGGGCATTGATTACGAAAGGCTTTCCGAGGATGAAATAATGGAGATGATGAAATAATGGAGATGATTAATGAGGCAATTGCTACTGGGAGTTCGGGTAAAATTAAACAAAGGTGTGCGCCATAGAATTTCGTTTTTAGACTGAATACTTTGGTTAATGTGCAAAGTGATTATCGTCGATCATTTTCGAAAGGTTTATCGGGAACTTTAAGGAGTGTGTCGGGATTAACTTTACAATTGAGCAAATCGCGAAGAACGCTACCATGTAAAAATGTAAAGAAGGAAGGTAAAGCTTCTCCAATCACCTGGCGCGCCAGATAAGTGTGCTGAGTTTTGATGGCCCAATTCCAATCGTAGAAGCGTGGCACAGTTTGCAAGTCAGCGCACTCGCGAATACTCAGCACCCGATGCTCCCATGGGTGTATTTTGTAATCACTACCAATGTGGCTACTTGCTGTAGTAATCGTACTCGCTGGACGATTGTGGTACATCCGACGATAACTCGACTTGAACCCTTTTATTAGGCGATACGAACCGTTTTTTTCTTTAACGTAGGGTCGATTATGCATCAACTCTCCACAACTCGGACAGGTGGCTGTGCCTTCCAGCACACCCTTTCGACCACATGCGTGGCACTTATTGTTTTGGTAGGCATTGCGGCCACTCTTTGGAGGAATGTCTGCGACCATTAAGTATCGATTTCCTGTATATACGGGAACGAAGTGTAAAGGATCTGACGCGTCGCACGCCAGTTCTTTTGATTTAGCGTCGAGTGAAGGGTAGTCCATGAGATAGAACCAATCTTCTAACGTAATCCAACTAAAACACCCATCTTTAGGTCTCTCTGCGTGTGTAGGCCGGGGTAAAGGAAGCCGTTGATTCTCTTCGAGTTGCTTACAGCACATTTCGTCTATGTGGATGAGAACGAGAATTGCCCGACAGCGATTTTGTGGCACACCGTAGTCCGCCATTTCAACGACATGAGAGAAGAAAAGGTAATCTTTTCCTAGCCCCTGCTGGAAAGCTTCCATGAGCTTGAGAGGTAAAGGACTTTCTCCTACATTTATGACGCGATTAAGCACTTGTTGTACGTTCTCGACAACAACGATTCTGGGCTTGAGACTTTTTATTACAGGAATAGCATCAAGTAGCAAAAGATTACGTTTATCGTTCGTGCTTGCATCCAAAAGCCTCCCACGACCAGGATTTGAACTGCTCATCCCTTGGCACGGAGGGGTAATGCTCAACAAAGCTAAACGTTCCTTCGGACGTTTTTTCTGGTAATTCTTAACGACCAACTTCCAAGACTTGTCTAACTCCCCAATGATTACTTCTGAATTAAGAAAATTTTCGGCACATAATGTAGCACGATTTTTTTCTTTTTCTTCTTGAACGACTATGTCAAAACCATTGAGTTCGTAACCCAGATCGCTTAATCCAGCCCCAGAAAAAAGAGAAACTGCTGGCAAGGGTTCGTCAATTTCGACTTTACGCTCACAGAAAAGAAACGATTTTATTGCTAACATTTTCTCATTCACGAAACTTCAATCCTTCCTTCGCTTGAATACATGACTATAAAGAACGGGAACTTTTTTGGATTGCCCTATTTGGAGAGAACGTAGACTTTCAAGAATTCGTTGTTTTAATTATATCCCTTGACGTACTTTATCAAGGTCAACCAAATACGTCTTTAGCCGAGGATCATCGTGAAGCCTCATCGCTAACGCAGTAAGAAATTCTTGGTGAGAGCGCCTCGCGTCTAAAAGCAAATCTTCCCAAGTCGTAGTCTTTATGCTAGGGTATGGGTTACTCTGCAAGTGCGTTCTAAGTTGCGGACCAATACTTCCTCCAATGAGAATCCCGCTCAGTCCCCATTCAGAAGTCCCTGAATGTTTTCTCAAAACCCCCCTTACCTCGTCGAGGTAGTCCTCCAACTGCCGATGATCTCGTTTTGTCAGCGACTTGTTTGCCCTCTTTATCTCGACGACGATTACGACGTTCTCAAAGTCGGTAACGTGAATCAAGAAGAAATCTATAGCTTTCTTGCCGATTTCTCTCCAATTTTCGAATTCGTAAACGTCTTCTCCGTAATCTTCTTTGAGCCTTTTTTCAACCGATTCCAAAGCCTGTTGGCTCAACTGTGGAGGAAGCTCGTCAGCTACGGCCGCCCACCTGAGATCCAGCAACCACGGATTATTCTCAATCAGTTGGTGCATTGAGCGTACCTCCGTAATCTTGTCCCCTTCACCTGGCTCAACTTCTCTTGCCCCTCTATCAATTAAATCTTTTAATGCTAACATTACTTGAAGTCGCCGAGCTATGACTTGCGCCAAATTAACGTTTTCGAAGAAACGAAAGTCAAATACAATTTGCTCGAATACGTCTCCTGATATGTCCCCTTCTTGAACTTTTTGTACCAGTCCTTTCAGTAATTCCCAGGAAGGAAGGTGGGCTACTGCCGAAATGGTTATTTCCACTACTTTGCCTATAGAAGGACTTGGGTCCAACGACAAGATAGTTAAAGCCATTTCCTTAACTTCTTTGGTTGAGAATCTGTCCTTGTACTGACTCGGAACTTTCCTCAACTTTTCTTGAACTTTCTCGTTGACCTTTTTGCGGTTACTATCTTGAAGATATTTCTGAGCAACATTTGCCCATTGCCTGACGAGTTTCCGTCCTTCGTCCTTCAAAGTTACTAAGTCAGGGTGTTCCCAATTAACAGAAGCTCTATCCGTGGACATAACGTCCTCGTCTAGCTCATCAATCCAATCTGCGATGACCACTCCGTACAAGTAACGTGAATATATTTCGCGCCCTGTAAGGCCGAAGAAAAAAGGCCGATCTTGGGCGATTTTTCCGTGCGCGTAGACAGAAACCCCTGAACGCTCTTGTGTCCAAGCCTCTCCGAATTTTTCCTTGTAGCGATTGAGGTCAACTATTAGCACCTTCCATTGAACTTCTCTACCGTTGGGTAAGGACAAAATTTCAAAATCTTTGTCTTCAGGTAATTTTAAAGAGTGGCTGGGTAGTTCCTTTTGTAAGTCTATTAATTCATCGTCCACGGAAACCGTAAAGTCAGCTTGAACTAAAACCGGTACCAATCGATTAGCCAAGCGGGCTTTGAGCAGTGTGCTCCACCCCTTACTTGAAAAAGTCAAGTTCTGCAAAAGAATTAAAGTGCCTGAAGGAGGACTCTCGCTAGTTTTCCTCAAACGCTGTAAGAATAAATCCAAAGCGTCGGGTAAAGAACCATCCTCAAATTGTGTCCAAGCTCCAACGAATTTTACCTTTGGTTCATACGTGGTGTGTTGGTTTGGATCCTCGCTTTGTTCTAGCATCTTCGCCAAATCCAGACTTATCCAAGTAACCTGCCCTTCTTTTGTGGTGAAAACGTCAACAACCTTAGCGATTCCAAAGGGTGCCAATTTCCCTATACCTTTTCGCCCCATTAAAGGACGCTTTCTTTTTGGAGTTTTTTCGTCCACCTCAACCCGACGTTTCCTGCCAATGACGAGGTAATCCTCCTGTACTTCGCCTTGGGTCATTCCAACACCATCGTCTCCCACCGAAATCCACCAGTTTTCATGTGAATCATCTAAGCGAAGGTCTATCCACACATTTTCCGCGTCAGCATCCCACCCGTTGGCTATTAACTCTGTCAAGGCGTTCGTTGGCTTGTTTTGGTAGAGCTTTACTCCCAAATGCTCAATCACATGGTTTGAATATTTAAGAACGAAAGGAGTCTCTTTTTTTCCACTCATAAATGACTTCCTCCCTATCTGCTTCTCTTGTATAGGGTATTCTGTCGAGTAGGTTTGCTTCCCTTATTTGTTTGGATGAAGGTTTATTGACATCAAGGCGGTACAAAACAAGCTATAATATTTTGACCCGAGTTCCGGCACAGCCTACTCTCCGATAAATCCCGCACATCTTGTGGTTCAGATTTCGACCTACAGCTCTAAGGTGTCTTTCAACCTGCCTTACTGGTTAGTCTCTCACTATCACTAACTCGCTGGACAGCAGTCACAGGCTTACTCCTCCTCTTCACAGCTTTTAAATCCTTAATTAAATTTTTCGCTTGCGCATTAGTGCCTATCCTAAAAATGTATCGGCGGTATCCGTACCGCCATGTCGGGACAGAGGGACGACACTACGGATTATGACTTTCAGGACAGGTTCTTAGCCTAAGCGAATTTCCTTGTTGTTCTTCAGGGAAAGGATATGATACTGTTTCATGTGTAAATCCGGGTCACCTTCGACTTCCAGTTGTACATTTAGAGTATTCGCTAATTTTTGTATCCTATCAGCATCTTGCTGTAGCAGTCTCTCTGCGATAAATTCATTTGCGACGATTTTAAGTCCTTTTTTACCGCCCTTGTAGTATGCCTTTTTTATGTCGCGCAGCAATGCTATCGTTATGGTATCCTCCGAGAGGATAGTGCCATATCCGTGGCAGTAGGGGCAGGACTGACACAACGTGGTTTTGAGGCTTGGCTTTGTGCGCTGCCTTGTCATCTCTATCAGTCCCAATTGGGTAAAGGAGAAGATGTTAGTACGCGACCTGTCTTTTTTGAGTGCTTCCTGAAAAGCTGCGAACACTTGTTGTCTGTGCTGCGGATTATCCATGTCGATGAAATCTACAACTATGATACCACCTACATCTCGCAGTCTAATCTGACGCGTAACCTCTTCTGCAGCCTCCAAATTTGTTTTCAGGATGGTATCATCTGGGTCCTTCTTTCCCACATATTTACCGGTGTTCACGTCGATAGAAACAAGCGCTTCCGTCTGTTCAATAACAATGTAGCCGCCGCATTTTAACCATATCTTATTTCGCAATGCCCGCTGAAGAGCCTTTTCAATACCATAGGACTCAAAAATTGGCTCGCGCTTCTCATAGAACTTCACACGCGACTTCAAGTTAGGCAACACACCATCAAGATATTCCTGCACCAGACGGCATTCCTTTTTAGAATCTATCACGAATTCTGAAACATCCTTGGTGAAGATGTCCCTGATAATTCGGAAAACTATCCCCAAGTCCTCATGGACTAAAGCAGGCGCTGAAGAACTTTCCGCTTGATTACAAATTTGCTGCCAATGTTTTTGAAGATACCCCATTTCCCCGGCAAATTCAGCCTCACCTTTTCCTTCAGCAGCGGTTCGCACAATAAACCCTTTCCTTTCCTTGCGCAGTCGCTGGATAATCTCTTTTAGCCTCTGTCTTTCTTGTTCTTCGCTAATCCGCCTGGAAATACCTACATTTTCAGCCATAGGCATGTAAACGAGGTATCGGCCTGGGAGAGTGATGTGCGCGGTAACTCTTGGTCCTTTTACCCCCATAGGTTCTTTGTCAATTTGGACGAGAATTTCCTGTCCTTTTTTAATTAAGTCGGATATGGAAGGTCTGTTTCCTTTATTGTTAGGGCGGGAAGATTTTTTCTTATTTTCTTCATCTACTTCCAACTCGCCAAATTCGTTGACATCGCGGCGGATGTCTGATACATGAAGGAAAGCGTTGCGTTCCATGCCAACATCAACGAACGCCACCTGCATACCCGGCAAAATGCTATTTACACGTCCTTTGTAGATATTACCCAAGGTTCTATCGCTTTCTTTTCTTTCAGCGAATATTTCTGCTAATTCTTTATCCTCAAGCAATGCCACACGGGTTTCATATTCATCCTCCGATACGATGATTTGCTTCAACATTTGTCGCCTCCTGGTATCTAGCACAGCGCTTTCAACCCATAGAGCGTTCTTGAAACTACCAGCCACTGTTCAAATGAAGGCGTACCCTTTGGATACCTTTTTGCCATTTCACCGGTGTGTTCATGTTCCACCGGAGCAGTCTCTCTTCATCAGGGGCGTATTCCAAAAATCCTTTACACTTTCTCCATCACGTCTCAATTTTCGCGAAGATTGCACCTACGGAAAATCACCCGATGTGTTTTTTTTACCTCAAGCTATTGCAACATTACTATTGATGATACAACCTTTTAAACAACACAGTACCAGCACAGGAAATCGGCGAAAAATTTAAAAAAGTTGTTTTACGGTTATCTTCTCTACACTACTTCTTGAAGTATTCGTACTACCGTTGGATATGGGCTTCTGCGAAAAAATATGGAAATCTTACAAGAATGCTCTAAGAGTACATCCGAAATTTTGAAGCGCAGGAGATACTCAAAAATGGTTCTTCGATATTGAGTGTAAAAACTGTATTCACTGCTATGGAGAACCTGAGTGCAGGGGGAGCGGCAGAAAAGATGACGGTATTGACCGCCATCTTTTGTCCACAACCTCTGAAAAGACAGGAGTTAGTATACCTGAAGCGCGAGTTTCGCTGTATGAATCAATTGGGAGGTTCACCATAGGTTTTGCTTTCACTTTGTGGGCGAAGCGTTCTTTTTCCTCTGGGACGTGAGCCGGTGAACAGAGATGCTTTCACTTTTCCACCTACTCACGGTGTCTTGTAGACTCAGTTCACAATTTTCTTGATTGTGAAGTACTGTTTACCACTAAATGTCAAAGAACCAAAAAGTTTTATTTTCTGGGTGTCATAGTAACCAGCGGAAGTATCATCTCTTCCATCGAGACGCCGCCGTGCTGGAAGCCACCCTGAAACTGACGTCTATATTCATGAAATTGATTAGGGTAAACAAAGTAATAATCTTCTTTAGCAAGAATGTAGTTTTTGCTTCGGCTTTCTGCGGGTAGTTTATATTCTTCCGGTTCGGTTATATATACCGCCTCTGTCGTGTCGCAACCTAAATTGTTACCTACCTTAAACCGTAAGCTCGTAGTAGTTTCCCTGGTGCCGAAAGCCTTTGAAGCTCTATTGCATAAAATTGACCCGTGGTCAGTCGTCAGCAGTATAGTTGCATTCTTCTCTGAGATGATTTTCATAATCTCAAACAGCAATGAATGCGTAAACCACGATTTTGTAAGTGACCTGAAGGCTGACTCGTCAGGCGCTATCTGTTGAAGGATATCCAGTTCTGAACGTTTGTGAGTGAGAATATCCAGAAAATTGACAACTAAAGCAGCAATGCTGATTTTATCGTGTGACGAGACTTGCTTCAGATATTCCTCACCGCCCCTGACATCGAAAATTTTGAAGTATCTGGGCGATGGTTTTAGATACAACCCCAGGCTCTCAAGTTTGGTTATTATGAACTGCTTTTCAAATCGGTTGGTGCTGGTTTCATCTTCGCTGGTTTCCTGCCAATGCTGGGGGAACCTATCCGCTATCTCTTTCGGAAACAAGCCACTGAATAGGGAGTTTCGCGAATACAACGTAGCGCTTGGAAGAATCGAGTAATAATAATCCCTTTCGATATGAAAATATGGCAGAAGCAATGACTCAATGGCAAGCCATTGGTCAAGACGAAGACAATCCAGGACGATGAAATATACCTGTTCGCCGCGTTGAATACAAGGCACCACGAACTTATCAATCACATCTACCGAAAGTGTAGGAGAATCTTCTCCTCTAAGCCATTGGACATAATTTTGCTCAACATAGTCAGCGAAGAGTGCATTACAATCCTTCTTTTGGTCGAGGTGAGTCTCTTCCAGTCCAGTTGTGGGTAGTTTATCAAACTCTATTTCCCACTCCATTAGCCTCACATAGATATCTATCCATTTTCTCCAGTCAGGGCCCTCCTGCTTTGCTATCCTAATTTCACTAAAATCTGAGATGTATTCTTGAGGCAATCTACCTTCAATGATTTTCACTTGGTCTAAAACTCGCTTGAGAGTTGATGCGATTTGCCCCGCGTTGAGCGGTTTCACCAAAAAGTCGTCAACTTTTTTCGCAAGGGCTTCATCAATTAGCTTCTCATCATCACTTTTAGTAACCATGATGACGGGGAGCGTTGGCTCAATTTCCCGTATGCGTTCTAAGGTAGTGATGCCATCCAGCCCTGGCATCATTTGGTCTAACAGGATTGCGTCATATTGTTCGTCGTGGAGTAATGATAGAGCATCAGAGCCGTTTGCCGCTGGAGTAATTTCGTATCCTTTACCACTCAAGGAGATGATATGAGCGTTCAACAACTCAATTTCGTCATCTATCCAGAGAACTTTCCTTACATTACTCTGCGACGAAGTCGGCGTTAGCGGTACTTTCACTGCAATTCACCTCAATTTCCTTGATAATTTTAGTTATCTTTTTCCACGGGAAGTCTAATCTCAAAAGTTGTCCCATCCGGCCCGGTATCCACCAATCGTATTTTGCCATTGTGGTATTCCTCAATAATCCGTTTCACCAGAGTTAGCCCTAAACCCCAACTGTGTTTTTTGGTAGTATAACCTGGTTGAAAAATCTTTCGTCTATTCTTTCTTGGAATGCCTCTTCCATTATCCTCGTAGGTGATAACTACCTGATTTTTTGCAGAATCTAAGCGGGTACTTATTTCGATAGTGTTCTTCGCCTTGTCCAACGCGTCCAGAGAATTTTTTATCAAATTCTCAAACACCCACTCCAACAACTCCTCATTGGCAAGGATGAGCGGCATCTTTCCCACTTTTTCTATGAGTTCTATACTTTTACCTCGATTTGGCAAACGCTTGCGGAAATATAATACCACTCCATGAATTATAGTGGATACATCAACCAAATCTTGTTTAGGCGGAGTACCCACGTTTCCAAATCTCAAATTAATTTTTTGCAACCTGTCTAGGTCACCTTGCATCTCTTTGCAAACTTGCGCTATCATCTCATTGCGTACCTGTTTGTTGTTCTCTTCGAGAAGTTCCGTCCATCCCATCATCGCCATAATTGGTGTACCAAGTTGGTGAGCCGTTTCCTTTGCCAACCCTACCCAGATGGCCGCTTGCTCATTCGCTTTACTCTTCCGGTAAACCAGCAACCCGATTAGCAGGAATGTTGTAATCAAAGCGATTTGGACATAGGGCATCAATACCAGTTCGTAGTGTTTGGCTGTTTCGTGATGAAAATACCCATCCCTTGGTTTTGGGTCAATTTGTATTGGAAAGAATCTTGAAGCAGCGTTTGCTTCGCGCACAAAAGCATGTGCTTGTTCTATTTGACGCACAGAAGCGTCTTTCGCTTCCGTATATTTGCCCCAGATTTTCCAGGCTATCGGATTCTTTTTCAAATCCGTAAACACGAAAGGCAACATACCGATTTTCTCTTCGCTGGCATCACCATGATAGAAAAAACCGACTGGCACCCTATCTTCGGTAACATAGTCAATGGCAATTGGCCGCTTACTCTTACTTTTCTTCATCCGCTCAAGAGTGTTATTAAGTTTCTTTTTCTCGGATTCTTCGAGCGGAATTTCCGGCTCATCATCAAACTTAGCTGCTATGGTTTTATCTATTCCTCTAACCTTAACTATGTCTCCAGTCTCAGCGTCTGTTATGATAAACGATAATCGGCTGTTCTTCCGAAGAGCTACAAAATCTGTATTGAGTCGTCTGCTAAGTGCTATATCCTTAATAGATGGAATAACAGAAGCTAAATCCGCCAACGGTTCAACTTGGTTCCGCTGTGCTTCATCTAATTTCTTGACGATGCGAGAAGTATAAGAGACGAAAGCTAATAATAAAGCCAAAATGCCAACAATAAAATAGGTTACTATGAAATTAGTCGTTTCCACGTTAAACTGGGGCGTAATTTTTCGCCAGGGCATATCCCTTACACACCTCGTATACCTAAGGAAGGGGGTGTTAATCTTCCTCTATTCAGCAGGGTGGGAATCGGAAAGAAAACAAAATTCTTAACATTATTGTATCAGACAAATGATAAAAAGTCAAGAAATCATTTGACATGCAGGGCAATTTTTCTGAAGCAGGTTATTTTTTCTTGACAACGCGTTAGTGTAGTGTTATCATTTTCTGTAGTTTTCCTTCCCACTAAAACGTATCATCTGTGCGTATGAATACAATTTTGTACTTTCGTGAAGATTGGAGATGGGTATGAAAGTAAAGGTTAAATTTTTTGCTGTATGCCATGAGATGTTTGGCAGACGCGAGGAGGTAATGGAACTCGCAGATGGAGCAGTTATAAGTGATATTCTCAAACGCCTGGAGAAGGAACAACCCCAGTTTGCTGAATACTACGACGTTATGCAAATTTCCGTAAACTGGGAATACGCAACGGAGAATACGCCGCTTAAAGATGGGGATGAGGTAGCTCTGATTCCACCCGTGACTGGAGGGTAAGTATGTTTAAAATTACTGATGAAGAAATTTCAGCGCAGGATGTTATAGATGCTGTTTCTACCGACGATGCCGGCGCAGTGGTAACTTTTTTGGGTGTCGTCAGAAATAATTCTGAAGGGCGACGGGTACGCTATCTCGAATTAGAATCCTATCATAAGATGGCGGAGGACAAGATAGACCAAATCGCTGACGAGATTTACAAAAAGTGGGGGCTTAATAGGGTTGCAATCATCCACCGGGTAGGAAAACTCTCTGTGGGAGAGGTAATCGTTGCTATTGCTGTAGCATCGCCCCACCGAAAAGAAGGATTTGAGGCGTGTAATTATGCTATTGATAGGCTGAAAGAGATAGTGCCAATCTGGAAACGGGAATTCTGGGAAGATGGTGACTCGGAATGGGTGAACGGAAGAACGAAGGGAGGTACAATAACATGACAGCTAAAATTATTGTGACTGATTTGTTACAAGAGGCAGAGATTGAGTCGGAAATACTAAAGGAACTCGGAAATGTCAAAACGCTAATGGCGAATGATGAAGAAGAAATCTGCGGGCTGGTAGAGGATGCGGACGCGCTGATTGTCTGGCATGAGATAATCATTAGTCGAAAAACCATCAGTCGGCTGACGAACTGTAAGATTATCGCCAGAGCCGGAACAGGATACGATAACATTGATATTGTCGCCGCCGCCGAAAGGAATATCCCGGTTATCAACGTGCCGGATTATGGGACGGAGGAAGTAGCTGACAGCGCACTCTGTCTTATTTTGAATCTGATGCGTCGCACACACCATGTATGCAACCGTGTTAAGAACGGTGGATACAGGTGGCAGGACGCTTTCGGCGCTACCAGAATTCGGGGAAGCATACTGGGGATTGTCGGGCTTGGCTGGATTGGTATGGCTGTTGCCCTGCGTGCTAAGTCCTTTGGATTCGATGTGCTATTTTTTGACCCATTTCTTTCCGACGGAGTTGAGAAATCACTGGGTATCAGGCGGGCAAGAACTTTGACGGAGTTGTTGAAGGAAAGCAAGGTAGTCTCCCTGAATTGCGTCCTGACGGATGAAAATAGATACATGATAGACGAGGAAGCATTCAAGATGATGAGGCAGGATGCTTACCTTGTCAACGCCGCTCGGGGCGGGTTGATCAAGGAATCTGCGCTGATTGCCGCTTTGGAAGATGGAGAGATTGCTGGTGCGGCTATTGACGTGCTGGAAAATGAGCCGAATATTACACCAAAACTCCGAAATATCCCCAACCTCTATCTGACCGCGCACACCGCATTCTATTCAGATGAGTCTTTTGTAGAACTGCGCCAAAAATGCGCGCTGGAAGTTAAGCGTGCCTTAATCGGTGAGGGGGCGAGGAATGTCGTCAATCGCCATCTGTTCCGCTAATAGGACAATCACAACCATCCAGGGAGAAAGTGACGCGCCCGTCCTCTTCCCTGCTCTTTTTAATGGGTATTCGCGCACAAGAAAAAATAATTTTGTGAATATTTCTTCTTGAACTATTCGTGCTTTTATGTTAAAATTTATAACACAAATGTAAAAAGAACGTCGAAAAGGAGACAAACATGTCCACTGTAGCAAACCGAATCAAGAAGAAACGAATTGAATTAGATTTAACTCAAACAGAACTTGCTCGTAAAGCGAAATTGACTTCGGCGGCTATCTCTCAATTTGAATCCAGTGCCAGAAAGCCATCTTTCGATGCGCTGGCTAAGTTAGCAAGTGCGCTCAAAATTACCACAGACTACCTTCTTGGGAAAAGGGCATTAGGCTATGAGGATATTCTGGCTGACCCAAAAGTTAGCGTCATGTTTCGCGGCATGATGGAATTGTCTGAGAAGGACAAGAAAGCCATGTTGGAGTTTTACGAGTTTCTTAAAAGCAGGAAGGAAGACGAATCAAAACCGGAGGCATGAGATGCGTTCGCTCCCCCAGAAAACATATAGAAAGGATGCCGGTGGGTGGCTTTCTCCCGCCGAACGCGCGAGGAGGTTGCTTTATCAATTGAACATTGCGGATGTCCCAATTCAACCGCGCCAGATTGCTGAGAGGTTGGGCATCTGGGTTTGGGAGCGTGAGATTGAGGGGGATTACGATGGGTATCTCATACGTGTAGGTGATGTTTTCGGGATTCTGATTAACAGCGCTATCAAATCCGAGGCGCGAAAGAATTTTACCGTAGCACACGAATTGGGGCATTATGAGCTTGACCAGCACAAAAAGACAAATAGCACTTGCCTGATAGATGAGATGTATAACTCTACACTTAGCAGGCAGGAGGAATTACGGGCAAACCAGTTTGCTGTCGAATTGCTTATGCCTAAACAACGGTTCCTTGCTGACGTGAATCAGATGAAGGAAGTTGGTTGGGAGGCAATTGACGCGCTGGCTACAAAATATTGTACTTCTCTCACCAGCACGTCAATAAGATATGTGCGGTTCAGCCCGCGTATTTGTGCGATTGTGCTTTCGGAAGAAGGCAGGATAAAATACTTCGCTTACTCAAAAGCGTTTAGCAGTGACGATAACTGTTATCTGCTCAAAGATATGCCCCTGAACAACGGCTCCCATGCGAAAAACCTGTTCGATAGTGGGTTGACTGATGTAGAGGAAATCAGCGGCGAAGTTCCACTATCCTGCTGGTTCAAAGGCGACTCGCAAACTATGCTCTTTGAACACTCAAGAAGCCTGCCGCGACTTAAACAGGTTCTGTCGTTTATCTGGTTGAGGTGAGGGTAGGATGGTTGAGGGTGTGATGTGTGTATCGCATTTATAATTCTGCCACAACCTCAACCTCTGCTCTGTGTTCAGGTTTGTCCCGTTCTGTTGCTAACAGCCGATAGTTCAATCGCAAAATTAAGTCGGATACTTTTCTCAGTTTGTAATCCGCTCTTAATCGCGCTTCATGGCTGGTTCCATCGTGGAAATTGTATCGGGCGAATGGGAGGTTGCCCTTGCTTTTGCCGTGGGCGATTTTGTATGAAAAGTTGAGCCGTCCTTTGCCGATGAGAGAATAGCTCAAAAAACTTTCCAAAGAAACACTGCGAGTGTGGGTATCCGTTTCTGTTTCGGTCATATCAACATCGTCTTCCGTTTTGTATTCCCCCTGTAAACCTACATCAATCAGTTTTGTCAGTGCATATCGGAAATTAAGTGAGCTCGTTTTTTCGTTTCTGATGATGTCTGAGATTATGCGCGTTGTTCGTGGGTTAGCCTTCTGCGCCAACTCAGCCCCGCTTGTCCCCATCATATCAATTATTTTCTCCAAAGTACGCCGCTTTTCCCATTCCACCCCTAAGGAAACTTTGGTGGTGGGCGCGCTCTTAGCTTCCAAAGTCCACGAATTAGTGTGGTACTGTCGTTCGCGGCTGTTTATGCGCTTGTTCAGCCTTCTTATGAGGTTGTATCCCACATTTATGGTAAACAGCCTCGTTGGTTCAAATTCAAGCTGGTATTTTCCTGATTTGCGTCCAGAGATGGTATTTTCACCTTGCAAATTCCGCAGGAGATAAAGTTCGCCGGGTTGTGCCTTTTCCTGTTCCTCTGTGACATCAAGCGTGATTCCACCTGTAAGGGATTGGGCGAAGAAACCTGCAAAGCCCGCTACGCCCCTTAGGGCGATTTTGCCTAACCGTGTTTCTGATTGCGTATTGGGCTTGTTAGTAGCGGTGGCTTGACTGTTTGTTTCGCCCGCTTTTGTTTGGACTAAATCAGAATTGCGAGCAAAACTTAATAAAGATGGGTGCGCTAATTTATTTGGGATGCTGATTTTTCGCCTACTTTTAGCAAAGAACTGACGCGGGCGGATATTCAAGCGAAATCTCGCTTTGACCGCTGAAACGGGCTTATCGCCCACCGTCTTCACTATCCTGATGTAGTCGCCCTTTTCCGAATCCTCCTGGTAGTGGTATTCATCAATTTTTACATAAGTTCCCTGTCCGGGGAGTATCGGACGCCCGTAGAGCGTATTTGTAAAAATTTCCACCTTCTCCGACGCGAGCTTTCTATCAATCTCATAGTTGACGTCCACACTGAACGCACTTCTGAACGGTGTCAAACTGAATCTGACATCTGCAAGATTTGTCTCTGTTTCTGAGCCATCGGACAATTCTTTGAATATCCTTCGTGAAAAGTTACTTGAGAAATCGCTCCATTCCACGGGTTTTGAAAATATCCCTGCTGACATAGTTCTCGCTGTGGTATCCTTTTGCCAATCCGAATAGGTTAGCGTATTCCCATCAATCGAGAATTCGCTTTCTTTCTTAAAAGACTCTTCAAAGGAATATTCGCCGGATAGTGTTGCCCACTTGAAACCCGCCGTGTCAATTTTTAATCCGCGCGAGTGCCGTTTACGGTTGCGGTTAAAATCCCCCCCCGTTAATGGTGGGGGATTATCCGACGGGTTTAAGTCAATTGAGGTCAAATATTCCGCATCCAGATTGAAGTTAAATGTGCCGATGCGATGAGTTACGTCAAAGGTTTCGCGAGTCCACTTAAAATTCTCTCGTCCGTTCGTTACGTTCGTGTTTGCGTAGTATTTTGTGCGGAGGCGGGGCAGTTTTGGGATGTTTACGTCCAGCCCACGGTTCCAATTCTTGCGTACTGTATCCAGAGAAGGTTCATCGGGATAGCTTTCGGCAGTCCTGCCAAGCCCCGCATCCAGCCTGACACCGCTTACTGGCTCATACTGCAACGACAAGTCAGCCGAGTTTTCCGAAGGAGTCTTTGAATAGTCTTGGGCTAAAAAGATGTCGCCTCCTTCTTGCTGGTATTGTTGTTCGTAGCGGTATCTACTGCGGCTGGTTGCGGTAGCGCCTACGGGAACGAAATTGGCGTCCATACCACGCATGTCGAGGTTCAATCGCAGTTTTTCAGTCGAAGTATTGGCTTGAATTTTCCACGCGCGGCTGGTATCCACCTTATCCAAACTTGAGAAGGTATTTTTATCAAGGCTGCTGAAAGCCAGTTCGCTAAGGACATGCGTCCTATTGCCGATGTCAAATCTCCCGTCACATCCCAAGACGGAGTGTTTCTGTGGAGCTATCAGCGTTTCTTCGCCGTCTTCTAATTCATTTCTTTTCAGTTTTTCGATGTCCTCATCGGTCAGGATTATATAAGCCCTGTCGGGGTGATTATCGTCCGCTTCGAGTACGCCAGTAACCCCTATAGATGCGTTGCCTTCTAAAAAATTTAGCTTGCCGCCAAATCCGTGGAGTTCGCGTCTGTAAGCCATATCTTCTGCAATATACTCGAAATCTACCCTGATTACGTCATTGCTCGTAATCAAATGCTTGTTAGTGAACTCAATAATTGGGTCACCATATTCGGCGATTATGTAATCGTTATTCTCGCCTCGCCGCATCCGCTCGCCATTCAGCCACACTATTTCACTCCCCGCCTTCATGACGATGTACTGTCCGTCAGCATCAACGCGGTATTGACTCTGCCCTTCGATTCCCTGCATCGTCTTGCTTGATGAACGCCCTCTCGGAATAGCACTTGGGATGAGGTTGAAACTTCCCCAATTAAAATTCCCCTGTACCAGTACGCCCTCTAAGGGCTTTGGAAAAAAGACGTATTCGGAATCGCTTAAAAAACCCTCGTAATCTCCCAATGTCGCTGATAGATGAGGGGATACAATCCTGATAAGTTTTTGTTCTATCTCTGACAATTCTTCCGTCGTTCCATCCGGTTGCAACGGCATATTTTGGTCGGATAGCATGGCTGTCACGTCGATGTTTTCGGAGATTTTGCCGTTGATATTTACTCTGAGAGATTGGTCAGGCGTCAAACTTCGGTTGCTGCCGAGCGACACTGAGAAGGTTTTTGTGATAGAATGTTGCAATGAGGTGGGAACCGACTGCCAACTTTCAGGAACTGTGGGAGGAACCTCTTGGTCTCGACGTTCGATTGGTCTCTCAAGTCGTTGTGGTTTTTCTGGTGGGAAAAGCTGGCGTTTGTAATTTCTCTTGATTGAAAGCGGGACGGTGTGGTATTCAATTTTAACCATAGCATCTGGGGAAACCGCTTTTTTGATGAG
Source organism: uncultured bacterium (assembly GCA_964601015.1). GTDB lineage: Bacteria > Poribacteria > WGA-4E > DTYX01 > CAZRLY01 > CAZRLY01. Next base: position 45,569 of record CAZRLY010000005.1, read on the forward strand.
GATGTTGCCAGCAGTATAATCCATAACATAATCAATTCCCCTCTTCAATACTTCCCCATTGACGCGTACAACCTCGCTTTCCTGAATGATGAGCCAATTTTTAAGCTGATATGGTTGTGATGTATCCTGAATTTTAAATTCTTCAGTTTTGTGGTAAAGTGATATGGGCGGGAAGGAAATTTCGGAAGGTTCTTGACTTTGGGCATAAACTGCAAAAATGCTGAGTACGATAAGGGCAAAAATTAAATTCGCGGCAACTTGTGCTGACATTTTCAAATAATTCAACCAACATTTCAGGGTTTTTTCAATATCAAGGATAAAACTGATACATATTCATATTCAACACCACGCTCAATAAACTCCAGTTGACGGACTAGTACACGACGGCAGAAGTTCTTAACCCAGCCGTAGAACGGGCAGCCTTGCCCGTTTGGATTGCCGGGTAGAACGAGTAAGGAACCACACGTTCTACGGGTCAAAGATTTGCACCCACATGTACTAGTGCATCAGGGCGTAAATAAACCTACCATTAGACAATTCGCTTTGACCTTGAAATCAGTTACAGAGGACAGCTAATGGTAGGAAGACTTACGCCGCACAGCACTAGTTTCTATGCTATTTCGCTTCCCATCTTGGGTCAACAAGAGCCGCATTAATTTCACTACCAAGCAACCTCGCTCTCTGTTTATTAGGCGGCAACTGCTCTACAAAATTATCTATTGCTTCTCGCTCTGTATCCGTCCAGACTGGATAATCTCCCAGTTTTTCGAGTGCTTGTCGATATCGGTCAGTCTGTTCTGACCGACGTTGTACTTGTTGCTTGAAAAGCACGTTCAAACTTCCAATACCAAAGCATCTAAGCGTCCGTCCTAACTCTCGTTTTAAACGTAACTTAGCAGCCGAAAGTTGAAGTGATATATTGGTATCTTGGCGAAATTTTACCAGGGCGGCTTGTTGATTCACACGGTGTTGGGCGCGTTTATGAGCAACCTGATGCGCTTTCAAGCAATCGTTTGGCTCGGCTAAACTCCCATCCCATGATTCAATTAAATTTGTTAATTGTTTGAGGGATGTAACTGTTGTTCGGGGGTTAAACCCCCGAACATCGCCATCAATCCAGAGAGCCTCAACACAACGATGATTGCCCAGTCGGGCTTCTGCTAAAACAAGCGGCGATAGGTTCGGCATTGGAAGGTTGTTGACAATTTGTTCGACAATCGGAGATGCTATCGTGAGTGGGATAACAGTTTTGTCGCGTTCTAAAACGGTTCGGGCTGTTGTTATTTCGACAGCTTGTTTGCCGAAACCGCTCAACTGCCACTTTTTTTCGCCAACTTTTTTGTCGGTCGGGGGAGCCGAACTCTGGCGAGTTCGGGCACCCGTAGCGGCGGGCTCTGTCCCGCCAGCGACTTCGGCTACGCGGAATTGCGACGAAAACGCAGTGGCTTCTTGAAGTAACTCCAATGCAAGGTCAAAATCTTCACGTTTCATTACCGGCTCTACTTCTACCTTCTCTGAAACCTCCGATTCAGCGAATGCACTGCTTACCGTCTCATCTTCATCTATCTGAGCGGATTTTTGTTCCAACTGATATAAGATGGCATCAGCATCTTCTTCCCGAACGATGCCTCGCAATGCTTGTCGCGCCAATGCCAACACTGGTTGCATCCGTCCGACGAAATGCTCAAACAGACGACATCTCTGACGTAATACATTGTAAACTCGCATATCGACGCTATTGTTCAAAAAGAGATTTCGTATTGGAAGTAACGGTTGTTGTTGCCCGATTCTATCAATACGCCCAATTCTCTGCTCGACTTTACTCGGATTCCAAGGTAAATCGTAGTTAATCAACGCGCCTGCCGCTTGTAAATTCAACCCTTCACTGGCGGCATCTGTGCAGGCGAGAACCCTTAATTTCCCTCTGGTTAATTGTTCTGTAATCTCGGCTTTTGAGACTTTTTTCCACTCGTTGCCATCCCAGATTTGCCCGCCACCGCCGCTATAAACACCCAAAGTCTTCCCATAGCTTGGACGTAAGAGTTCGCGGAGGTAAATTAGCGTGTCGGTATATTCCGTGAAAACCAAGACGGAGCGGCCATCGGCTGTGATTTCTTGGAGCGATTCCCAGAACTTCGCAAATTTGCTATCATTGCTACCAAGTCTGCTTAGGCGTTCAAGCAGCGCTTCATCTTCCTCTTTTTCAATCTGGGCTTTTTTTGGGTCAATTGGCAAAGCCGCATCTATCTCTTCTTCGATGTCCACATCAATCAAATCTTGCCAATTCACATCCTCCGATTCCCACCAGTTGTTCATCCACTTTTCCTTGCGGATAACACGATTTAATCCTTCCAACCGTCGTTCAAGGCTGCATCGAATAGCACGCGGTGAACTCGACGCACGACGGCGGTAGATTGTCATCACAAATCCCTTGCCCTTTTTTTCGCCTTCGAGTTGCTCATATCTCGTGTTGATGTAGTTTGTGATAGCATTATAACAATCGCGTTCTAACTGATAGCTATAGTCGAAAAGCTCATCCCGCACATCTCGCTCTGGTGGACGATGTTCCAGCAAGCCTCTATCGTAGTATTTCCGCAATGTATCACGAGTGTTCCTGTGCATCCTTCGACCCAACGGTGAACCTCTACGCAACCACTCGGACAGTTTTTTCTGCTCGTCCCCAAATGAAAAAACCAATCTGTTGGCGATTTCGGCAACGTTGTTCATGTCCAAATCTTCATCTAATCGAAGGAACTCATCATCATTGACAATCAATGTTGCAACTTTTTGGGCTACTGTGAAGTCAATACCTGATTTGTCCAGAGCCGCAACTGCATTGTAGTAGGTGCGAATGTCATTAAATTCGACCATCCAGTCGCCACCCACCCCTAACACTGACAACAAATCCCACGGTTCCCACGGTTGCGTCTGCATCGGCGTTGCGCTCAACAACAAGATGCCTCGTGTTTGCCTTTTCAACTGCAACTCCCGCAAAAGTTGTAGCAACAAATTTCCAGAATTAAACTCTCGTTCCTCTGGCGCTGAACGACGCGCAGCGTGTGCCTCGTCCAGTAAGACCAAATCCCATTTGGGCGAATTTAATATTAGCTCGCGATTATCCGGTCGCCTTGCCCACTCACGGCTAATTAAAAGTAGCTCTTCTTCTTCCAACGCTTTCAACGCATCAAGCGGTTGCGCTTCTCCGCTTGGAAGATACAGAGAACCACCCTCCCATCGAGGAACCAGCAACCCTCCCTTTTCCCTCAACTCCTCTTGCCACTGTTTGAGCAGTCCTGCTGGGACAAGGAGCAGTATGCGCTTGACACCACGTCCGCAAAGTAGTCGTCGAAGAATAAAGATAGCCTCAATGGTTTTCCCCATTCCAACTTCGTCGCAAAGCAATCGGCCAGAAGGATAGGCTTCCGAAACATCATCAATGACGCTCTTCTGGTGGGGCCAAAGCTCAACCAACGCTGTTGCATCGCAGGCTGTTTCTCCGTTTGGGAGATAGGGTGCCGCTGCGATGAAGTTCCACACTAACGTAGCTTTGAGGTGAGCCATATCGTGAAATATCTCTTTTGGTGGGTTCTTCGGCGCGAATTTAATCAGCTTCGCACGAACGGCATCAGGCAAGGAGATGCTCGTTACTGCCTCATCTTGGTCATTCCACAGATTCTCAAATCGCTCCTGGTAATAATCCGTGAACTCCCTATCTTTCCACGATTCCCGGATCTCCAGCTCTTCGTAATTTTCAATCAGTGCAGCGCCGGTCTCGTTATCGGAACCCATGAACGCTATCTTATCACCGTATTTGTCCGTAACGATGCCGAACTTCGCATGCGAAACACCGCGCGTATGACGCATCAGCGCAACGCGTACCTCTAACCAACCGCTCGCAACCAACCACGAAAGCATCTCTAACCGATTCTTTTCAAGCGCAGTCACCGGCTCTTTGAACTGCTTGAGCAACTTCTCTATCAGCGGCGTTTCATCGCCTGTTGTGAGGAGGGCATTTAGGTCTTCTGCGTCTAACTGTTCATTGATTAGCAGGCGAACCGCAGGCGGGTTCGGTTTCTCATCCTCACCGCTCTCAAGTATGTTCTGGATTAACCCGCCGAAACCCCGCGCCGCAACCGATAAAACTCGACTTGAAAAGTAGGCGCAACACCTATCATAATATCTCGCACGAGTCAACGCCGGAACATAGAGTTCTCGACGAACATCTGAATCAGGCGCTCTCAAAAATCGTTTCCACTTTACTGCACGTAAACTCGATTCCAGGTATTCGACTCTCTTCATCATCTTAATTTCTAACCGTAGAACGGGCGGTTCCTTGCCCGTTTGTATCAAGCTAACAAGCAAGGCTGCATGTTCTACTCTTTCCGCTTCCTGTCGTGGATTTGCCAATCCACGACGAGCGCAAATCCGCACCCCCGAGCATTTTTTACAACCACCGGTTCTCAACTTTACTCATCATTTTGCTCAAGCAATTCCAATTGTACTTTTACAGGTTCTTTCCATTCTGGCGGTTCGATACGGAACAACGGTTTGAGCATCGAATGCCACGCCCGGAACTCTGGGAACTCGTCTGCGACTGTTTTTTGCTTCTTGCCGCCAAACTTCACTGCATCCGGCGCTGCTTTCACCAACGCTTCCATCAGTTTCGCGCACGGATGTTCGGCTGTCCAGTTCTGTTGTCGAGCCAGTCCACGAGCAGCGCCGATTCCAGCTTGCCCGCCACCAGCTTCCGCGTGACGCAACGCTAACGCATGACACATATCAATCGCACTGGCGAAATACTCATCGTTCGGGTGGATTTTGCGTTGACCGCGTTTTTTACGCCCTTTCTCAAGCTGAAACAACTCCATCTGTTCTTTTTCTGTCCTGATCTCGCGTTCACGACGGCGTTCAGAAGCTGGCAACAATTTCACCTTGTCGCTACTTTTGCTCACAAGCCCAGACTCAATCAAGGCGTTGACGTCCATCCCAACTGACCGGCCGAGCAACATCGCCTCGTTGAAACGAAATTCGACCGCGCCCAAAACATCCCAACACAGCAAGACAAATCGACTCTCCGGGGCAACCCCTTCGAGACTCCTATCCGAGAGCTGTTCCACTCGCCACTCCGCCACCGCATCCGCCGCCGCTTGAATCGCTGTCAAAACTTCGACCACATCGCCGGTGTCGGTTCGGACTTCGTCGTAAGCTGTGAAAACTTGCATCGCCGGACCGAACGCACCGACTAATTGGTCAACGGCGTTCAAGCCCTCTTTTTTGAGGGTTGCCGCTTTCGACCGGGCGATATTCCGTATCGCCGCTCGCATTTCATCATCAAAATATCCAATCCCCGCCTCCGGGTCGCGTTTCCGAGCCACGAGC